>CAZYRV010000052.1:12200-12835 GCA_964649485.1 uncultured Oscillospiraceae bacterium | reverse complement strand
CTAATCCCATAGTAATCCTCCTTGAATTTTTACCCCAAATTCCTTTTGGGGCTTATTTTGTGTAAAGCTAGCTTTTCTAACGGTTTTCTAACCGCTTACATATGTATTGTCGTACAATTCAAACAAAACTTTAGCGTTTTTTAAAAAATTTTTTAAATTATTTAAGCTTGTTTAGAATAAGCGTTGAAATAGAGGAAAGCGGGGCTTGCTTTTCAACCGCACCGATATTAAACGCAACCATGGGCATTCCGTACACGACACAGGTTTCCTTGTCCTGCCCGATTGTGAAAGCGCCCGCCTTGCGCATGGCAAGAAGCCCCTTTGCGCCGTCCGCACCCATTCCCGTGAGGATTGCGCCGACGGCATTTTCCCTTGCCGTCCTCGCCACGCTTTCGAAAAGCACGTCAACCGACGGACAATGCCCCGAAACCTTTTCCCCCGCCTTTGACGTGACGTAATAGCCCTTGCCGTCCCTTTCAAGCCGCAGATGAAACTCCCCCGCACCGACAATGCAAAGCCCCGGCGCAAGCCTGTCGCCGTTTTTCGCCTCACGAACCTCCATTGCGCACATACGGTTAAGTCTGTCGGCATACATTTTCGTAAAACCCGCCGGCATATGCTGGACAATCACAATC
>CAZYRV010000052.1:0-12190 GCA_964649485.1 uncultured Oscillospiraceae bacterium | reverse complement strand
GGCATTCCTTCGGAAGCCCCATGAGAACCGTCTGCAAAGCGTCCGTTCCGCCTGTTGATGCGCCTAGGGCAATGATTTTGTTACAGTTTTTGCAAAGCTCTATATTTGCCGCCGAAACAGGCTGTGCGGGAATAACCGTCTTTGGCCTTGCGACACGGGCAAGCCTTGCAATCCGAATTTTTGCGCAAAGCTCTTTCACAAAGGCGTCCATGTCGGCAGGACTTTTCACCACGGGCTTTTTTATATAATCAACCGCCCCCGCACCCACCGCCTCAAATGCGTTTACCGCCGAGGAAGTCACAACCACGACGGGAATGGGCTTTTCGGGAATAAGCTTTTTCAGAAATTCAATTCCGCTCATGCGTGGCATTTCATTGTCAAGCGTGATTACGTCTGGCTTAAGCTCGTCTATCTTCTTTTCCGCATCAAACGCATCTGTCGCCGTCCCGACGACCTCCATGAAAATATCCCTGTCAATAAGCCGCCTAAGCGTTTCACGAAAAACAATCGAATCGTCAACAACAAGAACCCTAATTTTTGCCATGAAATTCCCCCTCTTTGTTTAAACGCCGCGCAAAGGAAAGCTTCCTTCGTGCGGCGGCGGTATTTATTGCCGTTTTAAAGCGGCTTGCGGTATATTGCGGGCTTTATGTATTCATAGCCCGTCACGTCACGCTGAATGCTTTCCGCATGACCGATAAAGAGATAGCCGCCGGGCTTTGTTACCTCGAAAAAACGGTTTACCAAAGCCGTTTTTGTCGGCATATCAAAATAAATCATTACGTTTCGGCAAAAAATTAAATCAAATTTTTTAAGCGGGCTTATCGGCCCCATAAGGTTGAATATTCCGAAATTAACCTCCGCTTGAATTTTCGGCGAAACCTTATACCGTGTTTCGTCAACGGGAACAAAATATTTGCGGATCCAGTCGGGCGGCAGGTCCTTCATACCGTCCTTGCTGTAAATTCCCTCTTTCGCCTTGGCAAGAACCCTCTGTGAAATGTCCGTCGCCTGTATTTTCGTGTTCCAGAGCGACTTGCGTGCGCCGAAATGCTCGGAAAGAAGCATTGCCGTCGTGTACGGCTCTTCGTTTTTGAGATAGTCATAGTGCTGCGGCTCGCGCATAAAATAGGTATGGTTCGTCGTAAGGCGGTTTATTAAGCCTGTGATTTCCTGCCCTGTACGGTCGGCGAAAACCATGTCAAGAAACTTGGTATAGCTGTCAAAGCCGCGCTCGGAAAGCAGACTGTTAAGCCGCCCCTCAATAAGCACACGCTTTTTGCGCAAATCTATGCCGAATTCCTTGTGCATTTTTGTCACAAGGCGGTCGAACTCTGCATCGGTTATCTTAAGCAAGTCAATCCTCCCGAAATTATGTTAAAAAGTTGGTGAAGCAGCATAACAGCCTTAGCTTTCCTCGTTTAAAAGCTTGTTTATGTCAAGAACAAGCACGTTTGCGGGGTGAGAACGGATTATGTAGGAGATAAACCGTGTTGCGTTTACTTCAGAGTGGTCTGGCGTGTCGGAAATGTTTGATTCCTTGACGTCAAGGACGCCAGAAACACGGTCAACGACAAGTCCGACAGAGTCGCCGTCATTGCTTACTATTATAATGCAGGTGCGCTCGTCATAGGATTTAACGGGCTTTCCAAAGCGCTTTCTCACCTCGACGACGGGCACAACCTTGCTTCT
This sequence comes from uncultured Oscillospiraceae bacterium, assembly GCA_964649485.1. GTDB lineage: Bacteria > Bacillota > Clostridia > Oscillospirales > Ruminococcaceae > JAAYSD01. The sequence continues at coordinate 10,498 of CAZYRV010000052.1, read as the reverse complement.
TACATTGATAATTCCGTTGATATAATCGGGAATGCCCGGCACAAAGGTAAAGGGCTGAAGTCCGATTATCTCGATTACGTCGGGGACTTCAATCGCATAAAGCTGATCCTCAATGTAAAAAGTCATGACTTTGTTTATCGCCTCGTTTGTTTCGGCGGGCAAATCGGCGCTGCCCTGCTGCTGCCTTGCGGCGGCTTCTCTAAGTTTTGTGTTTATTGCTGTGCTCATATTAAAACCGCCTTTCTATGCCCCGATAAGATTGTTTGTATCAACTATAAGGGAAATTGTTCCGTCGCCCATTATGGTACAGCCCGAAAGACCCTTTTTCTTGATTTTATACTTGGAAAGATAGCTTGGAAAAGGCTTTACGACAACCTGATGCTCGCCTACAAGCCTGTCGGCGAAAATGCAGACGCTTCTGTTTTCGGTTTCGACAAGGAGGAGGATGCCGTCCTTAAGCTCGGTTATTTCCGTTTCGATTCCAAACCGCTTGTGAAGCCGCAAAACAGGGTGGCAAACCCCACGTATCATTATCATTTCGCCCTGCTGGGTGTCGTGGAGAATCTGCTCTTGCTCTGCCTTAAACGACTCTCGGATTGCTGAAATCGGGATTGTGAAGATTGATTTTCCGACGATTATTTCCATGCCGTCAATAATCGCCAGGGTAAGCGGGATTTTGATGATGAAAGCCGTGCCTTTGCCGGGCTTGCTGTCAACGATAATTGTTCCGCCGCTTTTTTCAATGTTCGCTTTTACGACGTCCATTCCGACGCCTCTGCCGCTGAATTCGGTGACTTGCTCTTTCGTGGAAAAACCGGGAAGCAGGATAAGGCTGTTTATTTCCTTTTCAGAATATTCTTCCTCGGGCTTTGTCAGAACGCCCATTTTCTTTGCCTTGGCAAGCACCTTTTCACGGTTTATTCCCGCCCCGTCGTCGGCGACGACAATAATAACCTCGCCGGAAGCGTTTTGTGCGGAAAGGGTTATCGTCGCCTTTTCGGGCTTGCCGAGGGCGATTCTTTCCTCGTGAGTTTTTTCAATTCCGTGATCGACACAGTTGCGGACAAGGTGCATAAGCGGGTCGTTCAGGTTGTCGGCGATAGACTTGTCAATTTCGGTATTTTCGCCCTCAAGCACAACATTTATGTCCTTGCCGAGCTTTATTTTCATGTCACGCACAAGCCTGTTCATTTTTTGGAAAACACCCGAAAGCGGCACCATTCTGATTGACATAACCGTGTCCTGAAGCTCGCTTGTAAGCTTGCGAAGCTGTCTTGCCGCCTTTGTAAAGCTGTCAAGCTGCATTCCGTCAAGCTCTGGATTTGCGATTACCATAGATTCGGACGTGATTATTTCGCCGACAATGTCGTGAAGCTGGTCAAGCTTTGTGAGGTTTACGCTTATAAGGCTCTGCTTTGCGTGCAGTGCGGTGGGGATTTCGGCGGTTTGCGCTGCTGCGGGGGCGCTTTGTTTTGGCAAAGCGGGCTTTGCCTCAGGCGCAGAACCTATTTTTTCCGCCGCCTTAGGCTCTGCCGCTTGAACGGGTGCGGCGGGCTTTGGCGTGTCAATAACCTCATAGGACTGGACGTTTACTGCGCCCTCAATAAGCTTGAGAATATCCTCGTTTTTGCCGAAGGCTTTAAACGTGACGACAAAGCCTTCTTCTATGATAACCTTTGAGGTGTCGGCATTTGATTCAATATCAGGCGGAACAAATTCCAGAAATTCGCATTCGTCCTTGATTTTGTTTACAAGAAGCAAGGCACGGAGATTCTCCATTTTCGAGCCTTCCTCGAAAAACACTCTTACAGACATTGCGCCTTCCATGGCGGGCGGCGGGCTTGCATTGTCCGCCTCTGAAACAGCCTTTTTTTCTGTGGCAACAGCATCAGCCGAAGCGGAAACCTCACCGTTTAAGACCTTGATGCCGAAGTCGATATTCGCCAAAAGCTCGCCGTTGTCGGCGGGGGCATAGTCGTCAGACTGGATTTTCTCAATTTCCGCCTTGCAGAAATCCGAAACCTGAAAAACTATGTCATAAACAAAGCTTACATCGGTGATAAGCGAGGGATTTTCACGTATGACGAAAAACATATCCTCCGCCCTGTGCGCAAGGGTTGAGAGATTTTCAAAGCCCATCATGGCAGACGAACCCTTGATGGTGTGCATTATTCGGAAAATCTCGTTTATATCCTCGCTTGTAAAGGTGTTTTCCTGCTCGGTTCGCAGGAGGATTTCATCAAGTTGCTCCAACAGAGTGTTGGTTTCGAAGATGAACATATCCAGCATAGCTTCCATACCTGATTCGACCTTTGCCATATTCAACATTCCTTTCGTGTGCGGCTTAATTAAACCGCAAATATTTTATTGAGAACCCCTTTATTATTGCTTTAATATATGATATAATGATACAAACCTATATTGTTCAACCTCTGTCCTCTGTCCTCTAACCTCTGACATCTAAAAGCTGAAAGCGGTGATATTATGCCTGAAATACCACAAATAACAAACCCGATTACTTCAAAAAGCTATAACTATACCTCACGTCCGACCGATGCTGCGACTGCTCCGTTTGACATTGTAAGTCTTACGCAGACAGGCTCTGTTTCTGCATCGTCCGCAGAGTCGGGGCGGGCGCGCGCCCAGCTTTCGATGGGGCAGAAGGACTTGATTCCGCTTTCTGTACAGGTTGCGAAGGACCCGACGCTTGCGGTGAAGGTGCTTAAGGATTTGCTTAATGTCGAGGTGCTTAACCAGACGCTTATAAACGGACATACAGAGCTTCACGGAGAGCTTGAGGACTTGGCGAAGGCTTTGTATCTTTCCCCCGACAGGCTCGTCGATGAAATTCAGGGACAAGAACAGCAAAGCACAATGTTCAGCGGTGATGAATTCTATAATATTTTGCGTGACCTTGCGAAAACAACCACAAGCGCAGAAACAAAAGAGCTTGTCGGAAATGTACTTAAATCGCTTAATTTTGCGCAGAACAAAAGCGAAATCTTAAATGCACTTGCCGCAAATATGAAGTTTTTGTCAGAATATTTCTCGCCGAACCAAAAGCTTTCAAAACAGCTTTCGGATTTGGCGGCGCAATGGTCTGCACAGGACGCAGGCGATTATTATGAGCTTTTGAAAACCCAGACGCTTTCAATCCTCAAGGACGTTTCGGGAAGCCTGTTAAACGACGACAAAACCCAGACGCTTATCCCGCTTATCGTACATAATCTTTCACGCTATAACCAAAACAGCTATATGCTTAAGGAAAGCTTCAGCCTGCTTATGACGCAGATTACGTCCACAACCCTTGCGGAAGCGCTTCAAAACGCTTATAATCGGCTTTTAAACAAGATTTTTACCCCGTCCGAGCTTGGGGATTACCAAAACGCGGAAGGGCCTTTATCTAATAATACACCAAATGCCGCACAAAATCAAGCGGAAATCACAGATTCTGAAACAAAAAATACTATAAATAAATTATCGGCATTTTTTTCAGAAAATTTAGCGAATCCGGATTATCTAAATTCGCTTGATATTGACGAGTCGGCCTTTGACAAGCTTTTTAAAGCCTATTTCAGCGGACGTGAAACAGGACTTAACACGATTAAAAATTCGTTTTCGCTTCTTTTGGGCGGCACGGAGGGGCGGAAGATGATGCCCGTGCTTATTTCCGAGTTTAAAAGCCTTGACAATATGAATTCGCTTATTACTTATTTAAATGACGTGCTTCAGAATATGCCCGATATACCGCTCAGGCAAGAGCTTTATAAAAATTACGTCAAAATCGTCGAGCAGATGGCGCTTAAAAATGAAATTCCGCCGAATGAGGGCAGACCGCCGATTAATTCCGCCCTTGTAAACCTTACAGATTTTATAAAGGACAATATAAACCACCCCGCCTTGAAATCACTTGACAGCTTTAATGCGGCGAACCTTCTTCAAAGCCTTTTAAACGCCCCGGGAGTTTTTACGCCGCTTGCGCATTACATAATTCCGCTTGACGTCGGCGGCACAAAGGCTTTCGGCGAGCTTTGGGTCGATAACGACGAAAACAACCCGAATAATACCCCCGAAACCCAGCGGAATTATCACCTTTTCCTTACCTTTGACGTTGACAGCGTGGGGCGGTTCGAGCTTGATATGTACGCATTGGGCGAGGATATAAGCATGACTCTGCTTTATCCTGCGGCTTTTTCGAAAAAAGCGGAGGAAATTAAAGAGCAGGCAAGCCGTGTTATTGCGGGGATAGGCTATCGCACGAAAAGCTTTGATATGGCGGTGCTTAAAGACCCGCATAATCTCACGGAAATCTTCCCGAAAATAATGGACAGGCGCACAACGCTTGACAAACGGATTTAGGAGGGTATAATGAATAAGAGAACCTATGGGCAGAACGCAGCAGTTGCGCTTAAATACAACCCTGATATGCATTATGCACCCGTCGTCGTCGCTTCGGGGCTTGGCGAGCTTGCGCAGAGAATCGTGAATATCGCCGACGAGGCGGGCGTTCCCGTCTATCGTGACGACAGCACAGCCGCCCTGCTTGTAATGCTTAACGCAGGCGAGGCAATCCCTAAAGAGCTTTATCAGATTGTGGCGACAATTTATGCCGAGGTCGTCATGAAATCCGGCGAGCTTAAGAAAAACAGCTGATTTTCAGCGAAAGGAATGAATATGACACAGGAATTTACAGTACCGCTTAAAAAAATTATCACGGAATTTATGCTTCAGGAGGTTTATCTTCCTCTTGACCCCGAGGAAATTCTCATCTCAAACAACGACATAAACCGCCCGGGGCTTCAGTTCGCTGATTTTTACGAATATTTCGATGCGACAAGAATTCAGATTGCGGGAAAGCTTGAGTTTGCTTATCTTGAAAACATGGACGAGGAAATAAGGAGAGAGCGCTTTGACAAGCTTTTTTCCATGAAAATTCCCGCCTTTGTCATCACACGCAACCTTGAAATCTATCCCGAAATAAGAGAAATGGCGGAAAAATATGAAATCCCGCTTTTGCGCACGGACGAAAGCACCTCTGTTTTCGTTTCAAAGCTGATTGCGTTTCTGGGCTTACAGCTTGCGCCGAGAATCACCCGCCACGGCGTGCTTATCGAGGTTTACGGCGAGGGAATGCTTATTTTAGGCGAAAGCGGAGTCGGCAAAAGCGAAACCGCAATCGAGCTTGTAAAGCGTGGTCACAGGCTTGTCGCCGACGATGCCGTTGAAATCAGAAAAGCGTCGAATATCACCCTTGTGGGAAGCTCGCCCGACAATATCCGCCACTTTTTAGAGCTTCGCGGAATCGGCATTGTAAATGCCCGTCACCTTTTCGGTATCGGTGCGGTTAAGATTTCGGAAAAAATTGACATGGTCGTCGAGCTTGAGGCTTGGAATCCCGAAAAGGTGTACGACAGAATGGGCATGGACAACCACTTTGTGTCAATTTTAGGGGTTAAGGTTCCGTCGCTTACCATTCCTGTAAAGCCCGGAAGAAACCTTGCGGTTATTCTTGAGGTCGCCGCAATGAACAACAGGCAGAAGAAAATGGGCTATAATGCGGCGCAAGAGCTTTTAAGCCAGCTCGGACTTAATATGGAGTCAACCGACACCGTCACTGATTGGGAATAATGAAAGCAAGCCTTAAAGAACGGGCAAAACGGCTTAAAACAGATATTCCCGCCGTATACCTTGCGATTAAAAGCAAGGAAACCACTGCTTTGGCAAAGCTTTTTGCGGCTTTGACAATTGTTTATGCGTTGTCGCCTGTGGATTTAATCCCCGATTTCATTCCCGTTTTGGGAATGCTTGACGACTTAATCATTCTTCCCGCACTTGTCGCTGTCACGGTAAGGCTTATTCCAAGCGATGTTTTTGAAAAATACCGCTTGCAGGCGGAGGGAATGTGGCAGGACGGAAAGCCGAAAAGATGGTATTACGCAATACCTTTTGCGCTGATATGGCTCATAATAATCGTTATAATTATAAAAATAATAATATGATGCGGACAAAGGAAAGAAAATGAAATTTATCGCAGATATGCACACTCACACAATCGCTTCCACGCACGCTTATTCAACCATCGCCGAAAATGCGGCGGAAGCGGCAAAGGCGGGCATTTTATACCTCGGAATGACCGACCATGGCGAGGCGATGCCCGATTCGCCGCACAACTGGCATTTTTACAATATGGAAATTTTGCCTCGGGAAATACACGGCGTAAAAGTCATAAGAGGGATTGAGGCGAATATACTAGATTTTGAGGGGCATATTGACGTGCCTTATGATATGTATGACGTGCTTGAATGGATAGTCGCTTCGTTTCATCACCCCTGCTGTTTCCCCGGGACAAGGGCGCAAAACACCGCCGCTTATCTCAAGGCTTTGGAAAATCCCCGCATAAACGTAATCGGACACTCGGAAACGCCCGATTTTGACTATGATTTTGACGAGGTAACAAAGCTTTGCGCAAAGCAGGATAAGCTTATCGAGGTAAACGTAAGCAGGCTTATCAAAAAGCCGAAATCGGCTCTGCGTTATAAGGAAATATTAAAATTCTGCGAGAAAAACGGCACAAAGGTGATTGTTGATTCCGATGCGCATTATTCGTCGCTTATCGGGCAGTTTGACACGGCGGAAAAGCTTTTTGCGGAAATGAATTTTCCCGAGGAGCTTGTGATAAACGCCGATTTAAACAGATTTGAAGCCTATTTAAAGGCAAATAATATTTTAAACTGAGGAGAATACGAATGTACAACATTGGCATTGACTTGGGCGGAACGAATATCAAGGTGGGAGTTGTTGACAAGGATTATAACATAATCGGACGGTCAAGCATAAAAACGAACCTTCCCCGCACGGCGGAGGAAATCGCCGACAGCATAAAGGAAGCCGTTTTGCTTGCCTGCGACGATGCAAAGGTAAGCCTTTCCGACATTGAAAGCATAGGAATCGGCACGCCGGGTGCGGCAAACCGCAAAACAGGAGTTGTGCTTTATTCAAACAATCTCGGCTTTGACCATACTCCGCTTGGCAAAATGCTTGAAGAACGCTTGGGCAAGGAAATTTTCCTTGAAAACGACGCAAATGCGGCGGCTTTCGGCGAAGCGCTTGCGGGGGCGGGAAAAGGCTTTAAGGACGTTGTGGTAATAACGCTTGGAACAGGCGTCGGCGGCGGAATTATTGTCGGCGGCAAAATCTACACCGGCTTTAACTATTGCGGCGCAGAGCTTGGACACACGGTTGTTCAGTACGGCGGCAGACCTTGCTCGTGCGGGAGAAAGGGCTGTTTTGAAAGCTATGCCTCGGCGACGGCGCTTATAAAATCCACCAAAGAAGCAATGGAAGCCGACAAGTCCTCAAAAATGTGGGAGCTTGCGGGAAGCATTGAAAACGTTGACGGCAAAACCGCCTTTGACGGCATGAGGGCAGGCGACAAAACCGCAAAGGCGGTTGTTGACGAATATATCGAATATCTGGGCTGCGGCTTGACGAATATGGTGAATATTTTCCAGCCCGAAATGCTTCTTATCGGCGGCGGAATCTGCAAGGAGGGCGAATATCTCACAAAGCCGCTTGAGGAGTTTATCGCACGTGAAAGCTATTGCGTTGACCCGGGAAATTCAACCCGCCTTGCCATCGCAAGCCTTGGAAATGATGCCGGCATAATCGGTGCGGCAAATCTTCATACAATCGAGTAAACGGAGGACAAAACCGTGAATTACGACTTTACAAGCCTTGAAAAATTCGCCGCCGAGTGCGGAGCGGACTTTAAAAAAGACCTTGTTCTTGCCCCTTATATGACGATGCGGGTTGGCGGGGCGGCTGATTTTGTACTTTTTGCCAACAGCGAAAAATCTATTCTCGGCACGGTTGAAATTTGCGAAAAGGAAGCTATTCCTGTCAGAATCATGGGCAGAGGAAGCAATATTTTAGTAAGCGGCAAGGGCGTTTCGGGCGTGGTTATCCTTTTGGGAGAGGCGTTTTCCGAAATCAGGCTTGACGGCGAAGCCATAACCGCCGATGCGGGAACAAGGCTTTCAGACCTTTGCCTTTTCGCCCTTAAATACAGCCTTACGGGGCTTGAATTTGCCTATGGAATTCCCGGAACTGTCGGCGGTGCGCTTTACATGAATGCAGGCGCTTACGGCGGGGAAATGAAGGATATTGTTGTTTCGTGCCGCTGTATCTGCGGCGGGAAAATAGTAGAAATGGCGGCGGAGGAGATGAATCTGCGCTATCGTGCAAGCTTTTTCTCCGACAACGGCTGTTTTATCACGAGCATAACCGTAAAGCTTTCCAAGGGCGACAAGCTTGCGATTGAGGACAGAATGAACGAGCTTTTACAGCGCCGAATCGATAAACAGCCGCTTGACTATCCAAGCTGTGGAAGCACGTTTAAGCGGCCTGACGGCGACTATGCCTCACGGCTTATCGAGGTCTGCGGGCTTAAGGGAATGGCTTTCGGCGGCGCGCAGGTAAGTGAAAAGCACAGCGGCTTTGTGATAAACCGAAACGGCGCAAGCTTTGATGAGATTATGGAGCTTGTTTCGAGGATTAAAAAGGAAGTTTTTGCACAGACGGGCATTATGCTGGAATGTGAAATGAAAATCTGGGAATAAGGCGGTAAACATGGATTTTGTAATTGTCACGGGGCTTTCGGGAGCAGGAAAATCAAGCGTCATGAATATTCTTGAGGACATCGGTTATTTCTGCATAGACAATATGCCGCCGCAGATGATTCCACAGCTTGCGGACAATTATATAAAAGAAGCGGGGATTAAAAAGCTTGCGATTGCGACGGACATAAGAGGCGGAACAATGCTTTTCAAGCTTGGCGACACGCTTAAAGAGCTTGAAAAGCTCAATTTGCCTGCAAAGCTGGTGTTTTTGACGGCGAATCGTGAGGTGCTTATTAAGCGTTTTAAGGAAACCCGCCGAAAGCACCCTCTTGACGAAGCGGCAAACGGCGACATTTCAAAGGCGATTGCGGCGGAAACAGACTTGATAAGCAGCATAAGGGCAAAGGCGGATTATATCGTTGACACAAGCTATATGAGCAGCTCTCAGCTTAAGGACACGATTGTGCGGCTTTTTCTCGACAACGTAAGTGACAGCCTTGTTATCAACGTTTTTTCGTTCGGGTTCAAGCACGGCTCGGCGGGCGAGGCGGATCTGGTTTTTGACGTGCGCTGTCTGCCGAACCCTTATTATGTGCCTGAGCTTAAGGCGAAAACAGGGCTTGACAAAGCCGTTTCCGACTATGTAATGTCATTCGAGCAGGCGCAGATTCTCCGTGACAAGCTTTTTGATTTAATCGGGTTTTTAATTCCGCATTATCGCTTTGAGGGGAAAAGTCAGCTTGTGATTGCTTTCGGCTGTACAGGCGGCAAGCACAGAAGCGTAACTTTTGCAGAGCTTGTCGGCAATTTTTTGAAGGAACAGGGCTATCGTGTGCGGATTTCGCACAGGGATATTGACCACTGATGAGGTAAAGATGGATTTAAAAGACAGCAAGACAAGGGCGGCGCTTGACACGGCGAAAAACGGCTTTATAATCGGCTCGTCAATGCTTGTGCCGGGGGTAAGCGGCGGGACAATGGCGCTTATTCTGGGAATTTACGACAGGCTTATTCATGCGATAAACGGCATATTCAAGGATTTCAAGAAAAGCTTTTTCTTCCTTTTACAGTTTTGTATCGGTGCGGGCTTGGGCTTTGTTGTTTTCGGAAAAGCAATCGGCTGGGCTTTAGAAAGCTTTGAAGTGCCTGTGCGCTATTTGTTTACAGGTGCGGTTTTGGGCGGGCTTCCGCTTTTGTTCCGCAAATCAACCGTCAAAAAAAGCGGCAAGGATATTGCCGTGGCGGTAATAAGCTTTGTGCTTGGTGCGGCGGTTGTTTTCGCAATTTCGTTTTTGCCGAAAACGACGGCTTTTTCTGAGATAAAATTTGATTTCGGCGGGATATTATTACTTCTTCTCACGGGAATAATAATCGCCGCCGCCTTGGTTCTCCCCGGAATAAGCACCTCGCATATGCTCATTATAATGGGGGTTTATTACACAATAATCGAGCACCCCTTACAAAATCTCGGCTTAATCGCTGTTTTGGGCATAAGCACCATCATCGGCATTTTGATTATAACAAGGTTTCTTGAGTTTTTGCTCAACCGTTTTCCCGTGGCGACGTATTTTTGTATAATCGGCTTTGTGCTGGGGTCGCTTAAACAGCTTTTATTCAACGACGAAAAGGCTTATTACGTGATTCCGCAAGGGTTTGAGTGGGTTGTGGCGATTTTGGCGGCGGCGCTTGGCTTTGCGGCGACGTATTTTCTGTCAAAACGAGAAGCAAAAAGTGAAGGCTAAGGCATCACCGCACAAAGACCAGAAATTTCCTTGGCGGCACGCTTGCTTGATTTTTTCGCCGATTTTGGCGTCAAAATTCCTCGAAATACGCAAGTATTTCTGCGGATTTTTCCTAAAAATCGTCAGAAAATCCCTGCG
>CAZYRV010000051.1:10808-13092 GCA_964649485.1 uncultured Oscillospiraceae bacterium | reverse complement strand
CTATCAACAGAGCGGAATTGCTATTGAGAACAAAGCAAGCGTGCCGTCAAGGAAGCTTCTGGTCTTTGTGCGGTGATGCCTTAAATCAAAGAAGCGCTATTGACACGGTTGTGCCGCCGTGGTAAAATGAGTCTGTGACAATCGCTTTCAACAAATCTTATCGGTGAAATATGATTAATTTAGTCTTGCAGGGGGCGCTTTTACTCGTTTCCACAGCGTTTTGGTTTGTGTCAGGCGAAGGATTTTCGGGGCGGGAAATAGGCGTTATGTATATAATTCCTGTATTAATCGCTGTCGCTGCCTGTGCCTTTATGGAGTATTTTTCGAGTCAAAGGCTTAGGCTTGTGATTTATGCTTTGTGCGTTGCCTTTGCTTGTTTTTTACCTGAAATAACGGTTTTCCTGCCGCTTATTTCTTACAATGCAATAAGCAAAACCGCGTTTTATACGCCCTTGTTTATTCTTGTTCCTATTTTGATAGAGCCAAAGCCGCTGCATTTTTTCACGGCGGCGCTCGCGGCTTTGGTGCTTGCGCTTAAGCTTTTCGCCGACAGCTATAACGATGCTTCCGGCAAGCTCAGGCTTCAGCGTGATGATTTATACGAACGTACGCTTAGCCTCCGTACAAGCCTAGAGCATCTTGCGGAAAAGCAGAATTACGAGCTTCACCTTGCTGTTCTCGGCGAAAGAAACAGAATTGCCCGTGAAATCCATGACAATGTCGGGCATATTCTTTCACGCTCGATAATTCAGATTGGCGCTATGCAGGTGACCGTTTCGGACGAGGGCGAAAGAGAACAGCTTAAAATTCTTGAAAAAAGCCTGTCATCAGGCATGGACAGCATTCGCAAAAGCGTCCACGATCTCTATGAGGACAGCGTTGACCTTGCCGCCGAGCTTAATAAGCTTGTAGGTGATTTCACCTTTTGTAAGGCAAAGCTTTCGATAAGCTGCCGAAGTTTTCCCGAAACAAGCCTTTGCTATGCTATTGCGGCAATTGTCAAGGAGGCTTTGTCAAACGTGATGAAGCATTCTGACGCTGATTCAGTGATGATAAGCCTTTACGAGCACCCGTCGTTTTATCAGCTTACAATCAAGGATAACGGAAATGCAGGCAAGCCAAAGCGGGGCGGAATCGGAATCGAGGGCATGAGGCAAAGGGTTTTGAGCTTTGACGGACGGTTTTATATAAACAATGAAAACGGCTTTCGAATTTTCGCAAGCTTTCCCAAGGGCAAGGAGGTCACGTGAGGATACTTATTATTGACGATGATCCGCTTATTTCCATTTCTCTCAGAACAATTGTTTCCGCCGCCGATGGAATCGATGTTTGCGCCGTCGGCGAAAGCGGCAAGGACGCAATTTTGCTTTTCCGTGAACATAAACCCGATATTGTCCTCATGGATATTCGCATGGAGGGAATAAGCGGGCTTGAGGCGGGAGAAAAAATTCTCGGCGAGTTTCCCGAGGCAAAAATTCTCTATCTCACAACCTTTCTTGACGACGAATACATCGTAAACGCTCTTAAAATCGGCGCTTGCGGCTATATCCTGAAACAGCATTATGAGGGGATGTTCCTGCCTTACGTGCGGTTTTCGGCGGGCAAAACGTGTTTAACGAGGAGATTGCCGCAAGACTTCCCACGCTGATTGCGAATGGTAGGGCGAAAAAGCCAGAGGATTTCGGCCTAAGCGAAAGGGAAGCGGAGATTATAAGGCTTGTCGCCGAGGGCTTGTCGAATAAGGAAATATCGGAAAAGCTTTATCTGAGTGTCGGAACTGTCCGAAATTACATAAGTATAATTCTTGATAAGCTTTCGCTCCGTGACAGGACGCAGCTTGCGGTTTTTTTCTATCGAAAGCTTTCATAAAAAAACCTGTGTCCGATACTTTTGGGTATCAGTCACAGGTTTTTTATTCGAAGCCTCTGCGCTTTATCGTTTTGATTTTTTTAGGAAGAGTGTTTATAAAGCCGCCCATTTCCTTTGGCTTTGTTAAAAAGCGGTTTTGTGCGGCGTAAAGCCGTTGTATTAAACCCCTTTTGCTTGTGAAAACGTCGGGAATTTCCGCCCTAAAAGAAATATCAAAGCCGTTGTCATTAAGCCATGGGTGCACAAATTCAAGCCGCCCATATTCGATTTTATAGTTAAGCTCGTCCGAATAGCCGCGGTATATACGGATTTTCCCCTCAATCAAAAGCTTGTTTTCATCGCTTATAGAAAAGCTGTATTTTTCGTTGTAATCAAGCACGATGAGAGTTCTGCAAACCACAAGACAAGCGCCTTG
>CAZYRV010000051.1:9302-10798 GCA_964649485.1 uncultured Oscillospiraceae bacterium | reverse complement strand
CCGAAATTCGCCCTCATAAATGCTGAAAACGGCATTACAATCGAAAATATCAGCAAAGGTAAAGCGGCAGGCACGGCGGCTTGCGTTGTAATAGTGGAAATATATTCCTATACTTATTAAAATGGCGACGGTAATGATTATAACAAAGGCTGAAATCGACACAGAGGTGAACGTTTCGCTGCTTCCTAAGGTGAAAAGCGTCATGATAACAGCGGCAATAGCGCATAAATATGAGGGGAAAATGATGATGAAAAGCTTGTTTTTGTATTTATGCTCTAGCTTTTTGGGGTTAAAATGGTTAAAGCTTCTCATTATGCCCTCACCCCAAACCGCCTTGCCGTTTTGTTAAGCCCTTCGTTGTAAAGCCTTGCGGCGGTTGGGTCAAGCGATAAGGCGGAGGAAAATCGCTCGTATTTAATCTTCGCCTTCGCCGTTTTGCGGCGGGAATATTGAAGCCTGTTTTCAAACGAGCGCCGCTTATAATTCGCCATAGACGCTTTTTCGGCAAGCTCTGAATCGGCGCTTGAAAGATAGGATTTTTCGTCGTCGTTCGCATAGTCGCCGCAGGCAATTTTTCTGGCTATTCTCTCAGCCTTAAGCCGTTTAAGATAGGCGGGTTCGTCATTTATCATTTCTCTGAGTGCGGAAAGCGTGCCTTTATTTTCGTCAGAATTTGTTTTCATTTGCGAAAGAAGCCGTTTTGTTTGGCTAAGCGCTGTTGTGATTGTTGCAGGCGTTCGTGCATTTAAAAACGTGTTTGCCTGACTTGACAAATTCAAGCTGTCAAAGCAAAAATTCCTTTTGGCACAGCAACGCTCTCCCCCCGTGCTTCGGGCGGAGAAATTCTGTGCTGTTCCGGCGCTTGAAAGCTTGCTTATAACCATGGCAAAACCTCGTCAGACAAAGCCTGTTTTGTATATTATCGGCGAAAAAGCCGTTTAGTTTAGGCTTGCTGTGTTAGTTTCCGCTTATTCCTTAAATTCACATCAAGCATATTGAATTTACATTACACGAAAAGCAAAATTTGTGATAAAATTATTAAGGGTATCGAAAGGAAGTTCGTTATGGAGCAATATATACAATTTAAAGAAGCTAACTGTAAGAACTGTTACAAATGTATAAGAAGCTGTCCGGTTAAATCAATCCGCTTTTCGGGCAATCAGGCGAACATAATCGCAGACGAATGCATTCTCTGCGGACATTGCTTTGTCGCCTGCCCGCAAAACGCAAAGGTTATCCGCAACGACACGGATAAGGTGCGTGCGCTTATCCGTGAAAACGACAAGGTTTTGGTAAGCCTTGCGCCGTCCTTTGCGGCGAATTTTCCGGGCATGACAATAGAATCGATGAAGCAAGCCCTGCTGAAGCTGGGCTTTTTCGGCGTTGAGGAAACGGCAATCGGCGCAACGATTGTGAAAAAAGAATATGACCGCCTTGTCAAAAGCGGCGAGCATAACGTTATTATCTCAACCTGCTGTCACACGGTGAATCTGCTT
>CAZYRV010000051.1:0-9292 GCA_964649485.1 uncultured Oscillospiraceae bacterium | reverse complement strand
AAAGCATTATCCCGCCGCTTTGAAATATTTGGCGCACGTGCTTTCGCCGATGCAGGCGCATTGCGTTGACATGAAAAAGCGTTTTGCGGGTGCAAAAACCGTTTTTATCGGCCCGTGCATTTCTAAAAAAGCCGAGGCTGAAAGCTATCCGGGGAATGTTGACGCCGTTCTGACCTTTGAGGAGCTTTCGGAGTGGCTACATGGCGAAAACATAAGCATTGAAGCCAAAAATGATAATAATTCCGAGTCCAAGGCAAGGCTTTTTCCCACAACGGGGGGAATTCTGCGCACAATGGACTGCGACAGAGAGGATTTTACATATATTGCCGTTGACGGAATCGAAAACTGCGTCAATGCGCTTGAGGATATTCTTGCGGGCAATGTAAAAAACTGTTTTATCGAAATGAGCGCCTGCGTGGGAAGCTGTATCGGCGGGCCGGCGATGGAAAAGGCGCACCGTTCGCCGATTAAGGGCTATTCCGTGATTAACCGCTATGCGGGCAAAAATGACTTTCCCGTAAGCGACTACACCGCCGACGGGCTTAAAAAGGAAATGCCCTCACTTGCAAAGCAAGCCGTAAGCTTCAGCAAGGAGGCGATTGACGAGGTTTTGCGCAAGATTGGAAAACAATCCCCCGCCGACGAGCTTAACTGCGGCTCTTGCGGCTATAACAGCTGTCGTGACAAGGCGGCGGCGGTTTTGATGGGCAAGGCGGATTTGACAATGTGCCTGCCTTATCTCAAGGAAAAAGCCGAATCTTTTTCCGATAATATCATCAAAAATACGCCGAATGCCATTCTTGTCCTAAACGAAAGCTTTGAAATCCAGACGATAAACAGTGCGGCAATGTCGCTTTTTAACGTTAAGCGGGCAAGCGACGTTGTGGGGAATCAGGTTGTGTGTATCCTTGACCCCACGCCGTTTTTCGAGGTTGGGCAGACGGAGAAAAATGTCTATGAAAAGCAGGTTTATATGGCTGAGTATGGCAGATATGTAAATCAGACAGTTATTCACGACAAAAGCTTTCATATCTACATCTGCATAATGCGTGACGTGACGGAGGAGGCTAATCAAAAGCGTGAAAAAGAGGAAATCGGCCGCCGAACCATGGAAATCACCGACAAGGTTATTGAAAAGCAGATGAGGACGGTTCAGGAAATCGCACTTTTGCTCGGCGAAACCACGGCGGAAACAAAGGTTGCGCTTACAAAGCTTAAGGAGTCGCTCGGAAATGAATAATTTAAGCACCGACATCGGCTTTTCGGGCATGAATAAATTCGGCGAACAGCTTTGCGGCGACAGGGTTGAGGTCGTGGGAAGCGAGGTCGCCGTGCTTGCCGACGGGCTTGGAAGCGGCGTCAAAGCCAATATTTTATCGACATTAACGGCGAAAATCATCTCAACAATGATAGCAAACAGCCTTACCGTCGAGGATTGCGTAAAGACAATTGCGGCGACATTGCCGATTTGCAGCGTCAGAGGAGTTGCTTATTCAACCTTTACCATTATCAGGATAATCGCCAACAGAGAAGCGGAGATAATCCAGTATGATAATCCGCACGTAATCATGCTCCGTGGCGGCAAAAATTTCGATTATGAGAAAATTTCCGAAAAAATCGACGGAAAATTAATTTATAAGTCAAAAATTCCGCTTGTGATGGGCGATACGTTTATCGCCATGAGCGACGGCGCCGTTCATGCGGGAATCGGCGGAACGATGAATTTCGGCTGGCAGAGGGAAAATATTATTGCCTTCATGGAAAAAATGTACGACAGGGATTTTACCGCAAAAACAATAAGCACCATTCTTGTAAATCAATGTGATTATCTTTACGGCGGGAAGCCCGGCGACGATACAACGGTCTGCACCGTGAAAATAAGAGAGCGTGTCCCCGTAAACCTTATGATCGGGCCTGCGGAAAAGCCCGGGGATATGGACAAGATGCTCGGCTTGTTCTTTTCAAAGGAGGGCAAGCACATTGTCTGCGGCGGAACAACCTCACAGCTTACCGCAAAATATCTTGGCAAGCCGCTTATCCCCACGCTTGAATATATCGACCCGAAAATTCCGCCGATTGCGGAGCTTGAGGGCGTCGATTTGGTAACGGAGGGCGTGGTTACGGCAAGCAGGGTGCTTGAATATGCCCAAGATTATCTCACCGAAAACGAGAATTTCCTCGACTGGAGCTATAACCGTGACGGCGCTTCACGGATTGCGAAAATTTTGTTTGAGGAAGCCACGGATATAAACTTTTTTGTCGGCAGGGCGGTGAACCCCGCACATCAGAACCCCGATTTGCCTATCGGCTTTAATATAAAAATGCGGCTTGTTGACGAGCTTGCGGATTGCCTTAAAAAAATGGGCAAAAAAATCAAGGTAAGTTATTTTTAGATAAATATAGATTTAGGTAATTTCCCCTAACTACTAATAACTAGATTCTAACAACTATTTGGAGGTTTCACATGGAGAATTTTGACTTTTCCCCCGTCGATGAAATAATCGACACTCTCGGCGCAAGGGAAAGCTCTGTAATCGCCATTTTACAGGCGATTCAAGAGCATTATCGCTATTTGCCGAAGCAGATTTTCCCGCATATGGCAAAGCGGCTTAGCATAAGCCAAGCGAAAATTTACAGCGTTGCGACTTTTTACGAAAATTTTTCGCTCGAGCCAAAGGGCAAGTTTGTGATTAAGGTTTGCGACGGAACAGCCTGCCACGTCCGCAAGTCAATTCCTATTCTTGAAAGGCTGCGCAAAGAGCTTAATTTATCAGCGCAGAAGGCGACGACGGACGACCTTATGTTCACAGTTGAAACGGTTTCGTGCCTTGGTGCGTGCGGACTTGCGCCCGTGCTTACGGTAAACGACAAGGTTTATCCCTCAATGACTCCGGATAAGGCGACGGAACTTCTTAAAGAACTTAAGGAGGGTGCGGATAATGAATAAACTTGCGAACAGGGCAGAGCTTATTGCGGCACGCTCGATTTTTGCGGAAGCGCTTGCACGCCAGACTAAAAAAATAATTGTCTGTGCGGGAACAGGCTGTGTTTCGGGCGGCTCGCTTGAAATTTATGACAGGCTTAAGGAGCTGCTTGAGGAAAAAGGGCTTCCTTGCGCTGTCGAACTCGGTCATGAGCTTGAAAACAAGGACGAAAAGATCGGTATGAAAAAAAGCGGCTGTCACGGCTTTTGCGAGCTTGGCCCGCTTGTCAGGATAGAGCCGCAGGGTTGGCTTTATAAAAAGGTTAAGCTTGAGGATTGTGAGGAAATCGTCGAAACGACAATAATCGGCGGCGGGCATATCGAGCGCCTTGCCTATGAAAAAAATGGTGTCGTTTACAAAAAGCAGGAGGAAATTCCCTTCTACGAAAAGCAGACAAGGCTTGTATTGGAGCATTGCGGGCATATTGACGCAACCGACATTGCAGAATATTTGGCAATCGGCGGCTATGCGGCGCTTGAAAAGGCGCTTTTTGAGATGACTCCCGACGATATTGTAAACGAAATAAGCGAATCAAAGCTTCGTGGACGAGGCGGCGGAGGCTTTCCCGCAGGGCGCAAATGGACACAGGTCAAGCGCCAGAAGGCAGAGCAGAAATACGTCGTCTGCAACGGCGATGAGGGCGATCCCGGCGCTTTTATGGACAGAAGCATCATGGAGGGCGACCCCCACAGAATGCTTGAGGGAATGGCGGTTGCGGGAATAGCCGTCGGTGCGACGGAGGGCTATATTTACGTGCGTGCCGAATATCCCATGGCGGTAAGCCGCCTTAAAAACGCAATCAAGCAGGCGAACGAATACGGCTTGCTTGGGGAGAACATTTTAGGCACGGGAAAAACCTTTAATTTACATATAAACCGTGGTGCGGGCGCATTTGTCTGCGGAGAGGGAAGCGCTCTTACCGCTTCAATCGAGGGCAAGCGCGGAATGCCCCGTGTAAAGCCGCCGAGAACGGTTGAACAGGGCTTGTTCGGTATGCCTACGGTGCTTAACAACGTTGAAACCTTTGCGAACGTTCCGTTTATCATAAACAGAGGTGCGGCATGGTATTGCACCGTGGGAACGGAAAACAGCCCCGGCACAAAGGCTTTCGCTATCACCGGAAACATTGAAAACACGGGCTTGATTGAAGTTCCTATGGGAACAACCCTGCGGGAGGTTATTTTTGACGTCGGCGGAGGAATGAGAGGCGGCAAAAGGTTCAAGGCGGTGCAAATTGGCGGGCCGTCGGGCGGCTGTCTGACGGAAAAAGACCTTGATTTACCGCTTGATTTTGACTCGCTCAAAAAAGCGGGGGCAATGATTGGTTCGGGCGGGCTTGTCGTCATGGACGAGGACACCTGTATGGTTGAGGTTGCTCGTTTTTTCATGAATTTTACCCAGAACGAATCCTGCGGCAAATGTGTTCCTTGCCGTGAGGGTACTAAGCGTATGCTTGAAATCCTTGAAAGAATCGTTGACGGAAAGGGCAGGCAGGGCGATATTGAGCTGCTTTTAGAGCTTGCCGACACCATTTCCGCAACAGCCTTGTGCGGACTTGGCAAAACCGCCGCTTTCCCCGTTGTAAGCACGATAAACAGCTTTCGTGACGAATATGAGGCGCATATAAACGACAAGCGCTGTCCGGCGGGTGCTTGCCAGAAGCTTAAGAAAATTGTTATCCAACCCGAGCTTTGCAAGGGCTGTTCGAAATGCTCGAGAAGCTGTCCTGTCGGAGCGATTTCCGGCAAAATCAAAGAGCCTTTTGTTATTGATCAGGAAAAATGTATCAAGTGTGAAGCCTGCGTTGTAACCTGCCCGTTCCACGCTATCAAGGAGGAGAGATAAGATGTCCGAGGAAAGAAAATTTATGATGGTTGACGGAATGCCCGTTGAAATAAACGGCGAACGCAACCTCCTTGAGGTAATCCGCAAGGTTGGGATTAAAATGCCTACTTTTTGCTATCACAGCGACCTTTCAATTTACGTGCGTGCCGTATGTGCATGGTTGAGAACGAATGGGGCGGGCTTGATGCGGCTTGCTCAACCCCGCCGAAAGCCGGAATGAACATAAAAACCAATACCGAGCGCCTGCGCAAATACCGCAAAATGATTTTAGAGCTTTTGCTGGCGAACCATTGCCGTGACTGCACCGCCTGCGAAAACAACGGTAAATGCAAGCTTCAGGACCTTGCAATGAGGTTTAACATTAATGACGTGCGCTTTCCGAACACCGCCGCCGAGCCGAAAATCGACGATTCTTCGCTTTGCATTACCCGTGACGCTCACAAATGCATTCTTTGCGGCGACTGCGTGAGAATGTGCAATGAGGTTCAGAACGTCGGCGCAATAGATTTTGCCCATCGTGGCTCGAAAATGACGATAAGCACCGCCTTTGACAGACCGATTGCGCAATCTCCCTGCGTTGGCTGCGGGCAATGCGCCGCCGTCTGCCCGACGGGAGCAATCACCGTCAAGAGCAATGCCGCACAGGTTTGGAAAGCGCTTGACGACAAAAATACAAAGGTTACGGTGCAGATTGCGCCTGCCGTTCGTGTGGGAATCGGCAAGTCGCTTGGCGTAAAGAATGGCACTAACACAATCGGAAAGATTGTCGCCGCACTCAGAAGAATGGGCTTTGATGAGGTTTACGACACCTCCACGGGCGCTGATTTAACCGTTCTTGAGGAGGCAAACGAGTTTGTTCACCGCCTTGAAAGCGGCGAAAATATGCCGCTTTTCACCTCCTGCTGTCCCGCATGGGTTCAGTATTGCGAAAAGAATTATCCCGAGCTTTTGCCGAACGTTTCGACCTGCCGTTCGCCTATGCAGATGTTCGCCTCCGTAATCAAGGCGCAAGGCGGAAGTGCGGCGAAAAAGCACGTCCACGTCGCCGTTATGCCGTGTACGGCGAAAAAATATGAGGCAAAGCGCAAGGAGTTTATGGTTGACGATGAGCCGCAGGTTGATTTTGTAATCTCGACCCAAGAGGCGGGAATAATGTTCAACGACCTTGAGCCTGAGGGAGTTGACACGCCGTTTTCGTCAATGTCGGGTGCGGGCGTTATTTTCGGAGTTACGGGCGGCGTAACAGAGGCGGTTCTCCGCAGAATTACCACCGAAAAAACCGCCGCAAGCCTGCAGGTAATCGCATTTACGGGCGTTCGCGGAATGAAGGGCGTCAAGGAAGCGGCTGTTAAATACGGCGAGCGTGACGTGAAAATTGCCGTTGTAAGCGGGCTTGCAAACGCAAGTAATCTCATTGAGAAGATGAAATCGGGCGAGGCAAGCTATGATTTTGTCGGGGTTATGGCTGTATAAACGGTGCGGGTCAGCCCTTTGCGTCATGGGATAAGGTTGAAAGCAGGGCAAAGGCGCTTTATTCTGCCGACAAGCTTTGCTCTGTCAAGCGCTCGGAGGAAAATCCGCTTATGATGTCGCTTTACGGCGGCATTCTCAAGGGCAGGGTTCATGAGCTTCTCCATGTGGATTACACAGGCAAGGGAGGACACTGAAATGGCTGAAACAACGGCTTTGCATGAGCTTAGCGTGTGCATAGGAAGCTCTTGCCATATCAAAGGCTCTTACAATGTTATCCAAGCGTTTCAACAGCTTATCGAGAAGCATAATTTGCACGACGATATTGAGTTCCGTGCGACGTTTTGCATGAAGAAATGCCGCTGTGAGGGGGTCAATGTCATGCTTGACGGTGTTGAGTACAGCGTCAAGCCTGAGGAAGCGGAAAGGTTTTTCTTGGAAAAGCTTGCGTTAAAAAATTGATTTAATCAGATAGAAAGCGCCGAAGCTGTTGTGGCTTCGGCGCTTTTGAAATGTTATTTCCTGCAAACAGGATAGCAGACCTCTGTTACAAAATCGTCGGTATTTTGCGTTTCGTGGGGGCTTACGTGGTAGATATTAAAGGCAGCGCCGTCAAAATCATATCCATTGTTGTTGATCCAATCCGCAACTGCTTGGTTTACTGAATCCATATTTTCATAGCCGCCTTTGTAGGTGCATGAAGCGACTTTTATCGGCGAAATGGTTTTGAATTTCACGTTTTTTGTGTTAGTATATTTGCCCGAAACTGATTTATGGACTTCAACGTCAACATCGCTTTCCTTATATTCCTTATCATGAAAAATTGCAAGAGTATAACAAGGGTTTGTGTCTTTGATATTAAGCGGGGCGATTTCGCTCATCAAGGTTTGCCAAAGAATTCCCTCGTCTTCATAATTCGGGATAATATTTCGAACACTTGCGACATAAAGCTCTGGAATTGTCTTGATTACTACATCGAATTTCATAATAAAATTGTCCTTTCTAAGCCGTTTCACGGCTGTTTCCAAAAGTAAAAGTTTTGTTTTAGATTGTGAAATATCTGCCCTGACCTCCGCTTTTTTCACTTCGAGAAATTCCGCAAGCTTTTGAGGATTGTCATAGCTTTTGAGAATTTCCGAAATTGCGGACAAGCCAAACCCCATATCTTTAAGGGATTGGATTCGCACCGCAACCGCAAGCTGTTCTTCACCGTAATAGCGATAGCTTGTAAATCTGTCGGTGGATTTTGGTTCAAGCAGACCTATTTCGTCATAGAGCCTGAGCATACGTATGCTTATTCTTGATAGTTTCGAAAAATCGCCGATTTTTAACATTTGTTTCCCTCGTTTCTGATGAGCTCATGATTATAATAAAGCATAACATAATGTGAGTGTCAAGAGGAAATATTAATTTCTTTATTTATTTTGGAAAATAGTATTATAAATAACGATCTGAAATGGATTGAACTTGAGTTGATTTTATAATAATAAAAAAATATTTTGGTTAAATCTTACAAAAATTTATAGAAAATTTTATTAAAATTCACTATTTTGCATTTTACCTATTGCAACTTGAAAAATAATGTGCTATAATCCAAATCAGCGGAAACGTTTCCGATAACGTTTCCGAAAAAATCAACATAATTGTTTCGAAACAAATTGTTGTTTTCGAATACGACAGCCAATCGATAAGCTGTGTTTATCTTACCACAACGCATAGAGCGTTTTTTAAATAAGCTTTTGTTTCGAAACAAATATAGAAATTCGAACCATAAAACATTCGGGAGAATAAACTTGACCATAAAAGATATTGCAAGGCTTTCGGGCTATGGAGTAAGCACTGTTTCCCGAGCCTTAAACGGAAGCAGCGACGTAAGCGACAAAACACGGGAAAAAATTCTTGCGCTTGCGAAAAAGCATAATTTCACGCCGAACGCAAACGCAATAAACCTCAAGGCGAATTTTAACAAGTCAATTTCAATCATCGTAAAGGGCGCTTTTAATATCTTCTTTTCGGTGCTGATTGAGAATATTCAAGGCGAAATCGATAAAATCGGCTATAAAACCCACGTGAAATACATAAGCACAAGCGAAAGCGAAATGCTTGCCGCAAAAAAAATCATAAGCGAGCGCAAGCCGCTTGGAATAATTTTTCTCGGCGGAAACCTTGACAATTTTCACCGTGAATTTGATGAAATAACGCTTCCGTGCCTGCTTTGCTCGACCACGGCGGAAAAGGAAACCTACCCGAATTTGTCGAGCGTTTCCGTTGACGACGAGCTTTGCGGTAAGCGTGCGGTTGAATATCTTTTTTCGCTTGGGCACGAAAATGTCGGCATTCTGGGCGGCGACATCACAAGCTTTTGCGCAACTCAGCTCAGGTTTTTCGGCGCTGAAAAGGCTTTTGCGGAAAAGGGAACAAGCTTTGACAAAAGCAATTATCAGTATGCCGATTTCACCTTTGAATCCGCCTATGACGGCACAAAAAAGCTTATTAACACCAATAAAAATTTAACCGCAATTTACACAATGTCCGACGTTATGGCAATCGGCGCAATCCGTGCAATCTGCGACAGCGGCAAGCGTGTTCCCGACGACATTTCGGTTTTGGGCTTTGACGGAATCCTTTACGCAAGATATTACAACCCGAGAATCACAACCTTCGAACAGCCCGTAAAGCGCATTGCCGTGCGAACGGTTGCGATTATGCGGGAAATGATAGAGCAAAACGCAAGGCCACAGCACGTCATGATGACGGCAAAGCTTGTTGAGGGCGAATCGGTTCAATCAATTAAATAGAAACCATCAGGAGGACGTATGGATTTAAAAGAAAGACTTGAAAAAAACTTTTTGGCTGCTCTTAAAAATGATTTCGGTGTAACCGCCGAAAAAGCAACTGCCGAGCAAATTCACAGCGCACTTGGTGCGGCTGTTATGGCGGAAATAACCGAAAATTGGGATAAAAGCAAGGCGGCTCACCGCAAAAATAAAAGG
>CAZYRV010000050.1:13326-13999 GCA_964649485.1 uncultured Oscillospiraceae bacterium | reverse complement strand
TCGTCAGAAAATCCCTACGCAATCGTACCGCCATCTTTGTGCGGTGAAGCCTTAATAAAAGCGGCGGTTTTCCGCCGTTTTTTTTGTTTGAGCTAATCAGATTTTCAGCAAAATTAACATTGTTAATATTATGTAACCGCTTTGTTGTTGACTTTACCATTTTTAGAGTTATAATGAAAATATCAACAAATGGAGGTTGGCAAAATGAACAGAAGAATTACGGCTGTTTTGGCGGCATTGCTTTTTTGCGGATGTACAAATCAAGCAGAGCAAAGCGGCTTGGCTGTGGCTACAACTGATTCTCCAAGTCAAACGGAAGCCTTGACGACAACGAACAATGTTACCGCTGGAGAAGCTTCTGTTACAGTAACTTCGGCAGAAGCTATTGTTTCGGCAACCGTCGTTCCCGCAACAACGGCAGAAGAAGCTGATGTTTCGCAAACCGCTGTTCCCGACACAACAGTGCAAACCGATGTTCCCGAAACAACTGCTCAAACAGAACAAAAAACCTATAAATACACAGAAAAGCACCCCGAAATAAGCGGCGAGGAATTTGAAAAGCTTGTCGGCGAATTTCCTTTTGAAAGCTTTGAAGCGCCGGACGGCAAAACGCTCTACAAAAAAGATGCTGTCTATGCTTACGCAAACAGGCTTGTTTTTGACGTCGGCTATG
>CAZYRV010000050.1:11639-13316 GCA_964649485.1 uncultured Oscillospiraceae bacterium | reverse complement strand
CAAGCGGAATTTTCACAAGCACATTCATAGAGCCTGATTTGTTCGACTTTGAAAGCGATAGCTTTAAGGGCGGCTTGATTGCTGACGTTGAAACAGAATATATAAGCGTTCGGGCGGGGGACAGGCTTGCAAACGGGCTTGATGTTGAATCCGCTTTTATTGAGGTATATCCGATTGGCTCGGCAGGCAAAAAGAGGGTCACCCTCGGAAGCAATACGGTTGCAACAAGCGGCGAGCTTACGCTTGACGGAGTGCTTTACTGTTTGACGGAGGATTCGGTTTACATATCTGACCAAGGCGATATGCTGTTTTTTGCCGAGTCGTGCCAAAGCGGTGCGATTATAGCCCCCTGCGGCAAATTGCAGAATGAAACAAAAAGGCTTGATTTAAGCAGATTTTACGACAGCAAGGAAAAGTTTGCGGTTTGTTTTGACGGCGCTCATTTAAGCCTTGGAAATATTTACGAAAACGACAGCGTAAGCGAAAGTTTTTTTAAGAAAAGTCCGTATGTAAGCGCTGAAATAATTGTTGAGAATCCAACATATTCTTATAGCGACAGCATTGGCGGGCTTAAAATCAAAGCCGCATTATTAAGCGCTGAAAAGAAATAGCGCTTTACCGCAAAACACAGAAGCTTTTTCCTGTAACTTAATCACTGTAAAACCTATGTTTTTGCTGTATCATATTGTTAAATTAATGTCATTCAAACCCAAACACTTTCTGACAGGAGAAATAGTATGAAAATAGTAATTGTTGGCGGCGTTGCAGGCGGCGCTTCTGCGGCGGCAAGACTCAGGCGGCTTGATGAAAAGGCGGAAATCATCATTTTAGAGCGAGGCGGATATATTTCCTTTGCGAACTGCGGGCTTCCTTATTATATTGGCGGCGAAATTCAGCGCAAGGAAAACCTGCTTTTGCAGACACCGCAAAGCTTTAACGCTCGCTTTAACATTGATGTGAGGATTAACAACGAGGTTTTGGCGGTTAACCGTGCGGAAAAAACCGTTTCCGTCATGAACCATGCCACAGGGCAGACCTACACCGAAAGCTATGACAGGCTTATTTTGTCTATGGGCGCAAAGCCGTTTGTTCCCGACATAGGCGGCAAAGGCTCCAGACGGATTTTCACCTTGAGAAACGTTCCCGACACGCTTATGATTAAGGAGTTTATCGCAAATGAGGGCGCAAAGACGGCGCTTGTCATGGGCGGCGGCTATATCGGTGTTGAGATTGCGGAAAATCTGGTAAGCGCAGGGCTTAAGGTGACGCTTGCAGAGCTTTCTGATCAAGTAATTGCGCCGATTGATTTTGACATGGCTTGCGACGTGCATAATTATATGCGGCATTCGGGAATTGATTTGCGGCTTAAAACCAAGGTTTCGCACGTTGAGGACAAGGGCGAATATCTCGAAGCGGAGGTTGGCGGCGACAAAATCAAGGTTGATATGCTTATTGTCGCAGTCGGTGTTTCCCCCGAAAGTGACATTGCCCAAAAGGCGGGGCTTGCCGTCACGAGCAGAGGCTGTATCATCACTAATAACCAAATGCTTACAAACGACGAGAGCATTTACGCAGTGGGCGATGCGGTTGAAACAACGAATTTTGTTACGGACGAAAAGGGCTATATTCCTCTTGCCGGTCCTGCAAATAAGCAGGGAAGAATTGCTGCGGATAATA
>CAZYRV010000050.1:0-11629 GCA_964649485.1 uncultured Oscillospiraceae bacterium | reverse complement strand
CTGCGGCATCAAAAGCGAATATAAAAACACGCAGGGAAGCGCTATTTTAAAGCTTTTCGACATGACTGTCGCCTCAACGGGAATAAACGAAAAAACCGCAAAGGCTCTCGGCTTGGACTATGAAAAAAGCTTTACCTACTCCGCTTCTCACGCAACCTATTATCCCGGCGCAACCCAGCTTGGCATAAAGCTTATTTTTTCTAAGGCTGACGGCAGGGTTTTGGGTGCGCAGGTAATCGGCTTTGAGGGCGTTGACAAGCGCTGTGATGTGCTTGCGACGGCAATCCGTGCGAAAATGACGGTTTCGGATTTAACCGAGCTTGAGCTTTGCTATGCGCCGCCGTTTTCATCGGCGAAAGACCCTGTAAATATGGCGGGCTATGTTGCGGAGAACATTCAAAACGGGCTTACGAAGATATTCCATTGGCACGACTTAAACGAGCTTATGAAAAATCCGAATAATGTTTTTCTCGATGTCAGAACCGAATATGAGCACAGAATCATGAAAATGGACGGCTTTGTGAATATTCCTGTTGATGATTTGCGGAAAAACCTCGACAAGCTTGACAAAAGCAAAACCTATTATATCACCTGTCAGGTTGGCTTGCGAGGATATATAGCAAGCAGAATTTTAAGCCAGAACGGCTTTGACTGCTATAACCTGAGCGGCGGCGCAAGGCTTGTGCTTTCGGTTCTGCCGAATTTATGCTGATGTTGAATCTTGATTAGAAATGCTTCAAAAAATCGGGTAAAAGCTTGAATTTATGGCTTTTGCGAATATTTTTGGTGTGCATTTCAATTGGAGATTAGTATGAATCAGAGCCGACAATCATTAATCACGAAATAATATATAACCCCGCTGTTTTAAAATAAAAAACAACGGGGTTGAATTTATGCTTTATTTTTAAGCTTCATTATGATATAATAAAGCGAAATGATATAATAAAGCGCTCGCTTTACGGCGGTATAAAAAGCCACGGGAGGGAAATTATGCGAAAAGCAAGAATACTCATGGTTGACGACAATAACGAGCTTTTGACGGTTAACCGTGAATTTTTCGAGGGCAAAGGCTATGCTGTTTTAGAAGCGATTAATTTAGAGCAGGCTCGGCTTTGTATTGAAAACGATAATCCCGATTTAATATTGCTTGATGTGATGCTTCCCGACGGCTCTGGGCTTGACTTTTGTCATGAAATCAGGGAAAAAACAAGCGCACCGATTATTTTTCTGTCGTGCAGAGATGAAAACGAAAGCGTTATACAGGGGCTTTTGCGGGGCGGCGACGACTATGTCCCTAAGCCTTGCGATTTAAACGTGTTAAACGCCCGTGTAACGGCGCAGTTTCGGCGGGTGGGTTTTGTTTCGGCGGGAAAGATAGAGCTTTCGCCGCTTTCAATCGATTTTCTCACAGGCGAAACCATGCTTGACGGCAAACGCATAAGTCTTACTCAAAAGGAAATCCAGCTTTTGGGTTGTTTTGCGCTTTCCGTGGGCCGCCGCCTTACCTGCGACGAGCTTTACAAAAGGGCGTGGGGTGAAAGCAATCGTGCTGCTTCCAGAACCATTGCAGTCCATGTTACAAACCTCCGCCGAAAGCTTGCGCTTGATGAAAACAGTTGGTTTGAGCTTGTAAACACAGGCAAGGAGGAGTATATTTTCCGCAAAGTTAAATATTAGTCAGATTCACAAACCTTGTTCTCGCTGTAAAGCGGTATCCTAAGCGTAAAGGCGCTTCCCTCGCCGAAAACGCTCTGAACGCTTATGCTGCCGCCGTTCTCCTCAGCAATTCGGCGGCAAATATACAGGCCAAGTCCGGTGCTTGTGCCGTTGTTTAAAATTACTTCAGAGCCGCTGTATCTTTGGAAAATATAAGGTATGCGCTCCGGCTCGATTCCCTTTCCCGTGTCCGAAACGGTGATTGCCGCAAATCCTTCATCTTTTTTCACGGTTATCGCAATGTCGCCTTTTTCGGTAAAACGTGAAGCATTTGCGACGAGATTTACCATGACCTGAGCTATGCGATAGGGGTCGGCATAAATTTGAGGGCAATCCGCATCAATGCTGATTTTGAGGCGGTTTTCGTTTTTGTTAAGTACGGGGAAATATGCTTCGACGGCGGATTGGACAATTTCATCAGCATAGCAGGGGACGGGCGCTGTTGAAAATTTGCCTTCCTCAATCCTTGTGAAATCCAAAAGCTGTCCCACCATAAGGGAAAGCCTTTCCGCCTCGGCGCTTATAATCTTCATTTTTTTACAAAGAATATCCTTGTCAAAGCGCTCTGTGTGCTGAAGCCTTTCGTTTGCGCTTTGCGCATGGCCTGAAATGACGGTAAGCGGTGTTTTAAGCTCGTGGGAAATGTTTCCGAGAAAGCGGGTTTTCATGCTGTCAAGCTGTTCGAGAGCTTCTTTCTGTGCGGCAAGCTTTTGCCTGACTTCGTTCGAATGGCTTGTAATTCTATGGTTCATAAGTGTGAGATAGACGATTTCGGCGACGGCAAAAATAAGCATTGAGTCCTCGGCAATAGGCTCTTTCACCCCTGAAAGGCCGTATAAGCTTTATATACATTAAAATGTCGCTTACAGCGGCGATAAAGAAAACCAGTATTCCATAGAGAAAAACCCCTTCCTCTGCGTTTGGGCGGCGGAGCTTTATACAAAGCCCGCATATTAATAAAAAAATGCAAGCTACAAGCACAATTTGAAAAGCAATCAGAATTTTTGTGTACCAGATAGAATCGCCGAAAAGCGTAATTACTCCGTAAGCAATCCCGCTTGTAAGGGCAATGAGCTTAAGCGCCTTGAAAAACGGGCTTGTAAGGCTTTGGGCAAGAAAAAGCGTGAGAAAAACCGTCAAAAGCGACATACTTAGATATTTAAGCATAAAGGCGGTGTTGCCCGAAATGGGGAAAACTGTCCATGCACGGCTCATTATGCCTTCACGCATTGCCATTGCAAAGCAGGCAAGCATGAAATAAAGGTTTGCAAGCGGTTTGTCGGGCTGGAGAAGCATGACAATTCCTATAAAAAGCCCTGCGCAGGCAAGCCCGCCCATGACGATAAGCCCTCTGACGACGTCCCCCGTGTCGTCGGGGTCGGGATTTTTTGCATCGGAAACACGAAGCCCGCCGAGATAGGCAATTTTTGAGCTATGAAAAAACTGTGCGTTTTGCAGTATTATATCGATTATGCCGCCGTCTGCCGAGGCATAGAAAACAAGCTCGTCCTCGTAAATCTGCGTTTCGGCTTTTGTCGTTGCGGGAATGCCCTGTTCGGCGGCAAGCCTGCCGTTTACATAGGCTCGGATTCCGTGCTGGCCCGAAAGCGTGTACCTGAAACGGTATACCCTTGTGTCGTCGGGAACAAGGATTCTAAAGCGCTGGGATAAATATTGTGCGCCAATTTTTTCATAGTCCGAAACGCTTGCCGGCGGGACGGAATCAATTGTTTCGGGCGTCACAAGCGCATTAGCCCAGTATTTATCGCCGGCAGTGAGTGAAACGGAATTATCCGCGGGGAAAATGACATTTTGCAAGTCGTAAGCACCGTCACTTTCGCTTATGGTTATGTCGGGGAATTTTGCGGCGGAAAGCTCTGGAATGCGTGCGGCGGCCATAAGAATTATGATTGTGATAAGCGCACCGATGCAAACAACCGCAAATCCGAATTTAGAGAAAATTTGTTTTATAATTTTTGCACCACGCTTAAACATTTTGCCCCTCCTCGTCGGTGTTTTCGCCGATGTGATTATTATAGCAAAAATTTCCGTGATAAGCAACAGAAAGTTCACAGTAACGGATTTTTGAGATTACCGCCAAATCGATTTCGACTAAAATTAATAATTTATTCATAATTTGTTCACATCTTGTTAATAATTTTGACAGCACTTTGTTGTATAATTAACAATGGTGAACTAGTATTGACCCGAAAGAAATCGGGGCAAAATGTATAAAGCAAAGGAGAAACTTAAATGAGCTTAAAAATTATTGACGTAAAGGGCTTTGAAATGCTCGATTCAAGGGCAAACCCGACCGTTATGGCTGAGGTTACGCTTTCAAGCGGTGCAGTTGGTTCGGCATACGCTCCTTCTGGCGCTTCCACTGGTATGTACGAGGCACACGAGCTTCGTGACGGAGGCGACCGTTATAACGGCAAGGGCTGTGCTCAGGCGGCGGCAAATATCAACGATATAATCGCACCCGAACTCATCAAAAACGGTTCGACAAATCAGAGAGAGGTTGACGAACTTCTTATCGCTCTTGACGGTACAGCAAACAAGAAAAAGCTCGGCGCAAACGCAATTCTTGCTGTTTCGCTTGCTGTTGCAAAGGCTGTTGCCAACCACTATGGCATTCCTCTTTATCAGTATCTCGGCGGAATCAACGCTGATACGACCCCTGTTCCTATGATGAACATCTTAAACGGCGGCGCTCATGCTTCCAACAACGTTGATATTCAGGAATTCATGATTATGCCTGTCGGCGCAAAGACATTTGCAGAAGCTCTCCGCATGGGAAGCGAAGTTTATCACAGCCTTGCGAAGATTCTCAAAAAAGGCAAGCACGCAACTGCTGTCGGCGACGAGGGCGGCTTTGCCCCTGACCTTGGCACAGATGAGGACGCAATCAAGACCATTATCGAAGCAATCGAAGCTGCCGGCTATACAACAGAGCAGGTTAAAATCGCAATTGATGCCGCTTCAAGTGAATGGTATGTTTCTGAAAATAAATATGTATTCCCTAAGAAGGGCAACGAGTTCACAAGCGAGCAGCTTATCGACTTCTGGGAGGACCTTGTCAACAAGTATCCTATCATCTCGATTGAGGACGCTTTGGGCGAGCAGGACTGGGACGGCTGGAAAAAGCTTACCGCACGTCTTGGCAACAAGATTCAGCTTGTCGGCGACGACCTGTTCGTAACAAACACCTCCTTCCTCCAGAAGGGCATCGACAATGACGTTGCAAACGCAATCCTCATCAAGTTCAATCAGATTGGTTCTCTTACCGAAACTCTTGATGCAATCAAGCTTGCAAAGGATAACGGATACAACACTGTTATTTCTCACCGTTCGGGCGAAACAGAGGATACCTTCATTGCTGATTTGGCTGTTGCAACAAACGCCGGTCAGATTAAGACAGGTGCTCCTTGCAGAAGCGACCGTGTTGCTAAGTACAATCGCCTTCTCAGAATCGAAGCAGACGGCGGCAAAAAGTACGGCAAGGTTCTTTAATTATAAGCTTGCTTTAAATTAAAACAAAACGGCTTGGCGAAAACCAAGCCGTTTTTTGTTTTAAACAATTTGACAAAACCATACAAAATATGATATAATAGCATCAGTGCTGTTGCATAACGGTAGGCGGTCGGTGCAAATTTGCTTGCAACTTTGTACAATTTCGCCCCCGAAGGGGGGTGTTGCCATGGAATATCTTATAGCTTTAATAGTAATACTGTTAATTCTTAGGGATTTACATATAGGCATAAAGAAATAACCGCCCACTCCTCGAAAAGTTAGCGGTTATTCTCTAACCAAATTCTCGGGGCTGACCGCTTATCGCAACAGCACCCTTTTTTATTATTATAAATCAAAACTTCTTGATTGTCAAGACCTGTTTGCAAAAAAGCAGAAACAATTTGACAAAACCATACAAAATATGCTATAATAGCATCGGTGCTGTTGCATAACGGTAGGCGGTCAGTGCAAATTTGCTTGCAACTTTGTACAATTTCGCCCCCCGAAGGGGGTGTTGCCATGGAATACTTAATTATATTTGCGATTTTATTGCTGATATTAGATCGGGTTTTCATAAATGGCACAAAGAAATAACCGCCCCCTAGCCAAAGTGTGCGGTTATTTCATGACTAAACAACTCGGGGCTGACCGCTTATCGCAACAGCACCCTTTTTTATTATTATAGCGCAGATTTTATTTTTTGTCAAGTCCTCTTGTAATTTTAATCAAAAACTTGCCGCAGTCAGCTTATCAATCAAGCGAAATTTGTCGGCGATTCTGAATTTCCTCTTAATCAAGTTGCCCGAAATTTTTTCATATTTTCTTTGCAATTTTAATAAAAATATGATATAATAACTTAATGAGATAGTTTTATTGTTTTTTCATTGTGATATTATTAAAACCGCTTAAGCTTGCGGCTAGACACCTTCGAGGAGGCTTTATGATGAAACTTGTTTACGCAATAGTCAATAATGACGATTCGCATACGGTTGCGGGTGCGCTTACCAAAAAGGGCTTTCAGGCGACAAAGCTCGCTTCTACCGGCGGCTTTTTGATGGCGGGAAACACCACATTTCTTATTTGCGCCGAAGAGGAGAAGGTTGACGAAATCATCGAAACCATAAAAGAGCATTCTCACAAGCGAAAACAGCTTGTACCGTCGGCGGCTTCATACGGAGTGGGCGGCTTTTCAACCTTTCCCGTTGAGGTTTTTGTCGGAGGAGCAACAATTTTCGTGACCAACATTGAAAGGTTTGAGAAAATTTGACAAGTCTTTTTCTAAACG
Organism: uncultured Oscillospiraceae bacterium; assembly: GCA_964649485.1. Taxonomy (GTDB): domain Bacteria; phylum Bacillota; class Clostridia; order Oscillospirales; family Ruminococcaceae; genus JAAYSD01. Next base: position 5,115 of record CAZYRV010000050.1, on the reverse strand, counting down.
ATGGAATCAGGCAAAGGCTTGATTTGCAGGCAAAGGCAGGGCGGCTTTCCCACGCAATTTTGCTTTGCGGCGAAAAAGGCGGCGGAACAAGCGATTTTGCCCTTTATATTGCCGGACTTTTTCTTGGACAAGCCCATTGTGACCGCATTTATCGGCTTTCTCACCCTGACGTTATTTTTGTGAAACGGCTTGACGGCGAGTGGAAATATACGGTTGATTTGCTTCGTAAGGTAATCGCCGACAGCGTTGTTAAGCCAAATGATGCGGAAACAAAGGTTTATATTTTTGAAGATGCCGACGAGCTGAGCGACCGACAGCAAAACACATTGCTCAAGCTTATTGAAGAGCCGCCGTCGTTTGTGCGCTTTATTTTTACAGCGGAAAATGCGGACAAGCTTTTAGAAACTGTTATTTCAAGGCTTTCGGTGATAAACGTTCCGAAAATGACTGTTTCAGAGTGCGAGGACGAGCTTATAAACATCGGCTATGACGCTGATGATGCGGAAAAGCTTTCACGTCGGCACAACGGCAATTTTCGCCTTTGCGTTGAAGATGCGGGCGGAGATGAAAGCTTTTTAAAGGCGGAGAATTTTTGCCTTGCGCTTTCGGACAGGGACGAATATGGGCTTAACACTGCGCTTGCGGGGATAACGGGGCGTGCTGTGCTTTGGGACGTGCTTGATGCGGCGGCGGAAATAATCGCTTCCGCAATGGAGGCTTCTGCGGGGAAGGCAAATGCCTGTTCGGGCGGGTCACAGGCAGCAAAGCGGCTCTCCGAAAGGTTTTCGCCGTATAAGCTTTCGGAAATATTGCAAATGCTGAACGAGCTTTCGCTTAAAAGAGAGCTTAATGTAAACCTTCCGCTTTGGATAACGTATATTGCGGCGGAAATTTATGGTGTTGCCGCAAAATAATGCTTTTAATTCCGTCAAAACATCAAATAGCTGTAAAGCGGCTTTTTAAAGGGATTTCGAAGCGGCTTGCTTTATTATAAAACAACAAAAAGGAGGAAGTATGACCGAAATAATAGGCGTCCGCTTTAAGGACGTCGGTAAAATATATTATTTTTTGCCGGACGAAAAAAAGCTTCCCGCAGGCTCTAGGGTTATTGTCGAAACGGCAAGAGGAGTCGAATGCGGAACGGTTGTAATACCGAACAGAGAGGTTGACGACAAGGATATTCACCAGCCGCTCAAGAAGATTATCCGTGCGGCAAACAAAGCCGATTTATCGGTCGTTGAGGAAAATAAGAAAAAGGAAAGGGAAATTCTTAAGCTTTTTTCGGAAAAAATCGCCGAGCACAAGCTTCAGATGCGCCCGATTGACATAGAATGCACCTTTGACGGAAACAAAATTTTGTTCTATTTTACGGCGGAAAGCCGAGTCGATTTCCGTGAGCTTGTAAAAGAGCTTGCCTCTATTTACCGCACGAGGATAGAGCTTAGGCAAATCGGCGTTCGTGACGAGGCGAAGATGCTCGGCGGACTTGGAATCTGCGGCAGACCGTTTTGCTGTAAAACATTTTTGGGCGAATTTCAGCCTGTTTCCATAAAAATGGCAAAGGAGCAGTCGCTTTCGTTAAACCCTGTGAAAATTTCAGGAACCTGCGGACGGCTTATGTGCTGCCTTAAATACGAGCAGGATTGCTATGAAGAGCTTTTGGCGATGACACCGAAGGTTGGCGCTCTTGTCGAAATCGAGGAAGGCAAAGGCAACGTAATCGAGGTCAATCTTTTGACCGGAATTCTCAAGGTTCAGCTTTTGGACAACCGAGATGCCGCACCTATTGTCGTAAGCCGTGACAAGGTAAAGCTTTTAAAGGACAGAAATATCAGGCTTAAAAAAGAAGAAATCATGGCTCTTAAAGGGCTTGAATAATAGTAACAAATAATGATAATTATTATTGAAATTGTCAGCAAAGCGTGATTTAATCACAAAAGTGCTTGCTTTTTAAATAATAAGGTGTATAATAAAAGCATAGATAAAACATATCGTGCTTTTGAAAGGGCAATAAATATTGGGAGGTATCGTCATGTTAAACAAAAAGGTAGAAGAGCTTTTAAACCGCCAGATAAACCGCGAATACTATTCCGCATATTTGTATCTGGATTTCTCAAACTATTATAGGGGCGAGGGCTTAAACGGCTTTGGCAACTGGTTTTCAATTCAGGCGCAGGAAGAAAAGGCACACGCTCAGCTTTTCATTGACTATGTCATTGATAATGGCGGCAAGGTAAAGCTTGGCGAAATCGGCGCTCCTGATGCGGAGTATGGAGATTTCGGCACAGCGCTTAATCTTTCTCTTGGACACGAGAGGTTTGTCACAGCGTCAATTTATGAAATTTATGAGGCGGCTGTTGAGGCAAAGGATTATCGCACCCAGCAGTTCCTTGACTGGTTTGTAAAAGAACAGGCGGAGGAAGAGAAGAACGCAGAAGAGCTGATTCAGAAGTATAAGCTATTCGGGGCAGACGGAAAAGGGCTTTATTTGCTCAACACAGAGCTTGCGGCAAGAGTATTCACCGCACCATCTATTGCGGCGACTTAAGCGGTTTCGTTCTCCAGTAAAGAAATGAGGAAATTATGAATAACAATTTTGAAAAGGCGGTTGAAGCCCGCCGAAGCATTTACGCAATAAGCAAAAATGTAAAAGCAACAAAAGCGGAAATAGAAAATGCTGTTAAATCCATGCTTAAAAATGTTCCGTCGGCATTTAATTCGCAAAGCGCAAGACTTGTCGTCCTTTTCGGCGACGACCACGACAAGCTTTGGGATATTGTCCTCGGCGAGCTTAAAAAGCTTGTCCCCGCGGAAAGCTTTGCGCCCACGGCGGAGAAAATCGCAGGCTTTAAGGCAGGCTTTGGAACAGTTTTGTTCTATGAGGATCAGGCAGTGGTTGAGGGACTTCAAAAAGCATTCCCTGGATATGCGGATAATTTCCCGCTTTGGTCGCTTCAGTCAAGCGGAATGCTTCAGTTTGCAGTCTGGACATTGCTTGAGGATTTGGGCTTAGGCGGCTCGCTTCAGCATTATAACCCGCTTATTGACGCAGAGGTTGCGAAAGCGTGGAACATTCCCGAAAGCTATAAGCTTTGGGCGCAGCTTGTATTCGGAAACCCCGAAGCAGAGCCGGGCGCAAAGGAATTTAATCCTCTTGAGGACAGAATTAAAATTTACGGCTGATTTAATCAATCTGAAAAGCATAACGCAGTATTCCGGAAAACCGATACTGCGTTATTCGTTGTATTCGTGATTTTTTCCGCATAATATAATGTATCAAAGCAAGAAAGGCTTTTATTATGACTCTTTTTGTTTCCGACCTTGACGGCACGCTTTTAGACGGCAACGCAAAGCTTAAAAAGCGGGCGCTTGATATGCTTAACCGCCTTGGCGAAAACGGCGTTGCTTTCACGATTGCGACCGCCCGCGGCTGGCGGGGGGTTACTCAAAAAATCATAAAGGGCTTAAAGCTTGATTATCCTGTTATTACGCATAACGGGGCGGTGATTGTTGATCCGAAAACAGGAAAAAGGCTTGTCGCAAACACGCTTACGGACGAACAAAAGAAGCATATCAAGAACGTCATAACAGAAAAAAATATCTGTGCGATTATCCATTCAATTGTTAACGATGAGGACAGGATTTCGTGGCATATCGGCGGCGAAAATAAGGCGCTTAAAAATTTTTTAAGGCTTAAAAAAGGCGACGAGAGGCTTCGCCCCTGTGAAAGCTTTGACGATGTTTTCGACGGCGAGATTTATTATGTTTCAATGCTTGCGCCGACGGTTGAGAAAGCGGAGCTTGATGAGTCTTTTCCAGAGGAAAAGGGTTTTCAGTCGCTTTATATTGCTGACACCTACAACACCGAAGAATTTTGGTATGAAATTTTCAGCTTAAGCTCAAACAAGGGCAATGGAATTGACCACCTGCGGCGGCTTACGGGTGCGGAAAAGGTTGTTTGCTTTGGCGATAATCTGAATGATATTCCCATGTTTAAGCATTCTGACGAAAGCTATGCCGTGGCGAATGCCCATGACGAGCTTAAACAGCTTGCAACTGGGGTTATTGGGGCGAACTATGAGGATTCGGTTCCGATTTTTATCGAGAGCTATGTCACGAAAACATGGCATTATGAGCCGAAAACTCAAGGTGTTGACTCCGAGCGGTTTAAGCTTGCGGTTGAAAAGGCGCTGGAGCGTGAGAGGGCGGGCATTGGAACGCTTAACGAAAAGCTTATTCATGCCACGCTTAAAAATTATTATTCTGCTTCAAGCGACGAGCAGGAAATAAAAATCGGCGGCTATTATACTGATGCGATGGGCGAAAACGGTATTTTTGAAATCCAAACCGCCTCGTTTAACAAGCTTCGCCCAAAGCTTGCCGCATTTTTACAATGCAGTCATGTTACGGTTGTGTACCCTATGACGGAAAGCCTGCGGCTTATTTATATCGACAGCGAAACAGGCGAAATTCTCAAAAAAAGCCCTGTCCGCCGCAACAAAAGCTTTGCGAAATTTTTTCTGGAGCTTTATCGCATAAAGGAATTTCTTCACAACCCGAATTTGAGCATTTGTGTGGCAATGCTTGAGATTGAGGAAAAGCGGGTCGTTGACGGCGTGCCGAAACGTGGGCGAAAGCAAGCCCTGCAAAGCATAAAAACTCCGCTTTTGCTTCGTGATGAGCTTTATTTTCACAAGCCTGAGGATTTTGCACGTTTTATGCCAGAGGGCTTGGCTGATGAATTTACCAAAAAGGAGTATCTTAAAGCCTCAAAACAGCCGAATGCCTCGCTTGAGCTGGAGATAATGAGGCTTTTGGGGTTGGTGGATATTGTAGGCAAGCGGGGGAACGGGTTTGTGTATCGAAAGCGATAGTGAGCTTAAAAAAGGGGGGTTATCCCCCTCTTTTAAACACCTTTTCAGAGGTTAGAGGTTAGAAGACAGAAGACAGAAATGGTTTTGCTGTTTTCTTAGTTTTTTGGGTTTTTGCAAGACTAGTGTCTTGCGGGTTTCCTCAAAGAGGGGACTAGTCCCCTCTTTGGAACACCCTTTCAGAGGTCAGAGTGTTCTAGTCAAGCATATTTGTAACACTGATGGATAGTGATTGAATGGATTG
>CAZYRV010000049.1:10815-14384 GCA_964649485.1 uncultured Oscillospiraceae bacterium | reverse complement strand
CTATTGGTTTCTGTCTGCGAAACCAATAGCGCTGCGTGTCACGGTCCGAATTGTCGTAATAGAAGTCAAGACCGATTTCCCCGATTATGCCGAGAAGCTTGAGTTTTGCAGATAATCTTCATCGTTAATTGTGAATAATTTATGAATTTTTAGAATATCTTATCTCAATTTAGTCAAATTGCACAAAAAGTACAGGTATTATTCTCATAGCAAATTAAGGGAAAATGCTTGTAAAACTTATCATTTTGTATTATAATATATATAATTAATTTGCGTATCGTTGATAAACAGCCGTACAGCTTTCTGTGTGGCTGTCTTTACAACTTTATCATTTGCGTGGAGGTTGAAATGGACAAAAACGGACTTAGTTGGATACCGTGCAGTGGCATGGATTTGAATCCTATCAACACGGCAGCTTCTGAAATGCTCGACAAATACGGCTTTGCCCTTATTTTCAATGAATTCGGCTCTGAAAAGATTACCAAGGTCGAGCTTTGTATTTTCAATCTTATCAGAAACAAGGACAGGGCAAATATTCTTTTGGTTTGTCCTGACCATGAAATGTATAATTGGTATAGAATACTCGTGACAGGTATTGGAATTGATTTTAAAATCGTTACCGGAAGCGACAATTCACTTTTGTTTTTTTCACAGGAAATTTCAAATTTGCATATTGTTTCGCAATCAACTTATAAAGCGCTTTCGTCAAACGAAAACTATCGCAAAGCAATTGAAAATGAATTTGCGTGGGACCTTTTGATAATTGATGAAGAGCAGAATATCGGCGGAATCGATTATGACAGCTATTGCAAGTCGCTTACTAAAACGGAAAACTTTATTTTGATTGCTTCTATGCCGCTTATAAAAAAAGGCGACAGAGACGGACTTCTGGAGCTTATTAAGACGGTTATGGTCGATGCGGAGAAGGCACGTTTTGCGGAAACTCTTGTTTTTGACAAAACCTGTGTTGCTTATAACACCGCAAATCCCGTTATGCGCTATTATCACCCGAGGGTTTACAGCGGCGAGCAGCCGAGGAATATCGTTGAAATTACATATAAAATTCCCGAAGCGACGATAAATACGGCGCGCAGGATTCTGGACTTAAAAACGACTCTCCCCCTTTATAAGTATGGCGGTAACGTTTTTGAAGAATATGACGTGCCTGCACGCAGAGTTTATTCAAAGCCAGTTTACTCGGTTGAGGACGTCGAGGCGCTTAAGGAAACGGATAAAAAGCTTGAAGCTTTTCTTAAATATTTCGACACGGTTCATTCCGACCCGTCCGCAAGAAGCGTTATTTATTGCACGACCGAGGCGACAATTACTTATTTAAAAAAGGTAATAAATGCCGTTTACGCAAACGAAACGAATTTTCTCTCGGTTGCCACAGGTATGCTGTTTAAACGTGCTGATGTGCTTAGAAAATTCAGGACGAGCGACGTCCGCAAATATCCGAGAGTGATTTTGGCGGTTGACCATTTGGGCGCTGTCGGAGATGGTCTTGACAGAATAACCCATGTTTTCAACTATGAGCTTCCCGAAAGCCCCGCCGTTTTAGAACAGCGCATGACCAGACATGGCACACGGCTTGAAAATCAAAGAGTATTTATTTATTTCGCAGACGAAAACGGCATTTTTGATTCAAAAATGCTTCAAAAATGCCTTATAAGCCGAATCTCAACAGGGCTTCTGAGGGATATTCCGTCGAGAAATATTCTGTTTAATTTCCCGAAAATTTCATACCACCTCGCAAAGTGCATTTATGACCTTAAGTACATAAACAGCTATGCGACAGAGGTTGAAAGCTGTTTTGACCTTATAAAGCAGTTTAAGGCTGATTATCTCGTCCCCGACAATGTTTCGATAACTAATTCCAAACAGCTTGTTGAAATCACTGCGGCGATGATAAACAACCTGATGCACCTTTTTGATATCGACGAAAATTTATCGGCTCATCCGGAGGTTGCGCAGATTGAAAAATTGTTTGCGCCTGTGCTCAAATCGCTTAGCGGCGCACTTTTATACCTCACCGATACCAACAGAATCAAAGCGCTTAAGGATAAAGAGCTTAAGGCGATGCTTTACAGTGCGGCATATCAAAGCGCTCTTTCTCAGTCGCAATCAAGCCCGATTCAACAGGGCATAAGAAATGCAAAGGCGACGATTGACGCAAACTATGGAAGCGACGAGTTCACCGCAAAGCTTAGAGATGCGGTTTCCTCCTACGACTATCGTATGCAGCTTTCAATTTTATATGGTGTATGGCGCTATCGGGCACGTGAAATCGGCACCAGCAAGTCATTTAAAAAGTTCATAAAGATATTTAACGAAGGGGTGGAATAGGATGGGCGCAGCAAAGAATGGAGAAGTCAACAGCTTGTTGGGCGACTTTTTTGAATATCATACGTCGGGCGACCGCGACAGCCAAAACGCAACACTGCGCCGAATCGAAAAGCTTCTCGACGGCAGAGATATTGACAGCGACCCATTTAAGGAATATTTTAACAATATTTACAGCGGAAGAAGCTCGTTCAATATCAATCTGACGATTACTGATTATCCCAAGGAGTCGGTAATAAGAGAGCTTTTGCAGAACACTTTCGGCTGTTATTATGATGAAAAGGACATCAAGGTTGTTTTCGAATTTCTTGACGACGGGCAGATAAAGCTTACCTATAATGAAGTGGGCTTTACGCTTGAACAGATTTTCTATTATTTAAGCATAGGAAGAAATGACGGCGATCGCAGGCGTGAGGGCAGATTCGGCTTAGGCTCGAAAAGCGTGTTCCTCAATGTCGAGTGGTTCAAGCTTCGCTCGAACAATTTTAATTTTGAGGTTATAAACGATAACGGAACAATCAAGATAATTAATCTTGACCTTACGGCGCAGTCATATAAAGGCACAGAGATTATTTTCAAGGTTTCGAATGAAGATCAGAAAAGAATAAGACAGAATCTGCTTACAATTTCGTCCGCAAAGGGCGACTATATCAACATGGCGGAGTTTGCCTTCGCCTTCCTTAAAAAGCGTTATTTAAACAAGGACGATAAGGAAGAAACGCTTGACCGCACATTTAACATTGCCGTTATGACAAACGGCAAGCCGGACGTTGTGTACAGAGTCATCCGTTATCAGAAAAACGATAATGATATACCGAGAATACGTTTTATAGAAAACGGAAAAAGCGTTTTGGAGTTTATCTGGCATGAAAACAACGGCTTTGTGTATGTTATTCCGTTTGCCGTTTCAAGCTCTAAGCGTGAGGATTTAGTAAAGGTTTTGCTTGCGGAGTATAACTATTTTTCGACGTTTGAGCTTACCGGACTTATGAAAGTCACGGGTGAGGAGTTTATCCGTGAAAAGCTTACCGCTTTCTTTATAAGTGTGCCGAACACAGTCATTACTTCTCATCGTTCGGGAATTAAGGTCAACATGGCGAAGGAGGTTTCGACTTCCATAAGCTTTGACCTGCTCTCAATGATTGACAAATACAGGGATTATTTTATACTTGAATTACTCCCCAGGCAAAATTCTGACAGGTATTTCTTGCGCCCTAAACATTATG
>CAZYRV010000049.1:5772-10793 GCA_964649485.1 uncultured Oscillospiraceae bacterium | reverse complement strand
CGTCAAAAATAAGTTTAACGATAATGTTTCGCTTTATTATCCCGATGTTGCAAAGCCGATTACATATACAGAGCTTCGCAAAACCGGTTATTTCAGGCTTACGGAAAATGTTTCCAAGGAAGAGCATGACAGCAATGAGGCTTATACAAAATATCTTGTAAACGAGCTTGATAAGGCTCAGGAAGATGCTTCGGCGCTCGAAACAAGCACCCTTGCCGTAATTTATACTTGGGCGACACCCGATAAATCGGAAAGCGGCAGAGAATATATTTACCAGTTTACCTACGGCGGCAAGAAAATGCTTCTTGAGTCGGAGAAAAATCCCGCAATCCAAGATTTTAACCTGTGGGAACAGTTCAGCAACTTTATCATGCTCAAGCTTGCGAAATATATCGAAAATGATTCGATTCATGATGAGGTTGCGCTTGAAAATGTGCTTAAAACCTTCGACGATATGTTCGGCGACGATTATCGCATTGATATGCGCTATTTCCAGCTTACAATCACTCATCATAACGTGGTCGTAAATCTCGAGATTTCACGTATAAATGTTGGAAATATTTTCAATGCTTACCAGACCGTAAGCAGCAGGGAAAGGCGCTTTGAGAATCATCAGATTTACAGTCAGATTATTGCCCTTATCGTCAACAGCTTTACAAACGGCAAGGACACAATGACTTTCCTCCGCCAGATGAAGCTCCAAGGCACGCAGATTACGCTTGTTCTTGATATTAATAAGCGTTATCGTTTTTCAGCATACGGCAAACAATTTATGATTCCGCCGAATATTTCTAATGCGGATTTGCTTGAAATTATCGGCGATATTTACTCGCTTATAAGCTGCGGAATGTTCAACGGCAAGCTCTTTGATTTCGAGCATAAACCTGTGCGCTATGTTTTTGACAAGACGGTTGTCGCAAACCTGCTTTCAAGCAAAACAACCGAGGAAAAAACCGCCGATGTGCTTTCAAAGCTTTATGTCTGCGACCTCAACATTGATAAAATTGCGATTATTGACAATGAAGGAAAAATATTCAAAATTACAGGTATGGACGAAGAGCTGAATCAGCAGGACGTTTCTTCTGCGGCAAAGCTTGTCGTTCTCAGGGATAATCTGCCAAAATCTAAATTTTCGTGCTATTTAGAGTTTTTGCTTACGGGTAAAAACGACAGAATTTTGAATCGCTTTTATTCAAGCTCGGAAGAGCCGAATCAGATTTTGCTTGACCAAATTCCATACAGCTTTAAGCCGCTTCCTGTCATGAACAAGGACGAATTTGAATATCTGCGTCAGCTTGTACGCCAGATTTCCGAGCTGGAGAAAACCCGTGTCTACAAAAATTACTTTGCCAAGGACGTAAACAGCAAGCTTTTCGGCTATGGCGGAAGCTGCTCGGTGTGCGATTTCGATTCGCAGGTTTTAAACAGCTTTACCATGAAGCAGTTTGAAGTCGGCTTTTTCAAGGACGACAAAGAAGAAAAATTTAAGTTTTCTCTTTACCTTTGCGCAAATCATGCCTTTGCCTCAAGCGGCTGGATTATTGACAGCCTGAGCATCGGCGGCATGACTCCGTATGACTGGATTGAGGAAATGACGGGGCTTGACTTTATCCCGCCCGAGTTTTTGTTCGCAAGGGTTAAATATCACCCGCAGATCACTTATGATTTGCCGGGCAAGCCGACCGAGCAAAATTCGGTTCTTGCCGACGACAATGTTTATGAGGCAGAACAGGAAATTCTTGACGTAACTCTTTCCCCGCTTCTTGCGGCAAAATGGTACGAGGACAACATATAGTGGTTTCATAACAGATTGAACACAACCCCTAGAAAAGGGGTTGTGTTTTTGTGCATATTGCACAAAAAGCTTGCTGTAATTTCCACATAAAATTGCTGATTAAAAAATAGTTTTCGCTTGATTTTTTTAGTTTAAGAATGTATAATGGTGTTAGGTGGTTTAAAGTGGGTTAAAAAGGTGAGAAAATAAGCGGGGAGGTGATAATATGGTGGGAGAGTTCAGCCACACTCTTGATGCGAAGGGCAGAATGAATTTCCCCGCAAAGCTCCGTGAAGAGCTTGGCGCAAGCTTTATTATCACAAAAACGATTGGTTCGCCTTGCTTGCGTGTATATTCACAAGAAGCGTGGAATATTATGGTCGAACGTATAAAAAGCAAGCCGTCAAGCAAAACCGCTGATATTGAGAGGTTCCTTTTCGGAGGCGCCTGCACGGCAGAGCCGGACAAGCAGGGCAGAATACTGCTTCCGCAAAATTTGCGGAGCTATGCGGGGCTTGTCGCAGAGGTCGTCGTCGTAGGGCTTGGCGACAGGGCGGAAATTTGGGATAAGGCGGCTTGGGATAAGCTTAACGCTGAATTCTCAATGGATGCGCTTCAGGAAAGCGCACTGGAACTGGAGCTTTAATGGAATTTTCTCACACACCCGTGCTTCTTGATGAGGTCATAAACGGGCTTAATATAAGGGCTGACGGGATTTATATAGACTGCACCTTAGGCGGTGCAGGGCATAGCTTTGAAATTGCAAAGCGGCTTTCAACAGGACGGCTTATCGGTATTGACCAAGACCCAGAGGCGCTTGCGGCTGCGGAAAAGCGGCTTGCGGGGCTTCCTGTGACTACTGTGAGGACAAATTTTTCCAATCTTGAGCAAATAGCCAACGACCTTGGATTAACCAAAGTTGATGGAATTTTAATGGATTTAGGAGTTTCTTCACACCAGCTTGACACAGCAGAGCGTGGTTTTTCCTACCATGAGGATGCGCCGCTTGACATGAGAATGAGCGGTGAGGGGCTTTCGGCGTTCGACGTCGTAAACGAATATCCACAGCAAGCGCTTGAAAAAATATTATTTTCCTATGGTGAGGAAAAATATGCAAAGTCAATTGTTCATGGGATTTTAAGAAGCCGAGAGGAAAAGCCGATAAATACAACGCTTGAGCTTGCGGAAATCATAAAAACAAACGTTCCTTTATCTGTTCGTCGTGAAAAAAATCCCTGTAAAAAGACGTTTCAGGCAATCAGAATTGAGGTCAATCAAGAACTTAAGGTGCTTGAAAGCGGGCTTGAGCAAGCGTTTAAGCTGTTGTCCGTCGGCGGAAGGCTTGCGGTGATAAGCTTTCATTCGATTGAGGACAGAATCGTTAAAAACAAGCTTAAGGAGTTTGCAACGGGCTGTACTTGCCCTCCGGATTTCCCTATATGTGTATGCGGAAATGTAAAAAAAGGGGAAATAATTACACGAAAGCCCGTTATTGCATCGGAAAAAGAGCTTTCAGAAAATAACAGAAGCAGGAGCGCAAAGCTCCGGATTATAGAAAAAATAAGCAGTTGACAAGCCGAAAAGAGGTAAAAAAATGCGCTATATCGACAAAAGCAACCTCGCGTACGACCTTTCCTATTTCGAAACGAGGGAAAAGACGCAGGCAAAGGAAGAAAAAAAGGCTGAAATTAAGGTTCTTGACCCGAATCGTGCGAAGTCAGGCTCGGCGCTTAAGTGCCTTGTCCTTGCTGCTGTTGCGATGTGCCTGCTTTTTGCTTTTCTTGGAAGCAAGGTTGCTCTCACAGAGGTAAATAATGCGATAATCGCCGACAAAAACGCTCTTGCCGAGGCGCAGGCAGAAACCCAAAGGCTTCAAACTGTGCTTGATTCAAAGCTTACTTTGAAAAATATTGAAGAACAGGCACAGGCAGAGCTTGGGCTTGAAAAGATTGCTCGCAATCAGATTGAATATCTTGCCGTTGAATCAGAAAGCTTGATTGAAATTAACCCGGATGTGGTTGAAAGCAACTCTGTTGTTGAAATTCAAAATTGGTTTGACGACATTTTGGAATATTTGGGCTTTTAGGACATATATTTTTTTAAGGCTTGGATATTTCAAAGGAGGTCGTGCAAATGCAGTCAGCGCCAACCCGAAAAATGCGTTTAAGGCTTAATACAGCCGTGTTTCTGGTGATTCTTGCCATTTCGGTTTATGTTGCGTTTACACTTTTTGACGTTTCGGTGCTTGCAGGAGATTTTTTTAAGGCGCTTGCAAACGCCCAGCAAATGCAAAGTATTTCCATAAACGCAAATAGGGGTACAATTTACGACAGAAACGGCGAAGTTCTGGCAAAGAGCGAAACTGTTTGGCAGGTCATTATGTCGCCGCGCGATTTGAATCTTTATGATAAAGAGCAGACAGAGGATATCTGTAAAAATCTTTCAGAGATTCTGGACGTTGATTATGAAACGCTTTTGAAGGGAAGTCAAAACCTCAAAAACGCTTTTTATATTGTAAAAAGAAAAGTTGAAAAACCCGAAATCGACAAGCTGAACGAGTATCTGCTTGAAAACGAGGTCGGGGCTGATTCTGTTTATACGATAGAAGAAAGCAAGCGGTTTTATCCGAACGAAAGCCTTGCTGCAAACATAATAGGATTGAGGCATATTATGACGATTATCTCAAGGGCATAGACGGAAAGGTTTTATTTTCCAAAGATGCAAACGGCAACCAAATGCCTTTTGCCGAGGATATGCGCTATGAGGCGATTGACGGAAACAGCTTGATGCTCACTGTTGACAAGGTTTTACAGCATTATTTAGAAAAAAATTTAGAGCTTGCTGTGTCGCAGAATAAGGTTCAGAACCGTGCGACGGGCATTATTATGGACCCGAACACAGGGGCGATTTTGGCAATGGCGACGTCGCCGTCTTACGACCCGAACCAACCCGCAACGCTTTTCTATCAAAACGACATTGACTATTTGAAAACGCTTTCCGACACGCAGAGCGAAGCGATTACCGAGGAATATATCGAGCAGGAGGAAGCAAGGCTTCGTGAAACTCAATGGAAAAATAAGGCTGTGAACGAGCTTTATATTCCCGGCTCGGTTTTTAAAATGTTCACCGCCTCCGCAGCCCTTGAAGAAGAGGTTGCGGGGCTTAACGACACGTTTTATTGTCCGGGCTATGCCATTGTTTCGGGGACGACAATACACTGCTGGAGCACGGGCGGGCACGGAACGCT
>CAZYRV010000049.1:0-5655 GCA_964649485.1 uncultured Oscillospiraceae bacterium | reverse complement strand
TTGCCGGGCGAGGAAGGCAGCATTTATGTTTCGCTTGACAGAATGGGGCCGGTCGAGCTTGCAAGCTCTGCTTTCGGGCAGACAAATAAGGTTACGCCGATACAGATGATTACGGCTATTGCGGCGGTTATAAACGGCGGAAAGCTTATGCAGCCGTATGTTGTGGATAAAATTGTCGATAATAACGGAAATGTCATTAAAACGACTCAGCCGACTGTGAAACGGCAGGTTATTTCCGAAGAAACATCAGCGACTATGCGCAAAATACTGGAAACCGTCGTCGAGGCAAACGGCGGAAATAACGCATATATAAACGGTTATCGCATAGGCGGCAAGTCGGGTACGTCCGAAAAAATCGATAAATACAACGACACCGGCGAAATGTACTATGTGGGCACTTTTGCGGGCTTTGCGCCTGCCGACGACCCGCAGGTCGTCATGCTTGTATGCGTTGATGAGCCGACAGGCACGCAGTACTACGGAAGTGCGGTCGCAGCGCCTGTTGTTTCGGCGGTGTTTAAGGAGGGGCTTCCTTATCTTGGCATTTATCCGCAGTATACAGCTGATGAGATTGAGGATATGGACACAACCGTGCCGTGGCTTATCGGCTATGAGGCGATGCGTGCGGAATCCCAGCTTAACTCTTACGGCTTGGACGTTGAATTTGTGGGCAACACCGACGGCACAACCGTCGTAGACCAAGTGCCATATTCCGGCTCTGTAATTCCAAAGGGCGGCAAGGTCGTGCTTTATATGGAGGACGTTGACGCAGTGAAGGGGACGGTTCCCGATGTGTACGGGCTTACTCTCGAGGAGGCGAACGAGGCGATTACAAACGCCGGCTTTAACATGAGGACGTCGGGCGGTGCGGTTAAAAATGCGAACGCAAGGGCGGTTTCACAGTCGATTTCGGCGGGAACAACGCTTACGACGGGCAATATAATAGAGGTTACTTTTATTGTCAACGATGAAACGGGCTGATGAGGTGGATATGTTACTTTATGATATTTCGGCAAAAGCGGCGGAGCAAGGGCTTGAAAATGTCCTTGTTTCGGGCATAACCGACGATTCCCGAAAGCTCTGTGAGGGCAATATTTTCGTCTGCGTCAGCGGAAACCGTGTTGACGGTCACGATTTTGCGGCGGAAATGCTTGAAAAAGGTGCAAGCGCCGTCGTCGTCGAAAGGGATTTAGGCTTAAAGCAACAAATTGTTGTTGACGATTCCCGTGCCTGTTTAAGCGAGCTTGCAAGCGCTTGGTATGGCTTTCCGACGAAAAAGCTTAAGCTTGTCGCCATTACGGGTACGAACGGCAAAACGACAATAACCGAGGTTGTCAAGCACATTTTGCGCTCGCTTGGGAAAAAAACCGCAAGCATTGGCACAATGGGGCATGACGTCGGCGATAAAGTTTACGAAGCACATAATACCACGCCGGAGCCTATGCTTTTGTATAGGCTTTTTGCTGAAATGGTTGAAAATGGAATTGAATACTGCGTGATGGAGGCTTCATCTCAGGCACTTGTACAGCGCCGCATTGTTGCGGAACGCTTTGCGTGTGCCTGTTTTACAAATTTGACTCAAGACCATTTGGATTATCACGGCACGATGGAAAACTATTACCAAGCAAAAAAAATGTTGTTTTCAATGTGCGATTCTGCTGTTATAAATGTTGACGATGAATACGGAAAACGGCTTGCCGCAGAGGTTCGCTGTCCTGTTACGACATTAAGCACGCAAGGAATGGTAGATTGTTACAGCGAAAATGTTAAAATAAAGGCAAGCGGTGTTTCATACTGGCTTATGACAAGCGGTGAGAGAAAGGCTTTTCCTGTATTTTTCGGGATTCCGGGCTATTTCAATGTTGCAAACTCTATGGCAGCGATTATAATTTGCCATAAATTAGGGTTTGACACACGTGATATAATAGATAGTGTCGAAACCTGCAAAGGGGTCAAGGGCAGATGCGAGGTTGTTTACAACGGCGATTTTACCGTCATTTGCGACTATGCCCATACTCCTGATGCGCTTGAAAAAATTCTTAAAACGATAAAAACCTTTGCCGAGGGCAGAATAATCTGCGTTTTCGGGGCAGCGGGAGAGCGTGATACGAAAAAGCGTGTTCCTATGGGGGAAATTGCCGCAAGGCTTGCTGATTATCTCGTTGTGACGACTGACAATCCCCGCCATGAGGACCCGCACAAGACGGTTGACGACGTGATTGAGGGGGTCAGGCATTTTGACACACCGTACACCTCGTTTGTCGAGCGGCAGAAGGCGGTTTATTACGCCCTGAGCATTGCAAGAGAGGGCGATATTGTGCTTCTTGCGGGCAAGGGTCACGAAACCTATCAGGTTATCGGTGATGAATATGTTGATTTTGACGAACATAAAATAGCGAACGATTATTTTGCGCATAAGGGGTAAAAAATGCTTGAAATAAGTGAAATCTGCGCCGCAACAAATGGAATTTGCGACGAAAACGGAACGGTTTGCGGTGTTTCGATTGACACACGCACGATACAAAGCGGAGAGCTTTATGTCGCAATCAAAGGCGATAATTTCGACGGTCACAGCTTCGCAAAAAAGGCGGAGGAGGCTGGTGCGGCGGCAATCGTTTCGGAAAAGCCGCTTGACGTGGAAATTCCTGTAATCATAGTAACCGATACGAGAGAAGCCTTGGCAAAGCTTGCCCAATATAATCGGCGAAAAATTAATCCAAAGCTTGTCGCAATCACGGGAAGCGTCGGGAAAACCTCGACCAAGGATATGGTTTATGCCGTGCTTTCAAGCGCTTTTCCGACGCTGAAAACTGAGGGTAATCTCAATAATGAAATCGGGCTTCCGCTTACGCTTTTAAAGCTTAAGCCGGAGCATAAAGCGGCGGTTATCGAGATGGGAATGTCCGGCTTTGGCGAAATAAGTGCTCTTTCAAGAATTGCAGAGCCTGATTTGGCAATAATAACCAACATTGGTGTAAGCCATCTCGAAATGCTTAAGACACAGGAAAATATCCTCAAAGCAAAGCTTGAAATTCTTGACGGAATGTATAAAACTTCACCGATTATACTGAATTGCGACGACAGGTTTTTGTTTGAAGCAGGTGAAAATCTTGACAGAAAAGTAATATTTTATGGCATATCAAACCATGCCGGTGTTTATGCTGAAGATATACAGTCTGATGAAAATGGTGAAAAATTTACGATTTGTTATAACGATAGCAAGCTTGCGGCGGCAATTCCCACACGGGGCAGACACAGCGTTTTAAACGCTTTGGCGGCTTTTTGTGCGGGAGTCGAATCAGGACTTGCGCCTGAGGCGATAATTCGGGCATTTTTAAGTTATAAGCCCTCGGCAATGCGGCAAAAATTCGTAAAAATGGGCGAACAAACAGTGATTATCGATTGCTATAACGCAAGTCCCGATTCTATGAAGGCTTCTCTGAGCGTTTTAGGCTCGGAAAAAGGGCGGAAAATTGCTGTTTTGGGCGATATGCTTGAGCTTGGGGCGCATTCTGCGGAAATGCACGAAAGTGTTGCTTCTATGCTTGAGCAGAATCTTGTTGACGAAGCGTTTTTGTACGGCGAACAAATGGCGTATTGTGCGGCAAAGTGCATAATACCGAACAGGCATTTTACTGACAAGAAAAAGCTTGCGAACGAGCTTAAAAAGACCCTTAACGGCGGCGAAACCGTGCTTTTTAAAGGGAGCAGGGGTATGCGCATGGAGGAAATTATTAACATGATATGGCAAGGAGAAATTCCGAATGAAGCTTGAAATAAGCATTGCGACAGCGGTTTTGGCATTCATGATTACATGGCTTTCGGGCTTTGCGCTTGTGCCGTATTTAAAAAAGCTTAAATACGGGCAGACAATTCTCGATATTGGCCCGAAATGGCATAAAAATAAACAGGGAATACCAACCATGGGCGGTATTATGTTTATTATTGGCATCGTAATCGCCTATGGAGTAGGAATTATTTGGCTTTTAGCAACAGGTGAGGGAAACGGCGAACCTATTGTTAAAAAGCAGCTTTTTGAGTCGCTTTCGGGGCTTGTTATGGCGATTTTCTTCGGAGTTATGGGCTTTCTCGACGACTTTGTAAAGGTGAAGAAAAAGCAGAATCAAGGACTTACTGTCGTGCAAAAGCTTATAATGCAGGCGATGATAATTGCGGCTTATTTTACGACAAATATTATGCTTCAAAACACGTCAACAAGCATCGCCATACCGTTTATGGGAAGCATAGACCTCGGATTTCTGTACTATCCGTTGATGGGAATTGTTATAATATTCCTTGTAAATGCTGTTAATTTAACTGATGGGCTTGACGGGCTTTGTTCGTCAGTGACTTTTATTTATTCGGTGATATTTCTTTTTATTACAACGGCATTGCAATATTATGGGCTTTCGGTTTTGTCGCTTGCCTTGGGCGGGGCAATGCTTGGCTTTCTGGCATGGAATTTTTATCCGGCAAAGGTTTTCATGGGCGACACGGGTTCACTTTTTCTCGGAGGAATTGTCGTTGCGCTTGGCATTGGTTCGCACGCCGAATTCCTCATGATAATCGCAAGCGCCGTCTATATCTGGGAAGCGCTTTCGGTTGTGATTCAGGTTATATATTTCAAGCTTACCCACGGAAAGCGGCTTTTTAAAATGACGCCTATTCACCATTCGTTTGAGCTTCGCGGATTCAGCGAAATCAGAATTGTTTTCCTTTTTTCGGGAATAACGCTTGCCGCAGGAGCTGTCGCCATATTTTTGCTTAACAAACTTTAAAGGGGAAAGCCATGACAAAAGCGGTTAAACGGACGGCAAAACCTAATAATCAAAAAAGCGCTCAGCCTAATAAAAAGGGTGGGCTTAAAGGATTTTTAAAGAGAAATTTCAACTTCACAACCTTTGATTTTCCGCTTTTTATTATTGTTTTGATTTTGCTTGTTTTTGGCATTGTCATGATGTTTTCGGCAAGCTATGCAAAATCTTACAGTATGTATGATGGAAACAGCTATTATTTCGCAACAAGGCAGATTGAGTTCGTCGTCGGCGGAATTATCGTCATGCTTTTAGCATCGATCACTAATTACCATATATTTTATAATAACAAAGTGCTTTTGCTGTCGTTTCTGGGCGGTGTGGGATTGCTCGTTGCCGTGCTTCTTTTTGGCGATATCCGAAACGGCGCTCGCTTGACCTTGGCTTTATTGACTTCCAGCCGTCTGACGTTATGAAATTCGTGATTATTATTGTGTTTGCGGCGCTTGTTTCGAGGAACACAGAGCGCATGAAGGATTTGAAATTTATTGCATTTCTTACAATAATTCTTGGGATAGTTCTTGTATTGATGTTCAAACAGCCTCACCTTTCTGGCATGATAATAATGGCGATAATCGCCGCCACAATCGTTTTTGTCGGCGGGCTTAAAGAAACACATACGGCGGTCGCCATAGTCTTGGGCATTATTGCGATAATAGTTATTATTAAATTTTCCGACGGCTATTTCGACGACAGGTTTATAGGATTCAATGACCCGTTCGCTGACACGGGCGACAAGACCTTTCAGACCTATCAATCGCTTTTGACAATTGGTTCGGGCGGGTTTTTCGGTGTCGGACTCGGCAATTCTCGTCAGAAATATTTTCTTCCTGAGCCTCAT
>CAZYRV010000048.1:12998-15226 GCA_964649485.1 uncultured Oscillospiraceae bacterium | reverse complement strand
AAGCGGTATTTTTGATTTTTCTCATCATGAGTCCACTCAAAAAAACCCGTAGTAGGAATCACACAGCGCCGCTTGGCAAAGCAATCCCTAAACATCGGCTTATAAGCGGCGGTTTCGCTTCGGGCGTTAATAACAACTCCGCTTCCATTCCACTTAGGAAAGCCCCATTTCATGGGCAGTGCCTTTGTCTTACCGTCGATTTTTGCGACGGCGGGAACAATATGCGTCGGCTTGATTATTCCCGTGTTCAACACGACATCAGGATAATGCGCTTTTACGTCAAGAACCATCTCCCACACAAGCTGATTTTCCTCAACCTCAAGAGTAAACTGTCCGCACATTATTTTCCCTCCATAAACCACGCAGGCTCTTCATACCACAAAAAAGCCTCCTTACGGTCAAGCCGTACCAAATAGCGCATACCGATACCGCCGGCTTTCAGGCTTGCCGCACGCCGTATATCCAAAACCTCATCAATTGTGTAAACCTTTCCGTCCTCCCACACAATTCGGTGCGGAATAATTTTACCGTCAGCGGTGAAACGTGCATCAACCTGCACATAAACCTTTCGCATAGCTCCTCCTAAATAATGCTCACTGAACTAATGTTTTTGCTTTCGTCCGCATTGTTTGCCGTCTGTTCAACTTGGTCAGCAAACATTAAATAAACCCGACAGGGTGAATAATATGATCGTTTTTCGCATCTAAATCCGAAAGCTCTGAATCCGTCATCATTATTCCCCGTTTTACCGTTTCAAAACCAAAGCGCACACGCAGGGTGTCCATCGCCTGCTCGAGGCGCTCTTCTTTTTTAAGCAATTCAGCGTTCTGGAAAAACGAGAGCTGCTCGAAATCCTGTTTTTCCAAGTCACAAGCTTTTATACTTAAGCTTCGGATTGACCCGTCACGGCTGAAATCGTGATTCTGGGCAAACAGTTCCATTGCCGCAGAAAGCAGGCTTTGCTCTGTCCGGTCCGGCTGAACAAGCTTGCACTGCCGTTCTATCCAATTAAGCTCACAATCACGTATACCAAGCTGAACCGTTCGGCAAACAAAGCCCTGCTCCCGAAGTCTTGCCGAAACGCTTTCCGCAAGCGCCTTAAGCGTGATTTTAACCTCTTCAAGCGTGGCTAAATCTCGTGGTGTCGTGGTGCTGTTGCCGATCGACGAGGGCTACGACGCTTTCGTCAAGCCCGTTTGCAAACCGCCACATTGCCTCCCCCGCCTTGCCGAAAACGGTTTTAAGCATGGTTAAATCCGCATTTGCAAGCGCCCCGATTGTAAAAATTCCGTATTTGCTAAGCTTTCGCTGTGAAGCCCTGCCGACAAAAATCAAATCTCCGGCAGGAAGCCGCCAAACCTTTTCCCGAAAATTATTTTCGGTTATAACCGTGGTTGCATCGGGCTTTTTCATGTCCGAGCCAAGCTTTGCAAACACCTTATTAAAGCTTACTCCGACGGAAACGGTCACGCCAAGCTCTGTACGAATCCTGTCACGAATCGAGTCGGCAATCGTTTTGCCGTCGCCGAAAAGCGCAGAGCTTCCGCTTACATCAAGCCAAGCCTCGTCCAAGCCGAAAGGCTCGACACGGTCGGTATATTCAGAATAAATCTCCCGTGCAAGCTCTGAAAATTTCATGTACTTTTTAAAGTCGGGCGGCAGGAAAACAATGTCAGGGCAAATCTGCCTTGCCATCCAAAGCGGATTTCCCGTTTTTATGCCGAACTTTTTCGCAAGCTCGTTTTTTGCAAGAACAATTCCATGCCGTGCCTCGGGGTCGCCCGCAACGGCGACCGGCTTATTACGGAGCTCGGGGTGATAAAGGCACTCGACCGAAGCGTAAAAGCCATTCATATCGCTGTGCAAAATTGTCCGCTTCATGCAAAGCCCCCCTTGACAAAACATAAAAATTAGGTTATAATATAATACAATGAATTTGATAATATTATAATACAATAAAATGAATTTGTCAAGAGGGAATTTGCAACATTTTGAACGGAGCGTGCTATGTTTTACGATAATCTGAAAAAAGCCTGCGGCATAAAAGGTGTGAAAATTACTCCCACGATTAAGGCTTGCGGCGGCTCGCCGGGGGCGGCTGTATTCTGGAAGGACGGAGTTTTGCCGAAGGGCGAAATGCTTGTAAAGCTTGCAAAATATCTCGATGTAAGCACAGATTTTTTGCTTTTCGGCAAGGAATTAACCTCAGAGCTTACGGAAAAAGAGCA
>CAZYRV010000048.1:5727-12988 GCA_964649485.1 uncultured Oscillospiraceae bacterium | reverse complement strand
AAAGCCTGCTTGCTGATTTTCGTCAGCTTAACGCATTCGAGCAAGGGCTTGTTGCGGGGAGGGCGGAAATGCTGATCAAGCTTAAACAGCCTGTCGGCGAGATTCTGGAGGATTTTGACGAGCAGGAGGACGAGCCGCTTTATCTTGAATATTACGCAATGGGTACAAGCGCAGGAACAGGTATTTATCTTCAGGATTCCTATTCAGAACAGCTTGAGGTGCCTCGCAACACCATAACAGAACAGGCGAATTTTGCCGTCAAGGTCGTCGGCGACAGCATGGAACCGAAATATCAAAGCGGAGATGTTTTGCTTGTAAAAAGTATGCCTGCGGTTGACGTCGGACAAATCGGTGTTTTTGTGTACGATGGCGAGGGCTATGTAAAAAAATTCGGCGGCGACAGGTTGATTTCGCTGAATCCGAATTATAGCGATATTAAAATTAAAAACCCGGACTCTTTTTACATAAGAGGCAGGGTTATCGGGAAAATAAGCGTAGAAAACCAATAAAAACGCATAAACAAGCGGCCGCAAAAAATAAAATCTCTCCGTTAAACAGGAGAGATTTTGCTTTTATAAATATTAATTTTTTCAAATTACATTTTTACGCTTGCGCTTTTTTGGCTGAACCTGCGGAACAGGTCGTGTGCGCTCGTTATCGTGAATAACAATCGGGCTTTCTTCGCCGTTTACCGATGCTTCTGTCAAAATGATTTTCGCAATCGTATAATCGCTCGGCGATTCGAACATTATGCCGCTTAACACCGACTCAAACACTGTGCGCAAGCCGCGCGCCCCTGTTTTGCGCTCTATTGACTTCTTTGCGATTGCCCTGAGAGCGCCGTCCTCAATCTCAAGCTCAATATCATCAAGTGAAAACAGGTATTGATATTGCTTTACAAGGGCATTTTTAGGCTCGGTAAGTATCTTTAAAAGCGCATCTTCATCAAGCTCGTCAAGCACGGAAATAATCGGCAAGCGTCCGACAAGCTCGGGAATGATTCCGAATTTAACCAAGTCCTCCGGACTTACGCTGTGGAGAAGCTTGCTTGTTTCTTTATCCTTTGCGGTTGCGATTTTCGAGCCGAAGCCGATTGCCGACGAATGAACCCTCGTCGTAATCGTCTTTTCAATGCCGTCAAACGCACCGCCGCAGATGAAAAGAATATCCTTAGTGTTAATCTGAATAAATTCCTGATGCGGGTGCTTGCGTCCGCCCTGAGGAGGAACGTTTGACACCGTTCCCTCGATAATTTTAAGCAAAGCTTGCTGGACACCTTCGCCGCTTACGTCACGGGTAATTGATGTGTTTTCCGAGCGGCGTGAAATCTTGTCAATCTCATCAATGTAGATTATCCCACGCTCTGCCGCCGAAATATCATAATCAGCCGCTTGAATAAGCCGCAAAAGCACGTTTTCTACGTCCTCGCCGACATAACCCGCCTGTGTAAGCGTGGTTGCATCAGCGATGGCAAACGGCACCTTCAAAAGCTTTGCAAGGGTTTGCGCAAGCATGGTTTTGCCCACGCCTGTCGGTCCAAGCATCAAAACATTACTTTTTTGAAGCTCGACATCATTACCCTTATTATTATTTGACATTATCCTCTTATAATGGTTATAAACGGAAACACAAAGGATTCGCTTTGCCTCGTCCTGTCCGATAATGTATTCATCAAGAGTTTTCTTGATTTCAAGCGGCTTTGGCAAATCGGCAAGATCGCTTTCGTCAAAGGAGTCAACCTCCGGCTCTATATCGCCGTCCTCAAGAAGCATCTGGTATGAAACCATAACGCATTCGTTACAAATATAACCATTTGTTCCGTAAAGCATACGCCGGACTTGATTTTCCAGCTTGCCGCAGAAACTGCATCTAAACATTGTTTACCTCGTTATCTGTTCGTGATTACCTTGTCGATCAAGCCGTATTTCATTGCTTCCTCGGCTGTCATAAAGTTGTCGCGCTCGGTATCCTTGGTAATTACTTCAAGCGGCTGTCCTGTCATCTGCGAAAGAAGCTCGTTTAAATGAGCCTTCATCTGTACAATCCGCTTTGCGTGAATTTCTATATCAGTCGCCTGCCCCTTTGTTCCGCCAAGCGGCTGGTGAATCATGACCTCACTGTTTGGGAGGGCAAGGCGCTTGCCTTTTGCGCCCGCCGCAAGCAAAAATGCCCCCATCGAAGCCGCCATTCCCACGCAAATCGTGGAAACGTCGCATTTAACATAGTTCATCGTGTCAAAAATCGCCATACCGTCGGTGATAGAGCCGCCGGGACTGTTGATGTAGAGGTGAATGTCCTTTTCGGGGTCCTGCCCTTCAAGATAAAGAAGCTGGGCGACGACAAGGCTTGCCGTGACTTGATTTACCTCGTCATGAAGCATGACGATTCTATCATTGAGCAGTCGGGAAAAAATATCGTAGGAACGCTCGCCACGGTTGCTTTGCTCTACTACCATTGGAATATAACTCATAAAACCACCCCTCTGCCGCTCCTGCGGCGACTTATTCGCTTACTTCCTCAATAACGGCGCTGTCCTTTACAAACTGGATTGCTTTCTCCATTTTTACGTCCTCGGAAACAGCATCAGCGGGAATTGCCGCCTTTACACGGTCAAGCTCCACGCCAAAGCGTGTTGACAATTCATCGTATTCCTTGTCAAGTTCTTCTGCCGAAACTTCAATATTTTCCTGCTTGGCAATCTGCTCGAGAGCAAGGCGCAAATCGACCTGACGCTTTGCTGCTTCGCTGAAGTTTTTGCGGAAATTATCCATGCTTTCGCCTGTATATTTAAGGTAATCGTTGATTTCAATACGGTTGCTCTGCGCCCATTCACGAACGATTTCGTCAGTTCTGCGCTCGTAGAGAACAGCGGGAATTTCCGCTTTCATCTTTGATACAATTGCGTCGGTAAGCTCGTTGTTAAACACGATATCAGAGGACTTTTCAGCCTCTTCCTCAAGCTTTTTCTTGACGTCGGCTCTGTATTCCTCAAGAGTATCAAACTCGCTTACGTCCTTGACAAATTCATCGTCAACAGGAGTAAGCTCCTTACCCTTGATTTCGTGAAGCTTGCACTTGAAGACAACCGGCTTGCCCGCAAGATTGTCCGCATGATAATGCTCGGGAAAGGTCACGTTTACGTCAAATTCGTCGCCGACGTTTTTGCCGACAACCTGCTCTTCAAAACCGGGGATAAACGTTCCGCTTCCAAGCTCGAGAGAATAATCCGTGCCCTTGCCGCCATCAAAAGCGACATCGTCCGCAAAGCCCTCAAAGTCGATAACAGCGGTATCGCCAAGCTCTGCCGCCCTGCCCTCAACCGTGACTATGCGTGCGTTCTTTTCCTGAACCTTCTTGATTTCAGCGTCAACATCAGCGTCGGTGATAGTCTTGACTGTTTTCTTAAGGCTTATTCCCTTATAATCGGAAATTTCAATTTCAGGCTTAGTAACAGCCGTCACCTTAAACTTAACGCCGTCGTTTTTGTCAAGGGAAAGAACCTCGCTTGCTTCTATGTCGATTACGTCAAGCTTTGTTTCCTCGATAATCTTTTCAATATGCGTTCTGTAAAGGGTATTCACTGCTTCCTCATAAAATACGTTGTCGCCGTATTGGGTTTCGATCATCTTACGGGGAGCCTTTCCCTTGCGGAAGCCGTGGATTGTAATGTTATTTTTCTGTCTGTTGTAAACGCTGTTTACCGCTGTTTCGAACTCTGACGCATCGAACGTGAATTCGATTTCGTGGTTGTTTGCGCCTACTTTGTTTGTTGAATTTACCTGCATTTTATCCTCCAAGTTTATCAATTAATTGACCCGAATCGGGTTAAAATTTATGAAATCAGCAGAAACAAGCTGTAAATCAATGCCCCTGCAAATACCATTTATTGCTTTATAAGCGCCTTTTCCGTGAATGTGACCGTAAAAGCAGCGCTTAATCCCATGCTTTTCAAGCACCTCTAAAATATGCCAGTTATATTCACTTCCGTACACAGGCGGATAATGAATAAACACAACAATTTCCCCGCCAAGCTTTTCGCCCTCGATTATAGAAGCCTCAAGCCTCTGCGCCTCCCGCAAAAGCACCTTTGTGTCAAGCGCTTCTCCGGTTTCGTTTATCCAGCCGCGAGAACCGCAAATTGTAATTCCCTCTGCGGAAAATGCGTTGTTATGCAGAATTTTAATCGTATCAAAGCCGCTTTTTTCAAGGTAATTATTCATCTTATTCATGGTCGTCCACCAATAAT
This sequence comes from uncultured Oscillospiraceae bacterium, assembly GCA_964649485.1. Taxonomy (GTDB): domain Bacteria; phylum Bacillota; class Clostridia; order Oscillospirales; family Ruminococcaceae; genus JAAYSD01. The sequence goes on along the minus strand of CAZYRV010000048.1, from coordinate 8,742 downwards.
CATGGTTGCCCTTGATGATGATTTTTTGCCCCGGAAGCGAATTTAAAAAGCTGAAATCATTGTAGGCATCTTCAATTTTCATTGCCCACGAAATATCGCCGACAAGCACAACCGTATCCTCCGGCTTGATATTCGCCGTCCAGTTTTCACGGATACGTTCGACATAATTTTCCCAGCCCGGAAAAATATCCATGCCCTTGTTGCCGCCGATTGAAAGGTGAGTGTCGCCCATTGCAAAAACGCTCAATGCCGCCCCCAGTCTACTTTGAAAGGAAGTCAGAAACAACCTTCGGCATATCGGATTTTTCGCAGACCGTGCTGAATCGAACGGTTTTTGTGCGGAGAGAAGTAAGCGATTTCGGTGCGGCGGTTTTGCTTGCTTTTTCGAGTTTTTCGATTATGTCAAATTCGTCAACACCATCAATTTCGCCGCCAAGAGCAGAATAAACCGCATCGCTGAACTTATAAGGATTTGCGGTTGAGGCAACGATTGTTTTCGTGCGGTCGCCCGTTTCCTTTTTATAGTCGAGGTAAACCTTCATCGCAACAGCGGTATGCGTATCCATAAGATAGCCATGCTTGTCAAAGATTTCCTTGATTGTCGCCTTTGTCTGCGTGTCGTCGCAAAAGCCGGCGTAAAATTCCGCTGAAATTGCTTTTTTGACGTCATCGCTTACCTCATATCTGCCCTCTTTCGCAAGCTTGCCAAACCAAAGATTAATCTGCTCGGCATTATTGCCCGACATATGATAGAGAAGCCTTTCGAGGTTGCTTGAAATAAGTATATCCATTGAAGGTGAAATTGTCGTGAAGAACCTGCGGTTTCTGTCGTAAATTCCGGTCTTGATAAAGTCGGTGAGAATATTATTGGCATTGGACGCACAGATGAGCTTGCCCAGAGGAACGCCCATATGCTTTGCGTAATAAGCCGCAAGGATATTGCCGAAATTTCCCGTGGGAACAACGACATTTACCTTGTCGCCGAAGTCGATTTCGCCGTTTTTAACAAGCTGTGCATAGGACGAAATATAGTAGATAATCTGCGGGGCAAGCCTTCCCCAGTTTATCGAATTAGCACTTGAAAGCAGCACATTTTTCTCCGCAAGCCTTTGCGCAAAAGCCTTGTCGGTGAAAATTGCCTTAACACCGTTTTGGCAGTCGTCAAAGTTGCCTTTGATCGCCGCAACATTGACGTTTTTGCCCTCTTGGGTCGTCATCTGCTTTTTCTGAACGGCGCTTACCCCGTCCTCGGGATAAAAAACGGTTATACTTGTGCCCGAAACGTCCTTAAAGCCCTCAAGGGCGGCCTTTCCCGTGTCGCCTGAGGTCGCCACCAAAATGGCGATTTCCTTGCCGTCAACCGTCTTTTTCGCCGATGTTGTAAGCAAATAAGGCAGAATCTGAAGCGCCATATCCTTAAAAGCGGCGGTCGGTCCGTGCCAGAGCTCTAAAACAGTTGTGCTTTCGTCAAGTCCGACAAGCTCGGCAATGTTATCGCTGTCGAAATTTTTGTCGTTGTAGGCGCTGTTTGCACAATGACGGATTTCCTCATCGGTGAAATCGGTGAGAAAAAGCCTGAAAATGTCATAGGCACGGTCGGCATAGCTTTTATCGCCAAGAGCGATTATTTCCTCTTTGGAGAGCTTTGGAAGCATTTCGGGAACGAAAAGCCCGCCCTCGTCGGAAAGTCCCTTTACGATTGCATTTGCTGACTGAACAACAGTTTTTTCGTTGCGAGTACTTTGATAATTCATAAAATACCCTTTCTGTTAATTTATTGTATACACACCACTTGTATCGAATGCGTTTTCTATGTAGTTAAATGCGACAACAGAGGGATTTTCCTCCCTCGAAAGCTCGACCTCGGCAATGTCATATCTCGGCTGAAGCTCGGTTGGATTTTCCGTCAAAAAGCTGTCGGCGGTTTTGATAATTTTTACTTGCTTAGAACGTGTGACGGCTTCCGTCCCTCTTACAAGGCTGTTCCAGACCCTTGCCTTAACCTCGACAAAAGCGATTATATCGCCATTTTCAGCGATAATATCGATTTCGCCCGTGCGCTTTTGAAAGTTTCGGGAAACAATCCGCCAGCCCCTTTTAACAAGGTAGGCACAGGTGTAATTCTCGCCCAGATTGCCAACTTCACGCTTAGTCATTTTGTTTGCTTTCACCCAAAATTTTCTTAAGGGCAAGGACCATATTTTTTAAGCATTTCAATATGAAGCTCCGTGCCATATCCCTTATGCTTTGCAAAGCCGTATTCGGGATATTCATAATCAAGCCGAACGGCATAATTATCACGTGCGACCTTCGCCAGAATTGAGGCGGCGGCAATACTTGCCGATGTTGCATCGCCCTTGACTATGGTTTTGACATTCCCCTCAATTTCGGGGGCTTTGTTGCCGTCAACCAAAACTATATCGGCATTTGCCTCCAAGCCGTTAAAAGCACGCTCCATCGCAAGCATGGCGGCATTCAGAATGTTCATTTCTTCTATTTCAGAAACGCTTGCGGTCGCAATCGCATAAGCAAGCGCTTTTTCTCGGATTTCATCAAAAAGATAGCATCTTTTTTTCTCTGTAAGCTTTTTGCTGTCGTTTAAGCCATTGATTTGAACACCCTCGGGGAAAATCACGGCGGCGGCAAAAACATCTCCCGCAAGCGGGCCTCTGCCCGCCTCGTCTATTCCGACGATAACGGGGAACTGCGCCCTGATCACACTGTCAAACTTAAAAAGCTCAAGGCTTTTCAAAGCTGATTCTGCCAAATTTTCCACCTCTGAATTCGTCAATAACGGCGGTTGCGGCACGAAGCGTATCCGCCTCTCCCCCGCTTATAAGCATTCCTCTTGATTTCGCAATCAAAGCAAGGCTTACCTGCTCTGCCGAATCAAGCTTAAAGCGCTCTGCAAGCCGCTCTGGATAGCTTTCCGCCAAAAATGCAACAAGCTTTGCGGCAAGCGCCTCAATATCCATGATATCGTCCTTGATTGCCCCCGTAAAAGCAAGCCTTTGT
>CAZYRV010000048.1:0-5717 GCA_964649485.1 uncultured Oscillospiraceae bacterium | reverse complement strand
CGTCACCCACTGCCGCCCTCGAGTAACGCCCGGTTTATCGGCGGTATTGGTTTTTTTCGCCTTTGCAATCCTGTTTATAAAAGAGGATTTTCCGACGTTCGGAATGCCCACAATCATTACTCTCAGGGGCTTTCCGATCATTCCTCGTTCTCTCCGACGCTCAAGCAGCTCGGAAAGAGTTGATTTAAGAAGCGGAACGAATTTATTCACGCCCTTACCGCTTCTGCAATCGCAGGCAAGAGCCGCAACATCTGAATTTTTATAAAAGCTTATCCGCTGTGACGTAACAGCGTTGTCGGCATAATCGCATTTGTTCATGATAACAATCCGTGGTTTTCTTGCCACGATTTCGTTTAGAACAGGGTTTCTGCTTGATTCGGGAATCCGTGCGTCAACAATTTCAGCAACAGCGTCAACAAGCTTTAAATCAGCCTCAATTGTGCGCCGTGCCTTTGTCATGTGCCCCGGAAACCACTGAATATGGGCAATATCACTCATATAAGCCACCGAATTTATCGAATGGGGAAATCCTAAGCTGTGCCTCGCCCATAATGGTGTCAAGGTCAACAAGACCGACTGCGCTGTCACGGCTGTCACGTGAATTATTTCTGTTATCGCCGAGGACAAAGACATAATTTTCAGGAACAATAACCTCGCCGTCGAAATCAAAAAGTCTTGACGGAGCTATTTTTTCCTTTATATAGCCTTCCTCAAGCTTGTTATTATTCACAAAAACGTCGCCTGTGTTTTTATCAATGTCGATTTTGTCGCCTGCAACAGCGATTACACGCTTAATGATAGGCTTTCCAAGCTCGCCGGTAAGCTCGTTTGTGAGAGTATCCGCCTGAAGCACGATTATGTCGCCTCTTTGCGGGGTATAAAGGAAATTCGTGATTATAAGCCTGTCCTGGTCCTCCAGCGTGGGGAGCATAGATGTGCCCTCAACTGTCACAACCCTGAAAACAAACGCAACAAGCAAAAACATTATGCTGAATGCCTTTGAAAGGCTTTCGACCCATTCGAAAATTTCCTTTCCCGTATTTTTAATAGAGTCGTCGATTTTATCACCGCTTGAGCCGTTTTCGGCTTTGCTTTCGTGTTTTTCAATATCGGTTTCAGAAGAAAAATTCTGTTCGTCCAAGCGGTTCACCTCTGTTTCATAAAAATAATGGTAATAACGAAGATGCAAAAACGCAGCTTCGTTATTACACGGGGCAGGCTTGATTAAACCTTGCCCTTAACCTTTGCCGCCTTACCAACACGGTCACGCAGATAGTAGAGCTTTGCTCTTCTTACCTTACCGCCGCGTACAATCTCAACCTTATCAACCGTGGGGCTGTGAATCGGGAAAACCCTCTCAACGCCTACGCCGTGAGAAACACGTCTTACGGTAAAGGTTTCGTTTACGCCGCCATGCTTCTTGGCGATGACTGTACCCTCAAAAAGCTGGATACGTGACTTTTCGCCTTCTTTGATTCTGACGTAAACCTTTACGGTATCACCTATGCTTATGCTCGGTGCGTCAGCCTTGAGGCTTGATTCGGAAATGATTTTAAGTGCGTCCATTGTTAGACCAATCCTTTCGTATGGGAAAAACCCTTATTACAAACGTTCTTGAGCCGAGGGCACTACTCCTCTCACAGCGGACCGTCTGTTTGCGTTTATAAAATGGCATAGCTATCCACTTTCAATAAATGCTTTAATAGTATAACATTTTATTCTTGTAAATGCAATACCTTTTTTATATAAAATCAAATTTTTTTGAATAAAACCTCATATAAATATATTATGATTAGGTTGCAGCTTGAAATCTGCGTACAATTTATGCTATACTTAAGGCATTACATTACAAAATGGAGTTTTCCTTGATAAGGAGCGCTATGTTCAATCAAAGCCTTTCAACAAGCCGAATCAGGCTTCGTTCTGACAAAATAAACACCCCTGTGACAATAGTTGTTGTTGCGGATTTGCACTCCTGCGATTATGGCGAGGGGCAAAAAGAGCTTGTAAATGCCGTTCTGACCGAAAAACCCGATATAATCCTTCTTGTCGGAGATTTTTTTGACGACGATATACCGCCGGAAAAAGCGGTTGAGTTTTTGGCGGGAATATCGGGAAAAGCCTCATGCTTTTACGTTGCGGGCAACCACGAATTCCGAAGCGGCAGGGTTGACGGATTTAAACAAACTGTAAAATCCCACAATGTTTTTGTTCTAAACGGCAGCTTTGCCGATGTGAAAACAAGGGGACAAACAATACGTATTTGCGGAATTGACGACCCTGATACAGACAAAATCAAAAATCAATCCAAGCCTTATGAAACGCAGAAAAAAGCGCTTAAAAGCGCTTTGAAAAGCGATTTGTACAGAATTTTGCTTGCCCACAGACCGGAAAGAATCAAAGAATATCAAGAGCTTTCGCCCGACCTTGTTGTTTCGGGACACGCACACGGCGGGCAATGGCGGCTTCCGCTCATATTAAAAAACGGTCTTTATGCTCCGAATCAGGGACTGTTTCCAAAATATACATCAGGCCTGTACGAACTCGGCAAAACAAAGCTTGTCGTAAGCAGAGGTCTGGCACGTGAAACAACCCGAATCCCCCGAATTTTCAACCGTCCCGAAATCGTAATAATAACTTTAGAACAGGAAAAACCTTGAGAGAATACATTTTAATAAGAAGCAAGCGCAAAACAATCGCTCTTTATGTGCGGGGCGGCAAGCTTGAAGTGAGAGCCCCGCTTAAGGCTCCGAAAGCCGCCATAGACGCTTTTATCGAAGCAAAAGAGGAATGGATTTCAAAGCACCTCCAAAAGCAAGAAATAATCGCCGAAAAACGCTCAAGCTTCAGCCTAAGCTATGGCGACAGCGTTTTATGCCGTGGCAAGGAATATCCGATCGTCGCACGTGACGGAAACCGTGCGGGCTTTGATCACGGAGAAAATTGCTTATTCGTTCCGCCGAAGCTTTCGCCGAATGAAATCAAGGCGGCGGTGATCGAGGTTTACAAGTTGCTTGCAAAGCGCATCACGGCTGAAAAAATTGCTTATTTCCAGCGACAAATGAACGTTTGCGTTTCCTCCATTAAAATAAACTCCGCAAAAAAGCGCTGGGGAAGCATGAGCGCAAAACACAGCGTTAATTTTTCGTGGAGGCTTATGATGGCTGACGACGATTTGATTGACCTTGTCGTCGTGCATGAGCTTGCGCATATAAAGCAGATGAACCATTCGGACAAGTTCTGGGCGGAGGTTGAGGCAATTCTTCCTGATTGGCGGGAACGTGAAAAACGGCTCAAAGAGGTAAGCCTTATGATAAACGAGCAGGACTGGGAAATTGCCGAGGACGAAACGAAACCCTCTGACGAACAGCATTTTCGCTGGCATTTTGCCGACTATAAAACGATTTTGTCGCCGAAAAACGGCATGAACATCTACCGCGGCTGTACTCACGGCTGTATTTATTGCGACAGCAGAAGCGATTGCTATCAGATGAAGCACGATTTTGAGGATATCGAAGTCAAGCGAAACGCTCCTGTCATGCTCGACCAACAGCTGAGCAAAAAGCGTAAGCCCTGCATGATATCAACAGGCGCAATGTGCGACCCGTATCTGCATTTAGAAGCCGAAATCGGCTATACAAGAAAATGCCTTGAGGTGATTGAAAAGCATGACTGCGGTGTTTCGCTGCTTACAAAATCAGCTTTGGTAATGCGGGATTTGGACGTTTTAAAGCGAATAAACAGCAAAACAAAAGCTGTTGTGCAAATGACGCTTACCACCTTTGACGAAAAGCTTTGCCGCATTTTAGAGCCGAATGTTTCGACGACGGCAGAACGCTTTCGGGTGCTTGAAGCAATGCGTGACAACGGCATACCGACAGTCGTTTGGCTTACACCGATTTTGCCGTTTATAAACGACACAGAGGAAAATATTCGCGGCATTCTTGACTATTGCGTGCGGGCGCAGGTCAAAGCAATCATATGCTTTGGAATTGGCGTAACTCTTCGTGACGGCGACCGAGAATACTTCTACCAAAAGCTTGACGAGCATTTCCCCGCCTTAAAGCAAAAGTATATCCGAGCCTTCGGGAACAGTTATGAAATTCCTAGTCCGAAAGCCGACCGCCTGTACAGAATTGTTCAGAACACCTGTGAAAAAAACGGAATCATGCTTGATACAAACGACGTTTTTTCATATCTCTCGGAGTTTCCGACAAACAAAAACAGCGACCAGCTTTCATTTTTCAATTGAAAGGAAAACTATGAAAAACGGAGATTTTTTTAAGCTTGTCTATGCCGCCGTCCGAAAAATACCAAAGGGCAAGGTTGCGACCTACGGCGACATTGCCGCCGCAATCGGAAGCCCCCGTGCGGCTCAGGCTGTGGGCTGGGCGCTTCATGTGAATCCGGAGCCTGTTTTGACGCCGTGTCACCGTGTGGTAAACCGTTTTGGCAGGCTTGCGAAAAGCTTTGCCTTCGGCGGAACGGACGAACAAAAGCGGCTTTTAGAGCTTGAGGGAGTTCAGGTTGACGGCGAAACGGTTGACCTCGCAAAATATCGTTTCACGCAGTGGGATTTAATGGAAATTTAAGCTCAGGAAAGGTTAATCATGTTTGACCAAAACAGACTTTTCGACTTAGTCAAAGCCGCCGAAAACAACGGCTTTGCGCACACAAAATTCATCACACCCGCAGAAGCAGAGGAAATTCAACGCTATTTTGGCACGCATAATAACGGCGTTCGGCTTGATTTCATCTCTGGCTTTGACGAAGCAGAGCGATGTGCCGCCGTATTTATAAACACCGATTGGGGCGCATACGAACAAGATGAAATCATATCGGCAATAAAAATATCACACAGAAAGCAAGATGAAATTAGTCACCGTGACATTTTAGGTGCAGTTTTATCTCTCGGTATAACACGTGAATGTGTCGGCGATATATTTGTCGGCGACACCTGCTTTCTTGTCTGCCTGAAAAGTGTTGCAAATTTTATAAGCGATAACCTTGATAAGGTAGGGAAATTCGGGGTTAAAACCGAAACAATTCCGCTTTCAGAGCTTCCCAAAACTGAGAAAAGGCTTGAAGAAAAAAGCGATACGGTTGCTTCCCTGCGTTTTGATTGTGTCGTTGCGGCAATGTTCAATATTTCTCGTGGAATTGCAGCGGAATATATTGTCGGCGGCAAGGCACAGCTTTCGCATATTATCTGCGAAAAATGCGACAAAGAGGTTAAAGAAGGCGACATAATCTCTGTCCGAGGGCTTGGTCGGGCAAAGCTTATCCATGTTGGCGGGGAGTCAAAAAAAGGACGAATTTGGATAACAATAGGGAAATATATATAATACTAATCTACAAGGGAGATAAAATGTTTAATAACACAAAATGGATTTTTTTCGATATGGGAAGCACATTGCTTGACGAAACGGCTTCGTACAAGCGCTGGTTTGAAAATGCGTCAGCAGTAATCGGCGGAGCGCTTTCGCCGGAGGAAATCAGAAACGGTTATATCAAAGGCATGGCGGAATATAAAGCAACCATAAGCGGTCAGCTTGCGCCTTACGGCTTTAAAGAAAAAAGCACCGTCCATCTGTATCCGTCAGAGCTTGACAAGCCTTATCCGGAAACGGCGGAGGTGCTTGAATTCTTCTCGAAAAAATACAATCTCGGAATAATCGCCAACCAGAAGCTCGGTACGGAAAATCGCCTTGAAAGCT
>CAZYRV010000047.1:13831-15798 GCA_964649485.1 uncultured Oscillospiraceae bacterium | reverse complement strand
GCTCCGAAAGGGCCGGGAACAGCCGCCGCACCGCCCTTCATAACAGGGAAAAGCGTGTCGATAACCCGCTGTCCGGTTATCATCGGCTCGACAGGATTAAGCTTTTCAGCAACCGGTCTTGCATAGCGGACAGGCCATTTTGTAAGCATTGTGAGGTTTTTTTCACCGTTTTCGGTTTCGACGACGGCAACTGTTTCCTCAATGGTAAATTCGCCTGAATTGATCGCCTTGCTTTTGCCAGGTATCATGTTGTTGAGCGCATCCGCCTGCGCCGCGGCCGCGCAAGACGGATAAAACGGCTCCCATGAAATTGATCGCCTTGATTTTGCCAGAAAAGCCGTCTGGAACCATGATTTTATGCACAATAGAATGCGTTTCCTGAACAGTTCCTATAATGTCGCCGACACAAACTCTGTCGCCAACGGAAACAGCGGGCTTAAACTCCCACTTTTTCGCCCTGTCAAGCGATTTAACGCTTATTCCTTTTGTTAAAAACGGGCTTTTCGCCGCCTGCATAAAGCGGTCGAGCGGGCGCTGGATTCCGTCGAACATTTGCGAAATCAAGCCCGGGCCGAGTTCGACCGAAAGCGCTTCGCCCGTCGAAACAAGCGGCTCTCCCGGGCCGATTCCCGACGTTTCCTCATAAACCTGAACGGAAGCGACGTCGCCCCTCATCTCGATTATTTCGCCGATAAGCCCCTTGTCGCCGACCTTGCACACGTCCTGAATATTTGCGTCGCCCATTCCGCTTGCCGTGACAAGCGGGCCGGAAACCTTGACGATTACGCCTGTATTCAAATAATCACCACCTATATTATTCCGCCGCAACCAGAATTTTCTTTACTTACGGCAATGTTTTCATTATAAAATGCTTTGTCCGAGCGCCTTTTCAACCATTTTTCGGATTCTGTCCAAGCCGAAGCCCTCCTCCGATTCAAGCCCTGGAATCGGAATAACCGTAACAGTAGGGTGCTTGTCGTAGGCATCAAGAATTTCTGTGTTTTTTACAAGCGAGTCCTCGCTTATGAAAAACAACGCATAGCCGTCCTTGACAAGCCGAGAAACCTGCTTGGAAAGGGCGATTCCGCCCTCTGCCTCAAAAACGTCGGCGCCTATCTGCGAAAAAGGGAAAATGCTTTCGCCGCCGCCCAGAACCGCAACCTTAAATTTCATATCCGTCACGCAGCCTTTCCGCAATCTCCGCCGAACCTGCGCCCGCACGTTTTGCCGCCGCAATCATTCTGACGTTTTTGATGTCTAAAAGCTTTGCGTACAAAAACGCAAAAAGCGGGAATAATCCGAAGGCTTCAAGCTTTGCTGACTTGCATTTTTCCATCAGAAAATTATCCGCATAAACGTCGAACAGGTCAAAGCCCAGATGCTTAAGCTGCTCCCAAAGCCCGCCATAAAGCGTTTTAGCGATAAAGCTATCCTGCTCTAAAGCTGTCGCCGAAAAAAGCCGCCGAAGCTCCGTGGAGTTAATATTTCCGCCCTCGATTTTAGCCAAAACCGCTCCGCCAACCGCCGAATTTTCCTCTCTTGCCTGCAACAAAATTGACAGAATTTCAAGGTCAATCTTTGCCTTGATAAAATTGGTTATTTCCTTGTCGGCAATTTCGTCGGCAAGACGAAAAAGCTCGCCATGACCAAAGAAAATTATGTGTAAATCCGCACGGGAAAGCGACTTTGAGGCAGTGTAAGCGGCGGTCGCACCGGCAATCGCCGTTTTAATGCGGCGTTCCCTTTCGCTTAATTTTTCAGCTGTCATAATTGCGGAAATTCTTGACTTATTAAGCTGGCTGCCATCAATATAAAGTGACGTGAAATCCCTTTGCAAAGCCGTTTCCTTGACATAAGCCCTGATGTTTACAAGCGAATCGGCAAGCTTAAAAAAGCCCGCTATGTCAGCATCGGGCGAAAGCTTTTCCGTCCATAAAAGCCAATCATTCTGCTCGCTTTCGTGAGCT
>CAZYRV010000047.1:13069-13821 GCA_964649485.1 uncultured Oscillospiraceae bacterium | reverse complement strand
GGCGAATCAGGCTCGTCATGCGCAAAAAAATCCGTCGCTGAAAGCAGCTTTAAAAATTGCCCCAAATCCGCCGCGTTTACAAGCTCAAAGCGCTGTGACTGCGTCAAAAGCGTCCTCTCCGCAAGCCGCACAAGCGTGTTCATTTGGGGGTAAACCTTTGTTTGCATATCCGCCTCCTCAGCTTGAAAACTGCTTGAAAAGCGTGGGCGCTTCCTTTTGTTTAAGCGCTTCAAGCATTTCCGAGAACAAAAAGCTGTATTCAACCGGCGCTTTTTCCAGCACAAACCCGCCCTCGTTTTTAACAGTTTTCCCATCAATAACAAGGCTGAATTTTTCAGTTTTAATTTCCAGTTCGCCACGGGTTTTTCCGTCGAGCAACGCAGCGGTTTTTTCGCCCAGAACAACTTTATATTCGCCGTTAAGATTAAGTTTTGCAATTATTCCATTATAAAATTGCAAGAATTGGGTTGAATCCATGCCGCAAAGCTTTGAGTTGACCTCATCGAAAATGCCGTCGATTAAACCATAAACATAGCCCGTAAGCTCTCGGTTTGCGTCGGCTGAAAGCTCCGCCTTTGCCTCGTTGATTCTGGTTTTGCTCTGCTCCGTAAGCTCGTCCTTTTGCTTTGAAAAAAGCAATGCAAATTTGTCAATTGCCGCCGCCTTGCCCTCATCAAAATCAACCCTTGCGGCATCAACAATGCCTTTAGCATCGGCGTTTGCCGTGTCTGTTATATATTGCGTGAGATTGT
>CAZYRV010000047.1:5261-13029 GCA_964649485.1 uncultured Oscillospiraceae bacterium | reverse complement strand
AGCGACGCACCAAACAGCCTAAAGCCCTCCGCAAATTCATGTGCATTTCCAATATTAAGAAAAATAAAGAACGCAATAATAAAGCCGTACAAGCCCTGAGTGCCCGGCAAAAGCTGAAGAATAAGGGCTTTACCGAACTTTTCAGGTTGTTCTGACGTAAGCGCCGCCGCCGCTTCACCGGTCATTCCTACGCCCTTTGCAGAGCCGATTCCCGGGAGAACAGTCGCAAGCACCATGCCCGCAACCGCAAGAATTGTACCCAGATTTTCTGTAATGATGTCCATAAAAATTCCTCCGTAAAATTATTTATCAGCAATATAAATATTCTTTTCGGCAGCTTTAAAAGGTAAAAATTTTCTTCCTCCGCCGCCGTAAAACTTTCCAAAAAATTCGACATATTGAAGTCGGATTCCGTGAACATAAGCACCCAAAAATGAAAGAAAAATGTTCAGTCCTTGCAAAACTATTGCCAAAACTACACCTATGGTAATTCTTGCCACAAAAGGAAGTGCCTCAATTATTGTGTTAAATGCCACGGCAATGCTTCCGCCGGCAATTCCAAGCGCCATAAGCCTTGTATAGCTCACCAAATCGCCGATATAGCCGCTTGCGCCGTAAAGGGCGTAAAGCCCCTTGAGAAAGCCCTTAACCTTGTGTTTCTTGTTTTCGAAAACGGGGAAAATCACTATTCCGAGCATTGCAATTACCGACAATCCCAAAGCCGCATAGAATAAATAATCATTTGCCATGACAAATTTTGACACTACAATTAGCGCAAGCCCCAAAAGCAATGCAATCCAAGTTATACCGCCGGAAAATGCGCCCAGTACGTCTTTTCGCCGCCAGCTTATGTAAACGCTCAGCACAAGCCCCGTCACAAGCTGAATCCAGCCGAGCGCAATCGAAATTACCATAATTGGAATAATATCCTTGCTTGTTGAAAGTAGCACAAATGGTAATTCCAAGCCGAAAAACGAGCCGTAAATCAAGCCCCAAAGCATGGTCGGAAACGAAAGTGCAAAGAAAAAATCAATATTCCGCTTAAGCTCCCTGTCGGGCTTCATAAAGCGTTTGACTAAAAAAGTGGCAATTAAAAGCACCAGTCCATAGCCCAAATCAGCAACCATCATGCCGAAAAAAATCAGGTAAAACGGCGTCATGGCGGGCGTTGGGTCAACCTCGTCGTAGGCGGGCAGGCTGTACATTTCAGTGAGGGTTTCGAAAGGCGCAATCGCCTTTTTGTTTCGCAAAACAATCGGCACATCGGAGATTTCTTCCTCCGCAACCGCCGAAAAGCTTAGGTAATAAGGGCAGGAAAGCCCGCTTTCAAGAAGCTTTTCAAGCTCGGCGCAATGTATTTTTTCAATCCAGCCGCTTATTAGAAGCATTGTCTGCGTTTTTTCAATGCCCTCGCCTGCTTCAGCACGAATTTCCAGATTTTTTATGAAATCCTCGGCAAAATCAAGCTTGCTTTTGCTTTGCGCAAGCGTTTCCAGCTTATCTAAAATGCTGTTTTCTTCGGCGACAACCGCCTTTTCCTCGGCGCTCCAGCTTTCAAGCTCCTCAATAGGAAGCCTGTCAAATTCAAAATCAAGCCGAGTCAAATCAAGCTCGCCGCAAAGCCTTTGAACAGATGAGTTTGAATTTTCAGGAAAATAAAGTATTATTCCCGCTTGCTTATCGTCGCTGAAAACAGTTTCGCAAACGCCGCAGCCCTCGGTTATTTCGTAAAAACGCTCTGCAAATTCGCCCAAAACAGCCGAATCAACCGTACCCATAAAGGCTTTTGAGTATCTGAAAATTCGGTTGGCTCGTCGTATCTGAATTCAATATTTTTCCATTTTATCCAACGATCAGAAAGCCGAATTAACTCCTTCCGCCTTGTTCGAACCGCCTCAAGCCGTTCGCTCAGAGTGATAATTTCCTCGCAAAGCAATTTCCAGTTACTTTCGGAAACAGCTTCTTCAAGCGCCGAAAACGAAACAACTGGTCTGCCGTTTTTCAGCCGTTTAAAGGCGCTTTCCTTATTAAACTGCGCTAAAATCTGCTGTGCGTGCGTTATCATCGCAAGGTCGTCGTCAAAGCTGACAAAGCCCTGTTTAATCGTGAATTCGCCGCTTTCATCAACAGCTTTTATAAATTCGATTCTGCCAAATTCCTGCAAAAGCCGCAAAGCCTCGTCCTCAAACGCTTTCGGGATAATCAGCGCCGCCTTTTCCATAACCGCAATAGCCATTACGCATCAATCACCCTTTCCGTCAAAGTGAGGATAAGCTCGGGTTTAGCCTTTTGAAGCTCGTCGGAAATTTTCTGTTTCCGCCGATTGGTTTCGTCTGCAATTTGCTTTTCAAGGCTGGAAATTTCCTTTTTTTCAGCCGCAAAAAGATTGCTCTGAAACTCGTTCAGCTCGGAAAAATAATTTTCCTCTGCCTTTTCAGTTGCCAAAATCAGCTCTTTTTTGATTAACGCCGCTTCGCCCTTCGCCTCGGAAATTATTTCACCGGCACGCTTTTCAGCAGCTTTCACAGCGTCAAATGCCTCGCTCAATTTATTCACCACCTTATTAAAGTAGGTTATTCAAGCGGTTTCCCGCTTGTTTTTATTCAGTTTCCGGCGCCGCCTCGTGATGAAGCGTTTCGGGAACATATTCTTCAGTTTGCTTACTGTTATCGGGGCTGTCGGGGTCAATAAGCTCTGAATCTATGTCATAATCCTGTTTTAACAGCTCCTGAAGGGTTTCGAGGTCGGTTAAATCCAAGTCGCTTTTGGTCAGAATAAGCTCGACACGTCGGTTTTTCGCCTTTTCATCTTCGGTTTCGTTCGAAGCAATCGGTTCATAAGGGCCGGACGCTTTAAGCTTGAATTTCTCCTCGGGAACAGTTTCCTTTTCTGCCAAATAATTCAACACATTAGACGCACGAGAGCTTGAAAGCTCCCAGTCATTTACATTTGATTGACCAACCGCAGTATGTCCCGAAACAGTAAGCGTCATGATTTTATCCTGAATCGAATTAATTGCGGGAGAAATCACATTCAAAACCTTTTTTCCGTCGTCCTTGAGAATTGCGCTGTCGCCGTCAAAAAAAACATTGTTTTGGAAGCGTATGTAAAGATAGGTTTTCCCCATTCCGACTGTGATGTCGTCTTTATAACCGGAATTTTTTACATATTCCTGCAAATATAAATAAAGCTGATCGAATGATTGCGGCAGATTTCCATTTGCCAATTCGTCCACAGTATCGGCGTTTACGACAACCGGATCTTCAGAATCCCCCGGTTCTCCGTCCATAACCACAGTATTTACATAGGTTCCGCGAGAAACAAGCGACTGTAAAATATACTGCCATTTTTGCTGGTCAAGGCTTGAAGTGCTGTATAATAATACAAAAAAAGTAAGCACAAGCGTAACCATGTCGGCATAGGTATTAAGCCAGTCGCCGCTTGAATCTCGCTCTTCTTTTTTTACACGTTTCGCCATCGCACAACCTCCTCTCGTTACCTGATAACCACAAAACGGACGGAAGATTATTTTCTCCTGTCCTCTTTCGAGCCGCCCTTTTTCTGGGGAAGCATAAATTCAAGCTTTTCTTCGATATATCGAGGGTTTGAGCCTTCCGCAATAGCGATTACTCCCTCCTCGATAATCTGCATACACAAAACCTCATCATCATGCGCATTTTTAAGCGCATTGCTTATCGGGGCGAAAATAACGTTCGCAAAAAGCGAGCCGTAAAACGTTGTGACAAGGGCGACCGCCATGCCGGCGCCTATGCTTGCGGCACCGCCTGTTTCTGCATTATCAAGCCCGTCAAGCATGATGATAAGACCGATCAGCGTACCTAACATACCAAACGCAGGGAACATTCCTATTCCCTTTTCAAAAAAAGCCCTGCCCTTATCATGCCTGTCACACATATTACTTATAGAATCGTCAAGCATTCCACGAACCTTTTCGGTATCGTTCGCATCAATAATCTGCAAAAGAGCCGCTTTCATGAACTTGTCCTTGCATTCAATCGCACTTGATTCTAAGGCAATAAGCCCCTTCGAACGAGCAATTTTTGCATATTCAACAATTTCGTCTATGTACTTGCGATGATTATATTTCGGGGGGAAAAGTGCAATTTTCAAAGCTTTTGGTATATTTTTAAGCACCGAAAAAGGAAACATGGCGATAAGCACGCCAAAAGTGCCGCCGACAGTGATGAAAAGGCTGTTTACATCGACAAAAAGCCCGAAGTTTCCCCCTATTCCAAGCGCAACCATGGCAAAAGCGATAACCATACCGACAATAATACTGATATTCAAAATTTACGTCCTCCAATCCGCCTTAATTAAAGTCAAAGATTAGACCATTTGTTCGGCTGTCTGATTTTCCTGTTATAGGATTCAATCATTCGCAAAATTTCCTGCATAGATTCCCGAACAATTATGTTATTGCCCGAACGGGTTGTGATAATTGTGTCGGGGCTTTCAAAAACGCTTTCGATATAGTCGGAATTAAGCAGAAAATCGTGCCCGTCAAGTCTTGTAAGTCTTATCATAATACCGCCTTTCAGCCGCATTCAAACGGCAGAGTTTTAAGGCATCACCGCACAAAGACCAGAAACTTCCTTGACGGTGCGCTTGCTTGTTCTTTTCGCCGATTTTGGCGTCAAAATTTCTCAAAATACGCAAGTATTTCTGCGGATTTTTCCTAAAAATTGTCAGATAATCCCTGCGCAATCGTACCGCCATCTTTGTGCGGTGAAGCCTTAATAAAGGTGATGTTTAAATGATTTTCGACACATAATCAGCCGAACATGGAAAGAAGTATGCCTGCGGCAACCGCCGAACCGATTACTCCCGCAACATTCGGGCCCATTGCGTGCATAAGAAGAAAGTTTGCGGGGTTTGCCTTTTGCCCCTCAACCTGTGAAACTCTTGCCGCCATCGGAACGGCAGAAACCCCCGCCGAGCCAATCAGAGGATTGATTTTTCCCTTGGAAAGAACGCACATAATTTTGCCGATCAAAAGTCCGCCAAAGGTGCTGAACACAAAGCCCAACAAGCCTAAAGCAATGATTTTAAGCGTTTCCGGCTGTAAAAACTGCTCGCCTACGGCGGTTGCGCCGACGGTTACGCCCAAAAAGATTGTTACTATATTAATAAGAGCGTTCTGCGCCGTGTCAGAAAGCCTTTCGACAACTCCCGTTTCACGGAAAAGATTGCCGAGCATGAGCATTCCGATAAGAGAAGCAACAGACGGGAGAAGCAAGACGCAAAATACTGTGACCAAAATCGGAAAGCAAACCTTCTCAAGCTTAGAAACGTTTCTGCCTTGCTCCATTTTGATTTCACGCTCTTTTTTCGTCGTCATAAGCCGCATAATGGGCGGTTGAATAAGCGGAATAAGCGCCATATACGAATATGCCGCAATTGCAATCGGCGCAAGCAAATGAGGCGCAAGCCTTGTCGTCAGAAATATCGCCGTCGGGCCGTCAGCGCCTGCGATAATAGCATTTGAGGCGGCTTCCTGCGGAGTAAATCCAAGTGCGATTGCTATAATAAAAGCTGCGCTTATTCCAAACTGAGCACCAGCACCCATAAAAAGGCTGCTTGGGCGGGACAGCAAAGGTCCGAAATCGGTCATTGCACCGACTCCCATAAAAATCAGCGACGGATAAATCCCAAGCTTGACACCCTGATATAAATAGTATAAAAGTCCGCCGACCTGCCCGTCTGTCGGTGCGTCCATAAGCCCCGCCAAAGGCAGATTCGCAAGAATTACACCGAAGGCAATCGGCAAAAGCAAAAGCGGCTCAAACTTTCTCACAACCGCAAGATAAACAAGCACAAAGCCGACCAGAAGCATGACGCCGGCTTGCCACGTCAGGGCGGTAAAGCCAGAGCTTTCCCAAAGCTTTACAAGTGAATCAATAAACATTTTCCCCTCCTACTTCATAAGTAGGAGCGTGTCGCCTGTATTAACACTTGCTCCCTTATTAACCAGCACCTGCTCTACAACACCGTCGTGCGGCGCAAGAATTTCATTTTCCATCTTCATCGCTTCAATAGTAAGCAGAATGTCGCCCTTCTTAAAGCTTTGGCCTGCGGTTGCTTTAATGTTTAAAACGACACCCGCAATCGGTGCGGTAAGCGGTTCTCCGTCGCCCGCTGAAACAACGGGGGCGGCTTTTACCGGCTGTTGCTGAACCGGCTGCTGTAAAACAGGAGCGGCTTTCACATCGGAAACAGTAAGAATATTTGCTTTTCCGCGTTCGACCTCAACCTCGTATTCTTTATCATTAATTTTTACTGTATATATCATTTTTTATCTCCGTTCACAAGCTTTATCGACTTAAAACAAAGCTCTGAAAGGGGGATTCCCGATTCGTCGCTTACAATTGCCATAATCATGGCGGCAGTTTGTTCGTCTACATCTCTAAGCCTGATTGCTCCTGCTGAAAAGTCATTGTCCTGAAGCTTATGATTTGCATCATTCGGTTTAGAAGCAACAAAAACTGCTGTTGGTCCATCAGAACCTGCCGCAATCGCCGCCTTTGGTTTTTGAAAGAATACAACGGCCTTTGAAAACACTTGTATTATAAGATACAAAACCGCAAGCACCGCAAAAACCACAACCCAAGTGAACAATGCGACCAGAGCGCTTTCTGAAAAACTCATTTTACACCTGCTTTCTGGTGATTGTATAGCTTACCGTGCGTGATTCTTTTTCCTCACGTTCTTTGAAAAACTTTTCGGCAACAGACGGAAAAAGCACATAAGAAAGCACATCTTCATCGTTGCGGGCAACTCCGCCAAGCCCTGACTTTGCTTCATCAAATGCGGGCTTAAGCGTGTCGGCAAATCTGCCTGTAATCGGCTTTTCGCCATCAAGAACCTTTTCCGCAAGCGCCTTATCAATCTCTCCCGGCGCTTGTCCATATTCGCCTTTAATGTAAGCTTTTACCTCTTTGGAAATATTTTTATAGCGTTCTCCGACCAGAACATTCGTTGCCGCCTGAACGCCAACCATCTGGCTCATCGGAGTAACAAGCGGCGGATAGCCCAAGTCCTTGCGAACCTTAGGTGTTTCGGCGAGAACCTCGTCAAGCCTGTCAATTGCATTTTGAGCCTTAAGCTGGGCAATCAGGTTGGACAGCATTCCGCCGGGAATCTGATAAATAAGCGCATCGGTTTCCGTACCCATAACGTAAGGGTCAAGCAAACCTGATTTAAGATATTTTTCCTTGAGCGGCTTGAAAAAGTCGTTGATTACTTTAAGCTTTTTCACATCAAGCCCTGTTTCAAAGCCCATTTGAGTAAGCGCATAATTCAAGCTTTCCGTGGGCGGCTGTGCCGTTCCGCCTCCAAAGGACGAAATCGCAGTGTCAATCACGTCACAGCCGGCTTCGACAGCTTTTGTATAGGTAATCGGACCAAGCTCCGTGGTTGAGTGAGTATGTAATACTATGGGTAAATTTGTGCTGGTTTTCAGCGCAGTGATGAGTTCGACTGCCTCCTGCGGCCCCATTATTCCCGCCATATCCTTGATACAGATAGACTGAACGCCCATTTGTTCAAGCTGTTTACCCATTTCTGCGTATTTTTCAATGCTGTGAATCGGGCTTGTGGTATAGCAAATACAGCCCTGAGCGTGTTTGCCCTGTTTAAGCACCTCATCGACGGCTGTTTCAATATTACGGAAGTCGTTCAGCGCATCGAAAATTCTGAAAATATCCATTCCGTTTTGTGCGGCGTGGGCAACAAATTTTCTCACAATATC
>CAZYRV010000047.1:0-5162 GCA_964649485.1 uncultured Oscillospiraceae bacterium | reverse complement strand
GGTTTTGCGAACCTTCGCCTTGATTTTTCTAAGCCGTTCCCACGGGTCTTCGGACAAATAGCGCAGGCACGAATCAAAGGTCGCCCCGCCCCAGCACTCAAGAGAATGATAGCCCGCTTCATCTAAGGTTTCGAGAATTTTCTCAAAATCCGAAAACGGCATTCGTGTTGCGATAAGCGATTGATTTGCATCACGCAAAACCGTTTCGGTAAATCCAACCTTCATATTTTTCTCCTTTTAAGTCAATATTTTTTAATAAAAAAATAAAAAAGGGCAAGGGGTATAATGTGAACCCCCCACCCTTTAAGTTCGAAACTTGAAAACAGCATACGCCGTCCAACCGGAAATCAGGCCTAATAAACAAAGATTATTATGTAGCTATGTAAATACCTTACTATTATTTGCCATTAACGTGGCGCTGAAAAAAGCCATCAAACTGAAATAGTAACAATTTGTTACATTTACAAATCTTTATTTTATAATGCCCTAAATATTAAATTATCATTAATATATCATAATTCAGACAAAATGTCAAGTGGCTTTTCATGTAAAATTGTCGAAAATGTTCAAGTTTTATTAGGGCTTCACCGCAATTAATAGGCGGCAGATAAAATTTTTATCTATTTTTTCATTCAGACTTGACAAATGAGAAAAAATATGATATAATAATATATGCTAATTTCATGATGACTTACAGCCGAAAGGACAGGCATGACGTACAAACAGGAATTTATTAAATTTGCTGCGGAATGTGGAGTTTTGACATTCGGAAGCTTTACTTTAAAAAGCGGAAGAATTTCACCGTATTTCTTCAATTCCGGTAATTTCAAAACAGGCGCCCAGCTTGCAAAGCTCGGCGGGTTTTATGCGTCATGTATCAAGGAAAACGGCCTCTCGCCCGATCTGCTTTTCGGGCCTGCGTACAAGGGCATTCCCTTGGTTTCTGCTGCCGCTTCATCTCTTTATAATCTTTACGGAATTGATTTGCCTTATACCTTCAACCGCAAAGAAGCAAAGGATCACGGTGAAGGCGGGGTTTTTGTCGGCTCTGCCCCTAAAGCAGGAGAAAAAGTTCTCATCATTGAAGACGTAATCACAGCAGGAACAGCCGTGCGTGAGGTGCTTCCGCTTGTTACACAAACAGGCGCCGATGTCGAAGGAATGGTCATTCTTGTTGACCGAATGGAACGTGGCAAGGGCGATACTTCCGCTGTACAAGAGGTTTATCGTGATTTCGGAATCAAGGTTTATCCAATCGTGACGGTCAATGATATTATCGATGCTTTAAAGTCGGGAATTGTTTCCGGCGCAGAGCATATTGAAAATATGCTTGCATATCGCGCTGAATACGGCGTGTAAATAAGGGAGAAATCCCATTTCGAGGTGTGGCTCAGTTTGGTAGAGCGCTGCGTTCGGGACGCAGAGGTCGCAAGTTCAAATCTTGTCACCTCGACCATCAAAAAACCGCTTTGTTATCGCAAACAGAGCGGTTTTTTGTGTCTGAATCTGATTGTATAAATAACTTAAAACCGCATAATACTAATCTCCAACTGAAATGCATACCAAAAATCTTTGCAAAAGCCATAAATTCAAGCCCTTTATTAATATCTGCCGTGCAATCGAAAACTACACAAACAAAACCACAGAAGCGTCATATGAATATAAAAAACTTCCGAAAATCAAATTTTCGGGAGTTTTGTCTGGTGACCCGTACGGGAGTTGAAAATCCTTGCAAATATTTTCTATTTTCCTATAATATGCCGCAAACCGCGTAAAATAAGCGTTTTACGGCAGCCTACAACAACTTGATTATACTGTTTTACTCTAACTTTTTATAGCTTTAGCGGACAAACAGCGGACAAGTTTTGATATACTCCTGTAACCGACAAGAACCAATTTTTGATTGGTTCTTGTTTTTTATTTGAGAAGCAAGTCCTGCATTCCGTATACGAATTTTTTGGTAACTTAGTTGCTGCTTAAAGCATTTGACGATGATTGAGTAGTGTTTAAAAATTGTCCGGGAACAAGCCGCGGATTATATTCAACAATATAATACACGCACGTGCACAATACTGCTATGAATTTTTCCTGCGATAACTTCTCCAACTGTTTTTGAAGCATAACAAACGCATCCGGCAAATCACCGACTAATTGTCTTTTTGCGACAGCATAACCCTTTTCAATATTTTGAGAAATAACAATATCACATTCAGCCTTATTAACTGCAAACTTGGTATAATCATGATTTCTGTTCTCTTGATTTACAATTGTTTTATAACAGGATAGCTCATCTAATTTGACGCATCGTGAAATATACTCTGCATCGGGAATATTTTTCATATGGTAAAAAGCTTCAACCATAGGATAATTTAAGTACAGCTTGCCCATATCGGTGGATTCAGTAAAATATTCCTGCATCTCTGTTATCTTTTCCGACGAGAAATCAGGTGCTTGTGGGTCAAAATCAAAAATCAACAAAATATCCGAATACACCTCATCAAATATTTTTCTTCTTTCCTCATTTTTCTCCTATGATTTGAGCAGCTGCAAAATATCCATACTGCTTGGGTCACCGTCGGCAAACATTTCACGATACAGAGTATAAATATTAGTGTTATAAGATACAAAAGTATGGTTGTCGCTTATTCCATAAACATTAAGCAAATGCCGCATAAGCCTTACATCTGTTTTTTCACCCTCTACAAGAATCAATATTTTAGCTTTTTGCTTACTCATTGAATTCACCGCTCATATACAATTTTTCAAGATTGTGACCCTCTCTTAATTCACGATTAGTTGCATTAACGAGAGAAGTAATTCCTGCAGAGCTGATTATAAAATAGCAATCGGGACGCATAATTTTGTTTGAAAGCAAATTCGTATTATGAGAAGTTAATATTACTTGCGTATTCGGCATTTTTTCAAGCATTTCCACGATACTCTCGGAAAGCTCATAATGATAATACGCGTCAAATTCATCAATAAACATCAATGAAACATCACTTGCTGTCTTATACCAATAAAAGAACGTATACAAAGCCCTTGTGCCGCTTGAAGCGGTTTTCATAAACGGAAGAGGAATTGCTCTGTCAAAATACAGCCGCTTAATTCCATCAGTATCTTCGCGGATAACCAGCTTTTCCTCAACTCCCGAACGATTTAAAAAGCCTTGAAATTCGTCAAGAACCGATTTATCCAAAAGAAAATCCAAGTAATCCTTTGTGCTTGTCTTATAGCCTATATATCTGTTTTCATCAAGACTTCTGAACCAAAGCATTGATGAAACATACTTTATCAATTTTTTCAGAGGGTGATTCTCAGCCAAGGAAGTGTTATTTATAACATACCTCAACACCGAATCAAGATTTTCAAAATCAAGGTTCAAGGTGGGGTTAAGCTCTTTAAGTCCCGAAAACTCGCCTGTTTTATCGGTATAATCATATTGAAAAATCAGTTTATCGTTTATCATAAGCTTCTCAAACAGCAAGCTGCGCGTTTTATCCTTTGAATAGCTGTACTCAACAACATCACTTTCAAATTGAAATACATATGAAAATTCCGCCGATTTGCAGCCATCGGAGTTCAAGTAATACTCATATATTCCAGCCGTAACATTTTTATCGGTAAGATGCGAAACAATGTCAAAAATCGCCAATCCGAGATTGCTTTTACCTACAGAATTTTTCCCATATATGATAATTTTGCTTAAAAGTCCATTGTTTACGCATTCTGGATTAAATTTATAATCATGAACATCCGAAAAATCCATTACAAAGCTGTTCTTATAATTTTTGAATCCTCTTACCTCAAATCGTTTGAGCATGGTAACACCCCCCTCTATCGATGCAAACTAATTCAGTGAACCTTACTCTTTTTATTATACCCGCATTTTTAAGGAATGTCAATACTCCGCCGTAATTTTTTTACGGATACTGAAAATGTTTTTAGATATTTTTATATCTTCCCGTAATTAGCCCCCTCGCCAAACTACAAGAAATTTAAAGTTCTCTGCTAAGCTCTGTCTGAGTGATAAACGGATTTTTGTATTAGTTCTAGTATTTTGGTGCCATCGGTGTAAAAATTAGTGCCGACAAAATCTTTAACAATAACATTGTCACCATTACCTTTCGTTAAGACATCTGACAATACATATTCACCCGAAAATCGCTGTCAAATTTTACTCGTGAATTTCCCAATAGCCGAAACGCTTACCGCCTTTGCGTTCGATTTTACCGCTATCTACTAACGCCTTCATCATCCTTTAAACAGTTGCTATGGACGTGTTCAACTCTGCTACCAAATCCATTTGCTTCATCACCAGATTCTTTTTTTAATTTACTGATTAAATCAATTCCTTTCCAAACTGATTTTAACCTTTTCACCTTGTTTATTAATATGGGCGAGCCGATTAAGTACAAAGCTTTTTTCTTTTTAATTGCATACAGCGGTTTTCGCCGCAGTGAAATGTTAGGTCTTGAATAGAAGGACATTGATTTTGATAATAACATAATCAGTGTCCGCAGAACCTCAAATTACACTTCCTAGCGGGGTATTTACACCGATATTACCAAAACCAAGCGTTCACGCCGCACGCTGAAAATTTCGCCGTATATTATGGATATACTGAAAGAGCTGAAAGCGTATCAAGATGAGCAAGCACTGAACTGTGACAGCAAATGGGTAGAAAACGACCGACTTTTCACAAAGTGGAACGGCGAGCCTATGAACAATCAAACTCCCTATGGCTGGCTGAAAGAGTTTTGCGAGAAAAACGGCTTGCCTTTTTACGGTCTGCACAGCTTCCGTCACTTTGCCGCTTCATCTCTGATTTCGGCAGGACTTGATGTCACTACCGTTTCGGGTGCTTTAGGGCATTGCATTTCCGGCACAACCTTGAACGTGTATTCCCACCAGTTTCAAACTACACAGGCGAGAGTGTCCGAGGCAATGGACGGTGCATTTGATTTTATTCCGAAAAAGGACAACCGCACTGCATAAAGCCTCCAATTCGGACAAATTTTAAAATAGCGGACAAGTAGCGGACAAAGTACATTTTCGTTATAAAAGAAAAACTCGGAAACAACGTAGATACGCTGTTTCCGAGCATTTTGAATGGTGACCCGTACGGGAATCGAACCCATGATTCCGCCGTGAAAGGGCGG
>CAZYRV010000046.1:0-16309 GCA_964649485.1 uncultured Oscillospiraceae bacterium | reverse complement strand
AAAAAAGTTTTAAAAAACGCTTGACAAACGACTGACGATGTGATATAATAAATAACCCGTCAAACGAGGCGGGCGGTAAAGCGCTTTGGGTTGAGGAAATCTATGTTCGGGCGGAATTTCAAGGAAAGGGTCTGGGCGGCGAAATGCTTGATTTCATCATTTCACACGCAAAGGGCAAATACAAAAGAATAAGGCTTGAAATATCGGAAAATAATGCGGGCGCAAGGCGGCTTTACTGCCAAAAGGGCTTTAAACCGCTTGAATACAGCCAGATGACGCTTGATTTCTAAAGTTGTTTCGGATTAAATGCTGAAATTTCAAAAGATTGCATATGATTACTGTATAAGCAGTAATTACCTGTAACAGAAGTTTTACAGGAAAATGTTTAAAGCGATAATATTACAATATATGAATTACTTACAATTTTATTGTTGCATTTTGCCGAAAGCTGTGGTATAATAAACGCAAGCGTTTATTATACCTTTTATGCCCAACGGCTCGTCACCGGCTTTCGCCGCCGACAACCGCCTTTTTGATGGGCGATTATACCATAACGCTTCGCTTTATGGTATAATCATCACAAGCGTTTATTATACCTTTTATGCCCAACGGCTCGTCACCGGCTTTCGCCGCCGACAACCGCCTTTTTGATGGGCGATTATGACATGAAATTCTTGTTTTCTTTCTATAATGTTATAAGTTATAGTAAAATTTCAATTTTATTATATGCACCCGTCGAAAGGAGTTTTGCGAATATGTCGACAAAAAAATGTACGAATTGCGGTTCTGAGCTTTCCGAAGATACGAGGTTCTGTTCTGTATGCGGCACACCCGTTATTGCCGAAACGGCACAGGAGGCTGCCCCTGAGGCATCGCCGGAACAAGCCCCTGCGGCAGAGCAGCCAAGCTCCCCCACCCCTATGGAAACCCTGTCTAAATCCGCCTCTAAGGCGTTTTCAGGCGCTGCTTCCACAGCGGTAAATCTCACAAAGGACATGGGCAAATACAAAAAATTCATAATCCCCGCAGCCGCTGTTCTCGCTTTAGTCATAGTCATAATTATTGCGGCAATCGCAATGGCACCGTCAAAATACGAAACCTTAAAAAACTCGATTTCTATAAACTCAAACGACGAAGAAGTCGTTATAAAGCAAAACGGCAAGAAAGCTGTCACACAAGAGGGATACCTATATTCTTCAAGCATAAGCCTTGACAAAACGAAGGGCGCTTTTGTCACAACAGAAGAAGATGCGGACGGATTTTCCCTCTACTATTTTGACGGCACAGCGAAAAACGTCGCCGGAGAAATAGACAGCTATTCTCTTTCTTTAAACGGAAATGCCATTATATACTCGACTGACGTTGAAGACGAAGTCGGCGCTCTTTATATTTACAAAGACGGAAAATCAACCCTTATAAACAGCGATTATTACATTTACGGCGGCTTTGCTGTTTCTCCCGACGGAAGTGCGGTCGGCTATACCACGATGGACGACGACGGAGATCTGACAGGCTTATTTTACGACGGAAAAAACAGAGAGCTTGGCAGGGGAATTATGCCGGTTGCGCTTACAAACGGCGGAAAGCTTATTTATTTCGAAAAAAACGATAAGCTTTACGTGCAGAAGGGCGACAATGCGGATTCAAAGCAAAGCCTCGGCGAAAGCGTTTCAATAGTAGGATTTAACAAGGATATGTCCGAGCTTATTTACTCTGCAAACACAAACGGCGGATCAAAAACCTACATAAGCCGAAACGGCGGCGAAAAGCAAAGCCTTACAAGCAATATAAGCGGTATACTCACCCCGCACGGAACAAACGTGTTCTATTCTCAAGGCGGCAGAAGCAATTATTCTACAATTTACGGCATATCAAGCTTTGCCGACACCTATTATTACGACGGCTCGTCAATTTATCATATTGACGGCAAATATGAAACAAGGCGGGTTACAAGTAAGGCATCAAGCCCCCAGCTTGCAAAAGACGGAAAAACCATTCTTTATCTCAAGTCGGATTCATTACAGATTATTGACGGCTCAAAGGACGGCGCAGAGCCTGTCGAGCTTGTTTCTGAAGAAGTAAAAAGCTTTATAATGACCGATAACGCAACCGAATTTTACTTTATAAACACCTACGACGAGCTTTATTATCAAAAGGGCGCCGGAAAGCCCACAACCGTCTCCGACGACGTATATACCTCGTCTTTACATGGGCAGTCTTTTGCACACTACCGTGGAAATAAAGTTTTTTATATAAGCGACAATGAGCTTTATTCAAGCACAGGCGGCAAGGGCACGCTTGTAAAAGGAATTGACGGCGAAATATCGTATATTTATTCCGACGGCATTTCTGCCGTTGCCATATCCTATGACGACGGTGTCACAACAATTTATTCGTCGGACAACGGAAGCGATTTTGAGAAAATAGCCGAATACTGATAAATAAAGCAAAAGCGTTGCTGCAAAAAATAAATCGGCACAGAGTTTACCCTGAGCCGATTTTTTGTAAGTAAAAACCGCCAAGCTTCGATTTAAAAGCATTTTAAATCAAGATTCAGTATTATAATGCTTATCCGCCTTGATTATTTCCAAAACGTCCTCAACCTTTGCGGGATAGCGCCAGATCGGAAAATGTGCGCATGAAAACGCCGCTGTTGCCGCCGCGAAACGCACAAGCTCATCGTCGTCAAGCCCCTTATAAAGCCCGTAAATCGTTCCCGCCTTAAAGCTGTCGCCCGCACCAAGCGTGCTCTGCACATCAACCGTATAAGCACCAAAGGCTTTCGGCTTTTCTCCCCGCCTGCCGTAAAGCATTTTGCCCTCTCCGCAGGTGAAAATAACCAAGCCGTCGGTGTTATCGGTGTATAATTTATGCGCCTGCTCAAAGGTTAAATCAGGGTATTTTTCCTTGATATGCTGATGAGAAATAGCATTAACCGCACAATTTTTATTCATAAAATCGTCGTGCATTGTGTCAATGACAGCATAAGGCTTGCCGTGCTTTACGCAAAGCCGCGCGATTTCATCACCGAAAAACGGGTCACAGCCCACGACAGAACAATTTTTTACCGCCTCCTCTGACGGCGGCTCGACCCAGTCAAGCTTGCCCGAAAACAATGCCGCAAATCTCCCGAAAACAGTTCGGGTATTTTTGTCAATAATAACCATATCCTCGACACCCGCAAAGTCTTCGTCATAAACAAGCTCTGATAAATCCGCATTTTCGCCGAAATAATCATGAATAAGCTTATTGTTTCGATGCCCGAGGTGCGAGCCGCCGAGCCTTGTAAAACAACCAAGCGAGCGCAAAATTGCGGCTGCTGTTCCCGTTTCGCCGCCAAGCCCGTAAATACGATTTTCAATTTCACCATAGCCGTCAGGCTTTGGAAAATCCCATTTAAGCAGAATGCTTTCCGTTGACATGACCATTCCATAGAGATAAATAAAGTCCATAATCCCTCCAATTTTGTTGTTACTTAAGGCTTCACCGCACAAAGATGGCGGTACGATTGCGCAGGGATTTTCAGACGATTTTTAGGAAAAATCCGCAGAAATACTTGCGTATTTTGAGGAATTTTGACGCCAAAATCGGCGAAAAGAACAAGCAAGCGTGCCGCCAAGGAAGTTTCTGGTCTTTGTGCGGTGATGCCTTAATAATAGACAATTGCTTTGAAGTTGTCAAGATGATGGAATAGCCTAAATTGCGGCGGCGTTTTTGACGAATGGCACAATGAAAATCAATGGAGTTACACACGCAAAGTGAGCTTTTACTATTTACCGCTTCTGAAATATGCCCTCGAAAGCTTGTATAAAAAGCCTGCGTTTTTTTCATTTATATCAGCTTTTCCCGCACGGTAAGCCCAGTTTCCGCCGATTGTGGACGGCGTGTTCATGCGGCTTTCAGCACCAAGCGCCAAAACGTCCTGAAACGGTATTATCACCGTATCGGCAGAGCTTGCGTAAAGCGCCGCAATTGCCGCCTGACATACCTTTTTCGCCGTTCCAAAGCCCGAAATGCGCAAAAATTTTCTCACCCGCCTTTGCATAGTTTTATCAACCGATTTATACCAGCCCGCAAAGGTTTCGTTGTCGTGAGTGCCTGTGTAGGCGACGCAGTTCTGGGGGTAGTTGTGAGGGAGGTGGCTGCTGTCGCTTCCGTCGCCGTTAAAGCCGAACTGAAGCACCCTCATGCCGGGAAAGCCTGTTTCGGCGAGAAGCTTTTCCACGGCGGGAGAAATTTCGCCTAAATCCTCGGCAATAATCGAAACGTCGCCGAGAGCCTTTGTTATTGCGTTAAAAAAGTCCAGTCCCGCTCCGTCAAGCCATTTGCCGTTTTCGGCGGTTTTGTCGCCCGCAGGAATGGCATAATAGTCGGCAAAGGCACGGAAATGGTCGATTCTGAACACGTCGTAAAGCTCCGCCGCCTTCTTCATGCGGCGAATCCACCAAGCATAGCCGCTTTCCTTAAGCGCCCTCCAGTCGTAAAGCGGGTTGCCCCAGAGTTGTCCTGTTTTTGAGAAATAATCGGGCGGCACTCCCGCAACCTTTGTCGGCTTAAAATCGCTGTCCAAAAGGAAAATTTCAGGATTAGCCCACACATCGGCGCTGTCCAGAGCAACGTAAATCGGCAAGTCGCCGATAACCTCAATCCCGTTTTCGGCACATTCGGCTTTAAGCGAATGCCATTGCCTATAAAAAATAAACTGCGTAAAAGCCCAGAAGCTTATGTCGTCGGCAAGCTCGGTTTTGTATTTTTTAACAGCGCCCGCTTTTCTAAACCGGATATCGTCGTCCCAAAACAGCCAGCTTTCCCCGCCGAACCTGTCCTTGACCGCCATAAAAAGCGCATAATCCTCAAGCCAGCCGCTTTCGTCGGAAACGAATTTTTCATAGGCAGAATCAGGCTTAAACCGCTTGAAAGCCTGCCTTAAAAGCGGAATTTTCCCCTTGTAAAGCTTCGCAAAATCAACCCTTGCTTCCGTTGTGGACAAGTCGGCGCTTTTGCATTCTTCAGCCGTTAATAATCCATCTGAAACAAGCGTTTCCAAGTCGATTAAATAGTGGTTTCCCGCAAAGGCGGAAAACGATTGATAGGGCGAATCGCCAAAGCTTGTCGTGCCAAGCGGCAGAACCTGCCAAAGGCTTTGCCCCGCCTTTTTAAGCCATTTTACAAACGCTCTTGCCTCCCTGCCAAGCGTGCCGACCCCATAAGGCGAGGGCAGGCTTGTGATGTGCATCAATACCCCGCATTTTCTCATAAATGTCCCTTTCTTTTTGCAATCTTTTTCTTATATTCGCTCGGCGTACAGCCGATATAGCTTTTAAATTTTCTCACAAAATAGCCATAGCTGTTAAACCCGCAGTCAAACGCAATGTCAATAAGCCTTTCGTCGTTTTCACAAAGCAGATTCACCGCCTGCTCGAGCCTGCAAATGTTCAGATATTCAACGGCGGTTTTGCCTGTTTCCCGCTTGAAAAGGCGGCAAAAATACTGGCTGTTGAAATTGGTTTTTTCCGCAAGCTCGTCCAGCGTTATTTTATTCTGAAAATTATTTTCGATATAAAAAATAGCTTGTTCAATCATAAAAAATCCTCCTAAATGCGTCAAAATAATGCACGACAACCCCATTATTCATGTTATAATATAAGTGTAAAACTTAAAAAAAGGAGCAACAAATGGTTAAAAAATTCAAATTCGGCGAACCCGTCGAAACAAAATCAATTCTTGAAAAAATCAACACTCAACCCGAAAGCACCCTCCCGTTTTTGTCCGCAAGCTTTTGCGAAAGCGGAACAAACCTCACCTATATCATGGGCGATAGCGACGTTGTTTACGGCCTTGGCGAGGCGAACCGAGGAATCAACAAGCGAGGCTGGCGCTATGAAAGCTATTGCAACGACGATGCGGGTCACACCGAAAACAAGCGTGCCTTGTACGGTGCTCACAATTTTGTCGCCGTTGACGGAAGCGAAAAATTTGCTTTCTATCTCGATTATCCCGGCTATGTTTCGTTCGACATAGGCTCGAACGACAGCGAAAAAATCGATGTTTATCTTGAGGACAAAAGCTTTTATCTTTACATTATCACAGGCGAATCCATGCTTGAAATCATGCACGAATTCCGTGTCCTGATCGGGCAAAGCTATATCCCGCCATACTGGGCGCTCGGCTATCAGCAAAGCCGCTGGGGCTATCGCAATGCCGGCGACGTGAAAGAGGTCGCTTCGTCGTTCCGCAAAAACAGCATTCCCCTTGACGCAATTTATCTTGACATTGACTACATGGAAAGCTATAAGGATTTTACCGTTGACGACGAAAAATTTCCCGATTTCAAGGGCTTTGCAGACGAGCTTAAAGCCGATAATATCCGCCTTGTGCCGATTATTGACGCAGGTGTTAAAATCGAAAGCGACTATGACGTTTTCGAGGAAGGTGTTGAAAAAGGCTATTTCTGTAAGCGTGCCGACGGAAGCAATTTTGTTGCGGGAGTCTGGCCGGGCAAAACTCACTTTCCCGATTTTTGCCGTGAAGATGTGCGGATCTGGTTCGGCGCAAAATATAAAAAACTCATCGACATGGGAATTGAGGGCTTTTGGAACGACATGAACGAGCCTGCGATTTTCTACTCTGAGGAGGGACTTGCCGAGGCGTTTGAGCAATATCAGGAAATAACCGCAAAGCCGCTTGACGTAACAGGCTTTTTTGCTCTACTCGACAATTTCAATCATCTTGCCAACAACCACAAGGATTATGACCGCTTTTTCCATGAGCTTGACGGAAAAATTATTCCCCACAGAAAGCTTCACAATATTTACGGCTTTTATATGACAATGGCGGCGGGGCAGGCTTTTGAACAAATAACCGACAAGCGG
Source organism: uncultured Oscillospiraceae bacterium (assembly GCA_964649485.1). Classification (GTDB taxonomy): domain Bacteria; phylum Bacillota; class Clostridia; order Oscillospirales; family Ruminococcaceae; genus JAAYSD01. The sequence continues at coordinate 9,437 of CAZYRV010000046.1, read as the reverse complement.
ATTTTGCTTTTTTCACGCGCCTCATATATCGGAATGCACCGCTATGGCGGCATCTGGACGGGCGACAATCAGTCGTGGTGGTCGCATATCCTGCTTGGAATCAAGATGATGCCCGCCTTGAGTATGTGCGGATTTTTGTACACAGGAACGGACATTGGCGGCTTTGGAAGCGACACAACAGAGGATTTGGTTTTGCGCTGGCTTCAGTTTGGAATCTTCACTCCGCTTATGCGCAACCACGCCGCATTTAACACCGCCGAGCAAGAGCCGTACCGTTTTAAACGCATGGACGCAATGCGCAACGTAATCGAACTTCGCTATGCGCTTATCCCCCATCTGTACACAGAGCTTATCGCCTCCTCGCTTGAAAGCAAGCTTTTGTTCAAGCCGATTGCGCTTGAATTCCCCAACGATAACCGTGCAAAAACGGTTGAGGACCAGCTTTTCTTAGGCGATTCCGTGATGATTGCGCCGATTTACGAGCAGAACGCAAGAGGAAGATATGTTTATCTGCCTGAGGAAATGCTTCTGGTTGTGTTTAAATCCTTCGGCGAGCGGCGGTATGAGGTGCTTGAAAAGGGAGAGCATTATATCGAGGCTGCTCTTGAGAAAACGCCGCTGTTCATCAGAAAAAACCGCTTTATCCCGCTTGTAAAGCCTGCCGAGTCAACCGCCGAACTGCGCACCGATTATATCGAGCTTTTGGGCTTTATGCCAACCGCCGAAACCGCAAGCTATACGCTCTATGAGGACGACGGCTTCTCAAAGGATTATGAAAATCCGTCGCATTACAAGCAAATAACAGTTACGAAAAACGGCGGAAATTTCACTGTTCAAAGCGGCAAAAAAGCCGAATTCAACATTAATATTAAGGCTTAATGTTTTCCCCGAGCGCTTAACGTTCGGGGAATTTTTTATTTTAAAATAACAACCGAATACGGCGGCAAAACAAGCTCGTCACTTGCAAGCGTGACTTCCCCGCCCTGTGCGCTTACATAGCCTCGTATTGCCTTCCCCGCAAGCTCTGTTCCTGCCGGATTAACCGTTGCTTCCTCGTCGGAAATGTTATAAACAAGGAAAATTTCGCTTTCGCCATAGGTTTTTTTGACGGCGCAAATGCTTGCCGCATCGCCTATTTCGAGATTTTCAACTGTTCCTCTTGCGATTTCGGTATTTTCGTTTCGAATGCGTATCGCCTGCTTATAAAAATTGAGTATCGACAAGTCGTCGTCAAGCTGTTCCGCCGCACCGGCAAAGCTGTGAGTAACCGTTTCCATGTCAGCAGGTCCGACTGTGTCAAAATCGCTGCCGCTGCTGCTCCAGACGTAAGGCGCACGCTTGTTTTCGTCCCTGCCGCTGCCGCTCATGCCGATTTCCTCGCCGTAATAAACAAAGACATTACCCGACATGAACAAGTTAAGCGCACCCGCCATTTTTATTTTTTCGCTGTCACGGTTGAAAAAGCCCGAAGCCCTTGCCGTGTCATGGTTCGTGAAAAACGGCGCATCAATCGCATTTTCGCTTATTGACGAAAGCTTTGTGTCAACAGTTTCCATTGCCGCACCAAATTCACGTGCCGCATTTTTACTTTTCGAAAAGCCAAGCGTTTTTGCGATAACTCCCGTTTCCTGTGAAAAAGCAAAGTTGAAAAGGCTGTCAACGCCGCTTTCATAATATTTCGACATTGCCGTAAAGCCCTCCCAGACCTCTGCGACGACATAAGAATCCTCCTTATAGCCGTGAACAAAGTCCGAAAGCCACTTCAAAACCTCGATATTCTTTTCTGGATTGCCCGAATAAAACTCCTTCGCCGCATCAATTCTAAACCCGTCAACGCCCATATCAAGCCAATAAGCCATTATTTCCTCTAAATCGGCACGCAGGCTTTCATTTTCAAGGTTTAAGTCGGGCATTTCGCTCCAGAATTTTCCCTCATAATACCAATCGCTGTTCCCCGCCTTATAGGGCTGGTCAATTTCGGACTTATTCTGCGAGAAGTTGTAATAGTCGATATAGGGGCTGTCCTCGCCGTTTTCAAGCGCCGAAACCGCCTGCTTAAACCATTCGTGCCTGGTCGAGGTATGGTTGACTACAAAGTCCATAATAAGCCGAATATCACGCTTATGGCATTCATTGAGAAGATTCTGAAAATCCTCAAGAGTGCCGTATTCCTTGTCGATATCCATATAATCAATCACGTCATATTTGTGATAAGTCGTGGACGGATTTATCGGCATAAGCCAGATGCCGTTAAAGCCCATTTCCTGAATATAATCAAGCTTTGCGGCAAGCCCGTTCAGGTCGCCGATTCCGTCGCCGTCGCTGTCGGCGTAGGAATAAACGAAAACCTCGTAAAACGTGCGGTATTTATCGTCAATCACATTTAATTCTTGGGTGTAATTATACTCTGCGGCGGTTGCGGCGGCTGCCGTTGTCGTCTGAGCTGAATTTTCCGTTGCTTCGGAAGAATTTGCCGTTGTTTGCGCAATACTTTCGCTTGTATCAGCCGCTTTTGAGCATGACGAAAGCGCCATAACCACAGTAAGCAGCACGGATAAGGTTTTTATTATTTTCATAGTTACTCCGTTACACTGGCTTTTTTGTGCTTTCCCGTACAATAAGCCTCGGTCTAAGCAAAATCCTGCTTATTTCATTGCCGGCACGCATTTGCTCGATAAGCCCGAAAGCCGATTTTCCTATTTGAACTCGGTTTTGCGAAACGCTTGTAAGTGTCGGTACGCAATATTTTGCCGCCGGCAAATCGTCATAGCCCGTGACCGAAACCTTATCAGGCACTGCTATACCCGCCTCTGCAAGCTGTTTCATTGCCCTGATTGCGATTATATCGCTTGCGCAGACTATGGCGGTTGCGCCCTGTCTTACAAGCTCTAAAACCATTTCATTTCCGAATTTGTGGGTAAAGCTTGAATAAGCGCAAAGCCTTATGTCAGGCTTTATCCCGCTTCGTAAAAGCGTTTCCTTATAAGCAAGCTCTCTTTCCTCGGTGACATTGCTTTCACGCTCGCCGCCTAAAAAGCCGATTTGCTTATGCCCAAGGGAAACAAGGTGTGCGACCGCCTGTTTTATACCAAGAGAATGGTCACAGCCGATTCTCGCCGCAAAAACGCTGTCATAATCATTATCGAGGATTACGGCGGGGGTTTTTGTGCGCTCCATCTCGGCGGCAAAGCTGTCATGCGGGCGAAAGCCCGCAAAAAAACAGCCCTTATACATTTTTAAATCAATCTTGTTGGTATACAATCCCGTTTTCATTTCATGCTCGTTTACGGAAATAAGCGTTATTCCAAAGCCGTGCTTGTTCGCCTCCGACTGAAAGCCAAGCATGACTTCATAAGCGAACTGCTCCATGTCGTCAAGGCTCATTGAATAGGTAAGCATAAGAAGATTCTGACCGAAACCTTCGTTTCTCCCCTTAAGCTCGTACCCCATTTCCGACGCCATAGACAAAACCTTTTCACGTGTCTGCTCGTTTACGTCGGTCGCCTGAGAAAGCGCCTTAGAAACAGTGCTTTTCGAAAGCCCAAGCTCGTTTGCAATATCCTGAATCGTAATACCTCGGTCTGACATACGTTCTCCTTGCTTGCGCTTATCCCTTTACAGAGCCGCTTGCAATACCCGAAACATAGAATTTCTGGGTAAAGATAAACAAAAGCGCAATCGGGATTGACACCAACACAGCACCCGCCGCAAAGCGTGTATAGAAGGTGTTAATAAATTCCCTTTCAAGCATTTTATAAAGTCCAAGCGCAATAGTGTAATTATTGTAGTTATCTCCCATTATAACACTTGCAAAAATATAGTCAACCCATGGGGACATAAAAGATGTTAAAATAGTATAAATAATTATCGGCTTAGACATGGGAATTGTAATTTTCCAGAAAATCTGCCATTTTGATGCACCGTCAAGAGTCGCCGCTTCGTCAAACGACTTTGGTATCGTGTCAAAAAATCCCTTTGCAACATAAAAGCCAAGCCCCGTCGCCGCAGAATACACCACGATAAGTGCGGAAAGCGACTGTGTAATGCCAAAGCCCTTGAGGATATAATAAACCGCAATCATTGACATAAACGACGGAAACATTCCGAGGACAAGGGCAATGTTCATCATAGGCTTGCGAAGCTTAAAGCGAAGCCTTGACATTGTATACGAAACGGAAAGCACGAAAAACGTTGAAATTATACAGGTGAAAACGGCGACGAAAAGCGTGTTCATAAACCATTTTCCGAAATAAAACTGCTCTGTTTCGGTGAAAAGCTTTATATAGTTGTCAAAGGTATAGCCCTTTGGAAAGAAATACGGCGTAAACGAGTTCGGCTCTTGCCTAAACGACGTCATGACAAGCCAGGCAATCGGAAAAAGCCAGACCACCGACAAAACACCAAGAAAAATATGCCCGATGACAGAGCGGATTTTCCTGCCCTTTTTATAATCCTTGTTCAGGCTGTACTGATAGCTTTTCTGGTAATTAGCATAGCCAGAATCGCTGCTTAATAATTTCCCGCTCATTATTGATAGCCCTCCTCATTTTTATAGGATTTTGTGCGGCGATACGTAATAAGAGAGAACACCGCAGAAATCACAAACACCAGAATACCGATTGTCGAGGCATAGTTATAATCCTTTGTGGTCGTAGTGAGCTTATAAAGCCATGTTACGAGCAAGTCGGTGCTTCCCGCCTGATAATATTCAAGGTTCATCGGCCCGCCGCCAGTAAGGAAGTAAATAACGTTAAAGTTATTGATATTACCTATAAACTGCGTAATTAAGTACGGTGCTGTTACAAAAAGCATATAAGGAAGCGTGATTTTGAAAAACGTTACAATTGGTGATGCTCCGTCAATTCTTGCCGCCTCATACTGGTCCTCGGGGATATTCATGAGGATTCCCGACGTGATAAGCATTGTGTACGGGATTCCAACCCAAAGGTTTACTATTATAATAACAAATTTTGCAAGCAACGGGTCGCTTAAAAACTTGATTTTTTCTGTAATAAGCCCCATATCCATCAAAAGCATATTAAGCGCACCGTCGTCATTAAGCATATTTCTCATCAAAAGAAGCGAAACAAACTGCGGAACGGCAATCGAAAGCACAAAAATTGTGCGCCAAAGCGGCTTGAATTTAATAGATTTGCTGTTTATAAGAATAGCCAGAAGCATACCTAAAATATAGTTCAAAGCCGTTGAAACAACCGCCCATGTAAGCGTCCAGCCAAGCAAATTCCAAAACGTAGTACCGATTAGATTGCCGCCGCCAAGCATAGTTTTGAAATTTTCAAATCCCACCCAAGTAAAGAGATTTCCCGGAGGCTGGTGAGTGTTATCAAAATTTGTGAAAGCAATCGAAATCATGTAAGCAAGCGGCAGAATCGTAAATACAACAATGCCTGTTATAGGGAGGAAAAGCAAGGTTTTATAAAGCTTTTTGTCGAAAAAATCAGTAACATCTTCCATAAAGCTTTGCGGCTTTTTCCCCGCTCTTTTGACCTTATCAACCTCATAGGACGATTTAACATTTCCATACCAAGCAATGATAAACGCAAACGTGATAAAAAGCGCCATAATGCCGAAAAGCAAAAGCTGCATAGAGTTGTCGCCGTCCGTGCGCACGTCAATGCCCTTTGCCTCGTCAAAAACCCAGCCCTGCTGGACAGTTCCGAGAGTTTTCAGGCTTGCGATTGCCTGAACCCCAAGCTTTGCCATATATATGATATAGCCTGCTTGTATTCCAAGAAAAAGCATTCCTTTGATAATCTGACCTCGGGCGATATTGCCAAGACCCATGAGTATGAAAGAAAGCTTTGTAAATACGCTTCCGTCTGCTAATATTCCGGCAAGCTCTTTGATTATTTTACCAAGTCCGGTAAAAAACTTCACTATGCCGAGGGGAATTGCCTTAAGCAGGTTCCAAATAATCGAGATAAAACCAACAAAAAACTGTTTTACTCTATAAGCAAACCTTTTGCTTAGCGGCTGTAAAAAATAGTCATAATCTCTTTCTTTCATAGTCATAGCTCCTTAAACTTATGTGGCGGCGCACCGCAAAGCACGCCGCCGCACATAAATCAATAATTATCCGAGTGTGGAGAGAATGGATTCTACAAGAAGGTCAAGCTTTTCCTGAAGGTTATCCATATTAATCGAACCGTCCTCAACACCTGCGCCGAAAGCCTCTGCGGGTGTCCAGAAATTGCCCATCTGTGCAATTGAAGACTGAAGTGTCGCAAATTCGCCCTGTGCAGCCGAAGCGGCGATTACGGGGTTTGACTGAAGCGCTTCTGTGTCATTTACGAGGTTAATGTTTGTGGGGGCAAAGCTTCTTTCATCAAAACGGAGCTTCTGAGCCGCTTCATTTGTAAGGAATTCAGCAAGAGCCATAGCCTCAAGCGGGAACTTTGTCTGCGAGTTTACGCCGTAAAGCTTGAAGTTTGCCATAGAGCCCATGTTTGCGGTTGTGCCGTCCTCAAACGTAATTGTAGGAAGCTTTGTAACGCCCATGTCGTCGCCGAGAGAAGCCTTGATTGCTTCTGCATTCCATGCGCCTGTAACGGTTGCGCCGAGCTGACGAGCCTCAAAACCAGCCTGAAGCTTGCCGTCGTCATGGTTTGCGAATTTCGGGTTGTTTGCAAGGTTAATCATATATTTGCCCGCAAGCACGCCCTTGTCGCTGTTGAAATCGCACATTGTCGGGTCTGTTCCGTTGTCGCCGAAAAGCTTTGCGCCAGCCGCAAAGAAAAATCCTGCGTTATACCAGCCGTTGTCGATGTCAAATGAGAAGTTTGTTACGCCTGCGCCTAAATCCTTTGAAAGGATTGTTTCGAGGCTCTTTACGTCGTCCTCTGTAAAGAATTTCTTGTCATAATAGAGAAAGTATGTTTCTGCCGACGAAGGATAAGCATAAAGCTCGCCGTCGCTTGTAGCCGCTGTGATAGAAGCTTCTGTGTTTGCGGCAACGATTGCGTCCTTGTTCTTGGAAACTCTGTAAAGTCCGCCTGCGCTTACAAGCTCGCCAAGCTGGTCACTTGCGAAGGCGAAAACGTCAGCCGCCGCCTCTGTGTCCTTGAGAACCTCTGTTTTTGCATCGCTTTCACTTACAACACCAAATTCAATTGTCCAGTTTGTGTCGGGATATTGAGCCTTGAAGTTATCAACAAGAGTGTTGAGAAGAGTCTGGTCTTCCTGCGAGCCCCAAACTTTAAGCGTTACGTCGGAAGCGAATTCAGGCTTTGCTTCTTCTGTTGCAGCAGTTGTTTCAGCCACGCTGTCGTTTGCTGCGGTAGTTGTGGCATTGCTTGATGTTTTGCTTTCGTTGTTGTCGGTGCAAGCGGCAAACATTGATACCGCCATAAGCAGGCTCAACCCGCCGGCAAGAATTTTCTTCATGAATAATCCTCCTAAAATTGCGTTTTTTGATTTTTGGCTTCGCCGCAAAAGAAAATCCGGTCTTTGACGGCGACGTCTTTATATGAACCGTTATTACGGTTTATACCTGATTAGTTTTTTACATCTCTTGGGAAGCGCCTGTCACTTTCGTTTCAAGCGCAGCCCAGAAAATGTTATTTAGAGGAGATGAAAAAAGCTGATTATATTTGAACCTCGCCGATATGCCAGATTTGCGCCGCATATTCGCGAATTGTCCTGTCAGAACTGAATTTCCCTGCCTTCGCCATATTAATCCAGCATTTCTGCATAAACTCATCTCTGCTTTCGGAATAATCCCTGTTAAGCCGAAGCTTTGTGTTGACATAATCCAAAAGGTCGCCGATTACGTAATAGTGGTCGGGCTTATGCCAGCTTGCGCCCTCCAAAAGCCCCGTGTAAAGCTCTCTAAAGCTTCCGTTTCCGCCGTCGCTTACTGTTCCGTCGATAAGGGCGCTTACCGCCTTGCGCAGATTTTCGTCCCGCTCGAGAATTTTCCTTGGGTCATAATTTTTCATAAGCTCGGGCAGCTGTTCAACCCTTGCGCCGAAAATATAGTTATTTTCCTCGCCCGCCTCGGCGACAATCTCAACGTTTGCGCCGTCGTATGTTCCCAACGTAACGGTTCCGTTAAGCATAAGCTTCATGTTGCCCGTGCCGGAGGCTTCTGTGCCGGCAGTTGAAATCTGCTCGGAAACATCTGCGGCGCAAACAAGCTTTTCCGCATACGAAACGTTATAGTTCTGCACTAAAACAACCTTGATAAGCTTGTTTGTTTCGGGGTCGTCATTTACAAGCCTTGCAATCTCATTGATGAACTTAATTACCGCCTTTGCCCTTGCATATCCGGGTGCGGCTTTAGCGCCGAAAATAAATGTCGTCGGATAAAAATCCTTGATACGCTTTTCCTTGATTCCATAATAAATATAGAGGATTCCGAAAGCGTTTAAAAGCTGTCTTTTATACTCGTGAAGCCGCTTTATCTGAATGTCGAAAATGCTTGTCGGGTCAATTTCGATGCCCTCATGCGTCTTTATGTATTCGGCAAGCTGTGTCTTTTTCGCAAGCTTAATTTTCGCAAACTCCGCAAGCTTTTGCTTGTCGCCCGACATTGATTTAAGCGCCGCAAGCCTGTCAAGATTAGTAAGCCATTCGTCGCTTGAAAGCGACTCGGTTATAAGCTCGGAAAGCTCTTTATTGCAAAGCCCGATCCAGCGGCGGGGGGTGATTCCGTTTGTTTTATTCTGAAAGCGCTCGGGATAAACCGTGTACCAATCCTTAAGCGCATCATCCTTTAAAATCTCGGTGTGAAGCATTGCGACGCCGTTTGTGCAGGACGAAACGAAAATTGCCAGATTCGCCATATGTACGGTTTCGTTCGCAATAATCTTGATTCTGTCGATATGCGCCCTGTCAAGCCCCTTGGCATACATTTCCGCCATGAAAAGCTCGTTTATCTGGAAAATAATTTCATAAATTCTCGGCAAAATTTTTCTCACAAGCCCCGCCGACCATTTTTCAAGCGCCTCCGCCATAACAGTATGGTTCGTGTAGGCGAACGCCCTCTGAGCAGTCGCAAAAGCCGCATCAAAGCTTAATCCGTAAACGTCAACAAGCTGTCTGATAAGCTCGGGAATTGCAAAAACGGGGTGGGTGTCGTTAAGCTGAATGAAGATTTTTTCGTGAAGCAGGCTAAGCGAATTTCCGTCGGCAATGTGTTTTTTAAGAATATCGGTTATTGATGCGCAGGTGAAGAAATATTCCTGCTTGATTCGCAGAATTTTTCCCGCCTCATTGTCGTCGTTCGGGTACAGAACCTTTGAAATATCCTCGGCAAGAATCTGGCTTGCGCTTGCGTTTATGTACTCCTGCTTGTTGAAAAGCTCGAAATCAAAGCTTTGGACCGCCTCCGCCTGCCAGAGCCGCAGAGTTGAAATATTTTTCGTTTTAAAGCCGATTATCGGCATATCATAAGGCACAGCCCTGACTTTTTGGTC
>CAZYRV010000045.1:15368-16965 GCA_964649485.1 uncultured Oscillospiraceae bacterium | reverse complement strand
TAAATATATAAATTATCTTAAAAGCTATGCGGGGTCAACCCAGCTTATGGTAATAACCCACCGCCGGCTTACGATTGAGGGCTGTGACGTGCTTTACGGCGTTTTTATGCAGGAAAAGGGAGTGTCAAGGCTTTTGAGGCAGGAATTTTCAGAGCTTCAAGAGGATTTGAACTGATAAAAAGCAACAGGAAAGGCGATATATGGGATTTTTTCAAAAGCTTAAGGACGGACTTAAAAAGACCGCCGACAGCTTTATGGGCGGGCTTCAAGGACTTTTAAACTCATTTACAAAAATTGATGAAGACTTTTTCGCAGAGCTTGAGGAAACCTTGATTTTATCGGATATTGGGGCGGTTACGTCTGCGGAAATATGCGATAAGCTGCGGGCGGAAATCAAGCGGACAGGCGAAAAAGACCCATCACAAATAAAGGGAATGCTTAAGGCGATTATTGCGGAAATGCTTGTGGGCGAAACGTCGCTTAAAATGGCGACAAAGCCCTCTGTTATCGTTGTTATTGGTGTTAATGGCGCCGGAAAAACCACGACGATCGGAAAGCTTTCGGCGAATCTTAAAAGCGACGGCAAAAAAGTAATCGTTGCGGCGGCTGACACCTTTCGTGCTGCGGCAATCGAACAGCTTAATGTCTGGACGGACAGGGCGGGCGTTGAAATAGTCAAGCATTCGGAGGGAAGCGACCCTGCGGCGGTTATTTTCGACACGATTTCGGCGGCGAAATCCCGAGGGAGCGACGTGATAATCTGCGATACTGCGGGGCGGCTTCATAACAAGAAAAACCTCATGGACGAGCTTGCGAAAATTTCCAGAATTATTAAAAGAGAGCTTCCCGATTCCGACGTGGAAACACTGCTTGTTCTCGACGCAACGACAGGGCAGAATGCCGTTAATCAGGCGAAAACCTTTAAAGAGGTTGCGGACATAACAGGAATTGTTCTTACAAAGCTTGACGGAACGGCTAAGGGCGGGATTATAATACCGATAAAGGCAGAGCTTGGCATACCTGTAAAGCTTGTCGGTGTCGGCGAAAAAATTGACGATTTACAGCAGTTTATTCCTATGGATTTCGTAAATGCGCTGTTTGAATAACGGCATATAATAAGGAGATAGTAATGTTACAGGACAAATTAAGCGGGGAAAAGCCCCGAAGTAGGCCCCGGAAGATTGTGATTGCATCAAATAATCAAGGAAAAATCAGGGAATTCAAAGAGCTTTTTGCGCCGGTTGGAATTGCGGTAAGCTCTATGGCAGAGGAGGGGCTTAACCTTGACATTGTCGAGGACGGCGAAACCTTTGAGGAAAATGCCCACATAAAAGCAAAGGCGGTGTTTAAGGCTTGCGGGTTGCCGACGATTGCCGACGACAGCGGGCTTGAAATTGATTTTCTGGACGGGGCGCCCGGTGTGTATTCGGCTCGTTATGCGGGTGAGGAAGCAACCGATGCCGAAAAGTGCGAAAAGGTTTTAAGCGAGCTTGCGGGTGTCGAGCGCCCGCTTAGAAATGCCCGCTTTGTCTGCGCAATTTATTTCATTGCCGCACAGGGAGAAGAATATTCCATAACAGGAACGCTTGACGGCTTT
>CAZYRV010000045.1:12188-15315 GCA_964649485.1 uncultured Oscillospiraceae bacterium | reverse complement strand
CCATAGGCGAAAACGGCTTTGGCTATGACCCTATTTTCATGGTTGAAGAGGACATAAGTGCGGCAATGCTTTCGAGCAAGGAGAAAAATTCCATAAGCCACAGAGCTAAGGCTTTTGAAAAGCTTGAGGAAATTATTAAGGAGATTTATGACATTAACCAGTAAACAGCGTGCAGGGCTTCGTTCGCTTGCGAACGGGCTTGAACCCATTTTTCAGGTCGGAAAGCTTGGCGTCGGGGCAGAGCTTGTAAAACAGCTTGACGACGTATTAAACGTGCGTGAGCTTATAAAAATCAGCGTTTTGGAAACCTGCGAATTAAGCCCGAAAGATGCGGCGGAAATCATTTCCGAGCGGACGCAAAGCAATGTTGTGCAGGTCATCGGCAAGAAAATCGTGCTTTATCGGCAGAACAAAAATCCCGAAAAGAGGAAGATTGCCCTTGCTTAAAATCGGAATTTTCGGCGGCGCATTCAACCCCGTCCATAATGGGCATATTCAGCTTGCGGCGGCGGTTAATGCGGCTTTGTCGCTTGATAAAATGCTTGTGATTCCGACAAAGGAAAGCCCGCACAAAGCAACAAAGCTTGCTGATTTCGAAAGCAGGGCAGAGCTTTGCAGGCTTGCTTTTGCGGAAATTCCAAACGTTGAAATATCCGAAATCGAGCGTGAATTTAACGGCAAAAGCTATACGATAAACACGGTTTACGCTTTGAAAAAAGTGTTCGGAAATGCAGAATTTTTCCTTATTATGGGCGGAGATATGCTGTTTTATCTGCCGAAATGGTATAAATATGAAGAGCTTTTGCGTGAATGCAAAATCGTTGCGGCGGCAAGACATGAGGGAGAATATCAAGAACTGTTAAAATTTGCAAAGCAATACGGCGATAGGGTGAGCGTTTTGAATGCTCCCGTAATCGACGTTTCATCAACGGAAATTCGAGGCAAAATTCGGCAGGGCAAGGACATAAACGGGCTTGTTCCGCAGTCGGTCAGACGTTTTATAGAACTTAACGGGTTGTACAAGGAGCAAAATTGAAATCGGAATCATCACTTATTTCGCGGGCAGACGAGTTTAAAGCCGTCATGCGAGAGCTTTTGTCGAAAAAGCGGTTTCAGCATTCGCTGAATGTTGCGGATTCGGCACGGGCGCTTGCGCAGATTCACGGCGCTGATATGGACAAAGCCTATATTGCCGGGCTTTTGCACGATATTAAAAAGGAGGAAACTCCTGCCGCTATGAAGTCTATGGCTATACTGAGCGATATGGATTTGGAAGAAATTGAGGTCAACACACCGAACCTTTGGCACGCACCGGCAAGCGCTTATTTTATCCGCAAAAGCTTTGGAATTGAGGACGAGGAAATTCTGAATGCTGTGCGTTTTCATACAATCGGACGGGCGGAAATGTCGCTTGTAGAAAGAGTTGTGTATCTTGCCGATTTGGTTTCGGCGGACAGAAGCTATCCAGATGTTGGCAGAATGAGGAAGTCCGCATACGAAAATATTGATCTGGCAATGTTTGAGGCCTTGCAGTTCGCCTTGCAGGATTTGTCAAAAAAGGCGGCGCTAATACCTAACTATACGTTGCAGGCATATAATTATTATACCCGAATTTACAAGGAGGGCTTATGACAGAAAAGGAAATGCTTAAAATCGCCGTTTCGGCTCTGGATTCAAAAAAAGCACAGGATATAAAAGTGATCGAAATCGGCGACCTGACTATTATTGCCGACTATTTCGTAATCGCCGCAGGCACAAGCAGTACGCAGGTGAGGGCGCTTGCGGAGGAGGTTGAGTTTCAGCTTGAAAAAGCGGGAGCCTTACCCCCTGTTATTCAAGGAACGCACGCAAGCGGCTGGATTGTACTTGATTATAAGGACATAATCGTCCATGTTTTCAGCCGTGAGGCAAGAGAGTTTTATTCGCTTGAAAGGCTTTGGGCGGACGGGAAGAAAATCCCCGTTGATGAATTTATCGATAAGGCAGAATAGTCATAATGCCGAATTTTTAGATATATTGTTGTGCAAAACGTATAAATTATCTCAAGCTTTTAAAAATATCTTTTCGGCGCTTGACATATTTTATTTTATGATGTATAATAATATTCATACTTCATGTATACTACTTTCATGTAGAAAACCTGTGCCGGTTTGGCAAGGGGAGGGATATAGATGGCAGAAATTCGTCTTGGCAAGAACGAAACACTTGACACCGCTTTAAAGCGTTTCAAGAGGTCTTGCGCAAGGGACGGCGTTCTTGCTGAGGTGCGTAAGAGAGAGCATTACGAAAAGCCTTCGGTCAAACGCAAGAAGAAGTCCGAAGCCGCTCGCAAACGCAAGTTCTAATTCGGATACTTAGTTAAATCGGTATAAGCGGGCTTTCGTCCGCTTATTCGTATTTGCGGAGGTATTATGCTTTTTTCACCGACGATAAATGTTAAATCCGTCCGTGACATTGACGCAAGGCTTTTAAACAAGCTTAGGGTGCGCGGGCTTATTTTAGATTTGGACAATACGCTTTCGCTTCACGGAAGTCCTGCCGCAGAGGAAGGGATTTTCGAGTGGCTTTATGATATGCGGCGGCTTGGCGTAAAAATGGTTGTTCTTTCCAACAACACAGAAAAGCGTGTTGCGCCGCTTGCGCAGAAGCTTGGCTTGGAATATGCCGCAAACGGCTGTAAACCGCTTACCTTCGGGATAAGCCGTGCGATTGAAAAACTCGGCTTGCCTGAAAATCGGGTTGCCATTGTCGGCGACCAGCTTTTTACAGATATTCTCGGCGGCAATATCAAGGGCATAAAATCTATCCTTGTCGAGCCGTTTTTACTTGAAACGGGCTGGCTTTTTGTTGTTAAGCGGGGGCTTGAAAGCTTGGTTTTTAAACGTAATTACGAGGATAATAAGCGTTGATTGTAAAAGAGGTTGCTATGAAAATTCTTGTTTTAAACGGCCCGAATCTGAACCTTCTCGGAGAGCGTGAGCCCGGGATTTACGGCGAGCTTTCCCTTGACAAGATAAATTCCGATATTGAGAAAAGGGCGGACGAGCTTGGCGTTCAGTGCATTTTTTCCCAGTCGAACCATGAGGGCGAAATCATTGACAGGCTTCATTCCGCACGCAAGGGCTGT
>CAZYRV010000045.1:0-12178 GCA_964649485.1 uncultured Oscillospiraceae bacterium | reverse complement strand
ATATTTATACCGGAGACAGCGCCTCTGCTCCCCGTTATATTGAATGCCGGTGCATACACACATTACAGCTATGCAATCCGTGACGCAATTGCGGCGATAAAAATTCCTGTTATTGAGGTGCATTTGTCGAATATTCATGCACGGGAGGAGTTTCGCCATACGTCGGTTATTGCCCCCGTCTGCAAGGGGAGCATTGCGGGCTTCGGCAGGCTTAGTTATATTTTGGCGCTTGAGGCGGCGGCTTCTATGGGAAAAGGAGGGACGGTTTGAGCAGAATTTCAACCCTTTCCGCAAGGCTTTACTCTGACCAAGAGGCGGCGCTTATCACCTCCGATGAAAACAGACTTTATTTCACGGGCTTCAGTTCGAGCGCAGGTGTTGTGCTTGTGATGAAAAGCCGTGCGGTTTTGCTTATAGATTTTCGCTATTTCGAGAAGGCAAAGCAATTTTGCCATGACGCGGAAGTTGTGCTGATGGAAAATATGCGTGAACAGCTTTCAAAACTCATTTCAGACAACGGCATAACCCATCTGCTTATCGAAAGCGACACAATGACCTTGCGCCAGTATAATGCCTATAAGGAACAGCTTTTCGGAGTTCAGCTTGACGACACAGGCAAGCTTTCGGACATGATTTCCGCCATGAGAATCATTAAATCCGACGAGGAAATTCAGTGTATTTCAGCGGCGCAGGCGATTGCCGAGAGGGCGTTTACCAAGCTTATAAACAGCCTCAAAGCGGGGATTTCAGAGAAGAAAACCGCCGCAATGCTTAATTATTTTATGATGGATTTCGGCGCAGACGACCTTTCGTTTGCGACAATTGCCGCATCAGGCGTAAATTCCGCTTCGCCGCACGCTGTGCCCACGGAAAAAAAGCTTGTAAACGGTGAATTTCTTACGCTTGATTTCGGAGCAGTCGTAAACGGCTATCACTCGGACATGACGAGGACTGTCGTCATAGGGCGGCCGACTGACAAGATGAAAGAGGTTTACGCCGCAGTTTATTCCGCAAACACCGACGCAATCAAGGCGGTCAAGGCGGGCATTTCGGCAAAGCTTCTTGATAATATTGCCAGAAGCACGCTTTCGGCATGGGGCTATGAGGAATATTTCGGCCATGCTTTAGGCCATGGCGTCGGACTTGAAATTCACGAAGCTCCGAGCGTTTCGAAAAACAGCGGCACAACCCTCAAAAACGGTATGATAATCACGATTGAGCCGGGAGTTTATATTCCGAATGAGTTTGGCGTGCGCATTGAGGATATGCTTGTTGTTCGGGAGAACGGCTGTGAGAATCTGGCAAGGCTGTCAAAGGCGCTTATCACGGTATAGCTTTGAAGCGGCGGCAAGCTGTTGCTTTAAGCATTCGACAAGCTCGATAATATTTACAAATTCAGCCGTCGGGAAACCGACGGTTTTTCATGAAATTTACATGATAATTATTATCGTTTTCACAATTATATCTTGACAATTTTAATTAAAGCGTATATAATAAGAATAAGGTAGTTTTACCGATAAAATTTGGAGATTATTCACAAAAGGAGAGAAATATGAGTAAAAAACACAAATTCCTGATAAGCGAGCCGCACAAGAATATTCTTGGAATGGTTTTCGACAACGGCGCAGGCGAAGCCGCTTATACCGATACGCTTAAAGAGCTTGTTCCGAACACTACTGATGCGGCGACGGAAAAGCACGTTCCCGAGGTCAAGGTTGAGGGAAATAAGGTCACAGTAACCGTAGGAAGCGTTTTGCACCCGATGGAGGAAAAGCACTATATCCAGTGGATTTATCTCCAGACTAAAAAGGGCGGGCAGAAAAAGGTTTTAAAGCCCGGGGACAAGCCGTTTGCAGAGTTTTTGCTTATTGACGACGAGGCTGTTGCCGTTTACGAATACTGCAACCTTCACGGTCTGTGGGTTAAAGAGCTTTAATACATAATCGGGAAAGCAAATTTGCGGGGCAGATTTGCTTTCTCTTGTAATATCGGACGTTGTGCTTAATTAGCACGTTAAATCATCACGCCTTTAAATCAGTGAAAATCACATAAAATATGCTTTATTTTTATCGGCCATAATCTTACAATCCGGGCTTTTGTACGGCTTAAAACTAAAATTTTCGATAAAAATCAATAAAAACGGTATTTTTATGTTTACAAATCGCTTTGTTTGTGATAATATAAACAGTAGATAATTTGCGCCATTGCGCCTTGTGTCAAAGATGACGGACACAGGGCTTTTGTGACGCAGACAGATAAAAGGAGGATTTTTCAAATGGCAAGAAAAAAGCTGACTATGGACGGCAATAACGCCGCCGGTCACGTGTCCTATGCGTTTACCGAGGTTGCCGCAATTTACCCGATTACCCCATCGTCCGTTATGGCTGAGGTTACGGATTCCTGGGCGACAGCAGGCAGAAAAAACATTTTCGGACAGGAAGTTCGTGTTGTTGAGATGCAGTCCGAGGCGGGCGCGGCAGGCGCTGTCCACGGCTCGCTTTCCGCTGGCGCATTGACTTCAACCTATACCGCTTCGCAGGGCTTATTGCTCATGATTCCGAATATGTACAAAATTGCGGGCGAGCTTTTGTCAAGCGTTATCCATGTTTCGGCGAGAGCTGTCGCAAGCCATGCTCTTTCAATCTTCGGCGACCACAGCGATATTTACGCTTGCCGTCAGACGGGCTATGCCATGCTTTGTGCAACAAACCCGCAGGAAGTTATGGATTTGGGCGCAGTTGCACATCTCTCAACTCTTAAAGCAAGAGTTCCTTTCCTTCATTTTTTCGACGGCTTCAGAACCTCTCATGAGATTCAGAAGGTTGAGGTTTGGGATTATGATACGCTTGCAAAGATGGCTGACTGGGACGCAATTCAGGCTTTCCGTGACAGAGCTTTAAATCCTGAAAAGCCTGTTCTTCGTGGTACGGCACAGAACCCCGACATTTTCTTCCAAGCTCGTGAGGCTTGCAACCCTTATTATGAGGCTGTTCCCGAAATCGTTCAGGATTATATGGACAAGGTCAATGCCGAAATCGGCACAGACTATAAGCTGTTCAACTATTATGGTGCGCCCGATGCAGAGCACGTAATCGTTGCTATGGGCTCTGTCAATGATACAATTGAAGAAACAATCGACTATATGCTTGCACAGGGCAAAAAGGTTGGTCTTGTAAAGGTAAGACTTTACCGTCCTTTTGCCGTTGACGCTTTCGTAAACGCTATTCCCGAAACAGTAAAGCAGATAAGCGTTCTTGACAGAACGAAAGAGCCCGGCTCTCTCGGCGAACCGCTTTATCTCGACGTTGTTGCGGCACTCAAGAAGTCCGGCAAGTTTGCAAACGTTCCTGTATTCACGGGAAGATACGGACTTGGCTCTAAGGACACCAACCCCGCACAGAAAATCGCTGTTTATAACAATAAGAAAAAGGAAGTTTTCACAATCGGCATTCATAACGACGTGACAAACCTTTCCCTTGAAATCAAGGAAAATCCGAACACAACTCCCGAAGGCACGACCTCCTGCAAATTCTGGGGACTTGGCGCTGACGGAACAGTCGGTGCAAACAAGAACTCAATCAAAATTATCGGCGACCATACCGATATGTTTGTTCAGGCTTATTTCTCGTATGACTCTAAAAAGTCTGGCGGCGTAACCGTTTCTCACCTGCGTTTTGGCCACAAGCCGATTAAATCGACCTACTTTGTAAACAAGGCGAACTTTGTCGCTTGCCACAACCCCTCCTATATTGATAAGTACGATATGGTTCAGGACGTTGTTCCCGGCGGAAGCTTTTTGCTTAACACACAAAGCACGGTTGAGGAGCTTGGCGAAACCCTTCCGAACAGCGTAAAATCTTATATTGCCAACAACAATATTAATTTTTATATCATCAACGGTATTGACATCGCAAAGGAAATCGGCTTGGGCAACCGTGTAAACACGATTCTCCAGTCAGCATTCTTCTCAATTGCGAATATTATTCCTGCTGCTGACGCAATCGAATATATGAAGGCGGCGGCAAAGAAATCCTTCGGCAAGAAGGGCGACGACGTCGTAAACATGAACTATAAGGCGATTGAAATGGGCGCAAAGAATGTCGTAAAGGTTGACGTTCCCGAGTCTTGGAAGTCGCTTACAGGCAAAATCGAGCACCCCGTCGCAACAGGCGCAAACAAGGATTTGGTTGATTTCGTAAACAAGATTCTCATTCCCGTAAGCGCTCAGAAGGGCGACGACCTCCCTGTTTCAAGCTTTGTTGACAGGGCTGACGGAACTTTCCCGCAAGGCTCTGCCGCATTTGAAAAGCGCGGAATTGCCGTTGACACTCCGGAGTGGGTTTTCGAAAACTGTATCCAGTGCAACCAGTGCTCTTATGTTTGTCCTCACGGCGTAATCCGCCCCGCAGTTTACACTGATGAAGAGCTTGCGAATGCCCCCGAGGGAACAAAGTCAAAGCCGATGACCGGTATGCCCGGACTTCATTTTGCGATGACAATTTCCGTTCTTGACTGCACAGGCTGCGGCTCTTGCGCAAACACCTGCCCGTCAAAGGTTAAGTCGCTTGTAATGAAGCCGCTTCATACCCAGCTTATCCAGCAGAATGTTTTTGCATATTCACAGGCGCTTCCTGAAAAGAAAGAAGTCGCCGATAAATTCAAGGAAACAACCGTCAAGGGCTCACAGTTTAAACAGCCGCTTCTCGAGTTCTCGGGCGCTTGCGCAGGCTGTGGAGAAACACCCTATGCAAAGCTTGTCACACAGCTTTTCGGCGACAGAATGTACGTTGCGAACGCAACTGGCTGTTCGTCAATCTGGGGCGGCTCTGCACCGTCAACACCTTACACCACAAACAAAGAGGGCAAAGGCCCGACATGGGCAAACTCTCTGTTTGAGGATAACGCCGAATACGGCTATGGAATGTTCCTCGGACAGGACGCAATCAGAAACCGCCTTTCCGAAAAAACCGCAAAGCTTATTGCAATTGATTATTGTGACGAGCCGCTTAAGAAAGCAGGTCAATACTGGCTTGACACCATGAGCGACAGCTTGCTTAACAAGCAGGCTACGGCAGATTATGTCGAGGCGCTTAAGTCCGGACTTGATGTTGACTTGACAGGCACAGAGTGGGAAAAGGAATGGCTTGAAAACGGCAAAAACTGCAAATGCGAAGCTTGTACTCTTGCCCGTGAAATCCTTGCCGAGAAGAACTATCTTTCCAAGAAGTCACAGTGGATATTCGGCGGCGACGGCTGGGCTTATGACATTGGTTACGGCGGACTTGACCACGTCCTTGCTTCGGGCAAGAACGTAAATGTTCTTGTATTCGACACCGAGGTTTATTCAAACACAGGCGGACAGGCATCTAAGTCCACTCCTGTCGGCGCAATCGCACAGTTTGCGGCGGGCGGTAAGGAAACAAAGAAGAAGGATTTGGCGGCAATGGCTATGAGCTATGGCTATGTATATGTTGCACAGATTGCACAGGGCGCAGACATGAACCAGTGCATCAAGGCAATCACAGAGGCTGAGGCTTATGACGGACCTTCTTTGATTATCGCTTATGCACCTTGTATCAACCACGGAATCAAGGGCGGCTTGACAATTGCACAGACGGTTGAAAAGCAGGCTGTTCAGGCGGGCTATTGGAATTTGTTCCGCTTTAATCCCGACCTTGCAGAGGCAGGCAAAACTCCGTTCTCCCTTGACAGCAAAGCTCCGACGGGCGATTATCGTGAGTTTATGATGAGCGAGGTACGTTACAGCGCTCTTATGAGAGCAAATCCTGAAAGAGCTGAAAAGCTGTTCCAGATTGCGGAAAAGAACGCTAAGGCTAAATATAAGCACCTTACTCACCTTGCGAAAATGTACAAGGACGAGTTTGAAGGCACGGAAGAATAATAAAAACAGTAAAAAGGCTGGGCTCATCAAGAGCCTGGCCTTTTTTGCTTGACAAGGGCGGGAATTTAACGTAAAATATATGAAAAGGGGTGTTGACAATATGGAAATAGCAAGAGTTGCAAAATTTCACAAGATAAGCTTTAAGCAGTTTGAACAGGATTTTATAGCGGCTCAAATCGGCTCTGATTGTGATATTAAAGCCGTTTACGACAATATAAAGCTTCCTGTCCGTGCAACAAAGGATTCTGCGGGCTATGATTTTTTTCTGCCGACGGGGCTTTCGCTTGCGGCGGGCGATGGGACGCTTGTTCCGACGGGAATACGTGCTAAAATCGCTCGGGGCTGGGTTTTAAAGCTTTATCCGAGAAGCGGCTTGGGCTTTAAATTCAGGCTTTCGCTTGACAATACCGTCGGAATTATCGACGGCGACTATTTTAATGCGGAAAACGAGGGGCATATAATGATTAAGCTTACAAATGGCGGTAGAAAGCCGTTGTCGCTTGCGGCGGGTGCGGGCTTTGCGCAAGGACTTTTTATTCCCTTTGGTATAACGGAGGACGACGAAGCGGAGGGAGCCAGAACAGGCGGCTTTGGAAGCACGGGAAATTAAAAAAGCAGGGTAAATCCCTGCCTTTGAATTTCTGTATTAATAAATAAAAGCTTCAAGCCGCCAGCCGTTCGCCGTGCTGACCATGTTTACAAGGCGGACATTGTCTTTGTTATATGTTCCCGCTTCATAGTTTTCGCTTGTTTCGCCGTTCAGCAGGACGACAATTTCGCATTTTTCATGAGAAATCGGTGTTATTATCAAGGACGCTTTATCCCATGAGGTTTCGTATTTGATTTTTTTAAAATCGGACTTTATGCCAAGCCGACCGTTTCTGTCAGAATAAACAGGCGTTCCTGTTCCGTCGGCATTATCACGAACCCTTTCAGCCTCGGTTTTAGTATATGTTTTATAGAGAAAATCTTCAATCTGTGCAAAGGTCGCATTGCCTGTGCCTGATGTTCCTTCGTCGCCGTAAAGAATATCGTCAAGCTCCGCATAGCTGCTTGAAACGTTGTAGACATTGTCGGCGGGGGCGTTTCCATAAGGCTCGTCCTCGTGGTTCAGACCATTTGTAAGATATAACGAAAGCACCTTGAGGTTTTTGTTTATAAGGCGGCTTGCGGAGGTGCGCATAGATTCAAGCTCTTCATCTGTGTAGGTGATTGGTGTCGGGGTTGTTTCGCCGTTTGACTTGTTTATAACTAAAAAAACGGCGGCGACAGCGACTGTAAGCGCAATGAACGCAACGGCAATTGTTGCGATTGTCGGGATAAGGTTCTTTTTCAAAGCGGCCTCCTGAATTGGTTATTGCAGAGCTTGTACGCACTGTAATAATATTATAGCCGAAAAGAGGGATAATTTCAAGCGTTTTCACATATTCTTCATCTTTTCGGGGCTGTTTTTAAGAGCGGAGGCTTTTTTATTAGTCTGTAAAAACAATTATTTACATATTTACATTAGTTTTTTTCGTCAAAATAGATAAAAATTATTGTTTTTTAATTTTTCTCTTGTAAATTTTAAAAAAACATTATATAATATAAATATAAATTACAGCCTAAGGCGGGAGGGGTATATTGTTCTTCATAAAACGGTGAAATCTTCCGAACTGCGTGCCGTTTAGAACATTTATTCCGCCGTGACAAACGGAAAGAGATGAAATTATGTCTTTTTTAAAAAAGTATCTGAACATTGTCATTGAATTCGTCAAAACACGCATTCTTAAAAAGCCCGCTTCAAAGGCAGGCGAGGGAGATGCCGATGATAGAAACGCCGCCTATGTTTTTAAAGGTATTTTTAATGTTGCAAGCCTGATAAGTGATTTTGATCTGCGGCTTTCGCATTGGGGCAAGCAGATAAACACTGCGTCTGATGCAATGAGCGGTTCGTCGGTGCAAGCGGCGTCGGCATCAGAGGAAATTTCAGCCTCAGCGGCAGCTATTTCCGAGTCAAATATAGAGCTTTCCGAAACGATATGGAATATTTCCGAGGAAGCAAAGCTTTTAAGCGATAACGCAAAGCAAAGCAACGAGCTTCTTCAAAGCATAAAGGCAGAAAATGCGGAAATGACGGCGCATTCGGAAATAATGAGCAAAAATATACACTCTCTCCTTGAGGTTATGGACAAGATAAGCGATGCTGTCAAGGGAATAAACCGAATTTCTGACCAAACAAAGCTGCTTTCGTTTAACGCTTCTATCGAGGCGGCAAGGGCGGGCTCTGCAGGCAGAGGCTTTGCGGTCGTCGCCGATGAAATCAGGCGGCTTTCCGGAACAACAAAGGATTTGACCGCAACGGTGGATTCATTGCTTCTTCAGATGAATTCTGCGTCGGGACAGAGCCAAAAAAGCATAAAGCAAACTCTTTTATCAATCGAAAAAGTCACGGGAAGCATTGACACGGTTTCCGTCGTTATGGAAGAAAGCACAAGGGCGACAATTTCTATAAATGATAAAATCGCCGTTGCGGCGCAGACAAGCCGTGAGATAAGCTCGTCACTTGAGGAAACATCTTCCGCTTCACAATCAGTAAGCGGCGATATACAGCGGCTTGCTTCTGATGCGGCTTCGCTTAAAAACGTAAGCGGCTCGCTTGAGGGAATGTCAAAGGCAATCGGCGGAATCGAGGACAAGCTTCACGATATTTCACAGACCACCGGAAAGCTTGTCAAAAGCAAGGTTTGCGGGCTTTCAAACGATGATTTTATCGAAATGGTTGAAAAGGCAATCGAGGCGCACAGAAGCTGGGTTGAAAAGCTTAACGCAATGGCGGTGAAAATGGAGGTTGCGCCTATTCAAACCGACGACCACAAATGCGGTTTCGGACATTTTTATCACTCTGTAAAGCCGAACGACTGGGAAGTCGAAAAAATATGGAACAGCGTTGATGAAATCCACCAAAAGCTTCATAAGGCGGGCGATGGAGTTATCGGGCATATAAACAAAAACCGCCCCGAGGACGCAATGACTCTGGTGCATACGGCAGAGCTTCTTTCCGTTGAGATAATCCGTAAGTTCGAGCAGATGATTGAGCTTGCGGAGGATATGAAGAAAAAGAATAAAACCGTTTTTTGATATTATACATACTTTACTGTCTTGCCGTCCGTTTTAATCAACTATCTTTCCCGCAAGGCTTGACAAGAGGAAAAATTTTGTGTATAATAAACTTGTTTAGGTAATCTAGACGGTTCGCCGTTGAAAATCACCTACGGTTTTGGTAAAATGCCTAATACTGGCAAAAAGGTTACAGCAAAGCCCCTGCGAGGAGAAACGCAGGGGCTTTGCTTTTGGTATAAATTGCGTGAGGGGATAAACACACCTTTGTTAAGCCGTATGATATTTTACGGTACTTCAACAATGTTGATGTTTTCAGCCTCGATTTCAATTTCGGAAAGCAGGGTGTTTTTTATTTGAGCCGCCTGAGCCGAGTCTAAGCCTGCTGTTTTAACTATTATATTTGCGCTTTTGCCGTTGAAATAGCATAAAACCTCTTCAAAGCCCTGCGCCTTAAGCAGATTTTCAACCCTTGCTTCACTTTCGATAAGCCCGCTTAAATCAACTGCGTCCTGCGCCGCAACCTCAAGCTGGTCTTGGGTAAGGTCGCCGCCGTTGTAGATGCTTTTGAGGACGTCGATGGCTTCGTCACGGCTTTTCTGGTTATCAAGCCTTGCCTGCGCAAAAAATTCTTCTCCGTACTTCTCAACCTCTTTTTCTGCGTCAGCCGCTCCGTCGTCAGTTTTGCCGACAAACTGCACCGCACCGTATGTATCGTCGTTTGTGAGAGTGTCGGTGTTTTTAAGGTCGTTCGGGTTGGACGAAAGGGCAAAGTTTGCATAAACGGCAATTCCTAAAAGAAGTGCAAGCGATGCCAGTATAATGTGCTTTTTGCCGATAATAAGGTTTATCCGCCTTTTGAAAAGTTTCATTGATTTTCCCCCTTAAAATTAGTTCGTAACGCAAATCTTTGCGCTGCTGATATTAAACGCCTTTGAAACAGCGTCTGTTACCCTTTGCTTTATGACGGCGCTCGAGCCGTTTTCGCATACGACGACAACCCCGCGGACCTGCGGAAGAATAACTGTTTTTACAAGCGCCTGCTTTCCGCTTGCCGCATCAACAATTACCGTTGTGCCTTCAAGCTCTAGGCTCTTTTGGGCTTCGGTTGTGTCGCCGTTTTTGTTGTCGCTTGATTCCTTGCGCTTCACCTCCTCGGCATAGATGTATTCCGACGTGCCGTCTATGGTTATCATCACCTCCACCTTGCCGATTCCGTCGATTTTTCCGAGAATATTGGCAAGCCGTTCTTCAAGCTTTTTTTCAAGCGCTCCCATGTCGCTTTCCTCTAGGGTTACTGTCGGGGCGGCTTTTTCTTTGCCGCCGAAAAGCAAGTCGCCGAGGAAAACAAGAAGTATAATCGCAAGCCCGCCGATTATTACTGCCTTGAATATTTTCGGATTTTCAAGCGCCTTTGGCAATGCCTTTTTTTTCGTTTCTCCCATTTTCATTCCTCCGAAAGTGTAACGGTTATGTTTTCGCCGACAGCGTTTTTGGTGATTTCAAGGGCTTTTTGAGCCTTTTCGTCCTCGCCGTCCGGAAAAACAAGCCTTACTTCATTAATAGATATGCTGTACAGGTTTGAAATATTAATATTCACGTAAATTTGTTTTGGGCGAACGCCGTTTTCCTCAAGCAGGGCATAAAGGCTTTGCGAAAGCTCTTTTGCCGCCTGCCTTTGGGTATAGTCGATTGTTTTTTGAGTAAAGTCGATTACAAGCGGATTTTCTGCGGTTATTTCGGCGGCATCAGCGTCAAGGCTTAGGCTTTGCCCCGAAACGATTTTAAGCACGCTCAGCATGAAAAAGCATGAAATAAGCACTCCGATTTGCTTTTTGAATTTATGCTCGGGCGCAAGAAGCTTGAACATTGCCGCCGCAATCGTCACAACGGCGACCGACAAAAGCATTTCCCTCATCTATGCCCCCAATCCCAAAACAAGCATAAGTCCGATTGCAATCACCGTCATCATGAGAAAGCAGCTCATGACTGCGATTGCGATTGTCATAATGATTTCGGCGCTTGCTGAAAAGCTCGCTTACCGCACCCGCCGCAATAAGCGCCAGCTTATAGCCCAAAACCGTCATGAATACGGGCAGGATTATCATCACACCGGCGATTATTCCAAAGCTTCCTATGCTGTTTTTCACGAGGGAAAGCGTCCCCTGCACGGTGTTAAGCGCTTCGGAAATGCTTCCTCCTACGATGGGAATCGCCGAGGAAACTGCAAATTTTGCCGTTCTCATCACAACGCCGTCCGATGCCGCCGTCACAAAGCTTTGAACTGTCAAAAGACCCGTAAAAACCGTCATAATAAGCCCTAAAACCCACACGACTATGTTTTTCACAAAGCGGGCGGCACTTTCGATTTTGATGTCGGAGTTGATTGTTCCCGCAATTGATAAGCCCAGAATCGAGCTTGAAAGCGGAAGCAAAACGTTTACTGCCACTTGAGAAAAAATCTGGCTTGCGGCAAGAACGCTTGTGTTAAACAGAGAAGCGGTCGTAAGCCTGCCCGAAACCGCCATAACCGCCGCAAATGACGGTATGAAAATAGTCATAAACTGCGCCGCCGAGCCGAGTACGGACGTGATTTGCACTATACAGTCGCCTATGTCCGCAACAAGCATTCCTGCCGCCGCAAGCACGCTCACCACGGTGAAAGCCTCCGTCATTCGTGACGAGCCGGCGCTTTCCCGAAAGCTTTCGGTAAATGCGCAAAGCAGAATAACTCCGCTTATTGACAGAAAAAGTCTAAGCGGGCGGGTTATGTTAGCACGGAATATTTCCCAGACTTCGCCTAGAAAATCAATCGGCGAAAGCGAAAGAACGCCTTGGTTGTCCGGTGTAATGTCGTTTTTTTCGAGAAAGTCCTGCGCATCGCTTGGCACAGCTTCGGCGATTGCTTCTTGATTAAAATCGGGCATTTCCTCCGTGGCTTCGGCGCTTTCGGCAAAGGCTGAAAGGGGCATTATTAAAGCGGCGGCTATGGCGGCGATTGCGGTGAAAAGTTTTTTTGGTTTTTTCATGGCTTTTTCCTTTGAAATTCTGGATTTTGCAAGACTGGTGTCATGATGATTTCTTTAAAGAGGGTTTTTGCAAGACTTGTGTCTTGCGGGTTTCTCAAAGAGGGGACTAGTCCCCTCTTTGGAACACCCCTACTTCTTTCTTTGCGGA
>CAZYRV010000044.1:16317-17547 GCA_964649485.1 uncultured Oscillospiraceae bacterium | reverse complement strand
AATATCATAAAACGAAAAAGCAGCGAATTTTAGTGTAAATTCCGCTGTTTTTTTGATTTGTCGTCGGTAAACGGGAAAATCTCCTTTCGGTCTGTAAAACCAAAGGAAGAACCAAGCTATTAATAAGGGTTGATTTTGCCTGCAATTATTCTTTGGTATACGTTTCCAAGAGCTTTCCGTCGCTGTTTTTCCATTCCATCTTATCGCCGTCAATCGTTATAATATACGAAACGGTTGCATTGTACGACTCTTTTGTTAGAAAAAGCTCGCCGCCCTTGATTTCATATGTGCCCTTGTCGTCCATTGTAAGCTCTGCAAAGCCCTTTGTCGTCATGACATCGGTAAATGTTCCGTCGGATTTAAAGGTGTAGGTTGCATCAAATTCATCATTTGAGGTTGACCATGAGCCAACAATCAAGGTTGGGTCAACGCTTTCCCCTCCGCACGCAGAGAAAACCGCCAAGCAGAAAATAGCAGTCAAAATCACAAAAACCTTTTTCATAATTTCGCTCCGAATGTTAAATTTTATTAATTAAATAATAATCATGCTGTCGCCAAAGCTGAAAAATCTGTATTTTTGCTTAATCGCTTCTTCATAAGCCGCCATGGTTTTATCTCTGCCTAAAAAAGCGCTTACAAGCATAATAAGCGTGCTTTCGGGGAGGTGAAAATTCGTGATAAGCCCGTCAATAACCTTAAATTCATAACCGGGATAGATAAAAATTTCGGTGCTTTGCTCGCAGGCACGGACATTATCACCCATGCTTTCAAGCGTTCGGCAGGAGGTTGTTCCCACGGCGATAACCCGCCGTCCCTGTGCCTTTGCCCTGTTAATTTTATTCGCCGCCTCTTCCGAAACGGAAAAATGCTCGCTGTGCATTTTATGGTCAAGAATATTTTCCTCTTTGACGGGCCGGAATGTTCCAAGCCCGACATGAAGCGTCACAAATGCTGTTTCTATCCCCTTTTCAGCAAGCTCGGCAAAGGTTTTATCGGTGAAGTGAAGCCCCGCTGTCGGTGCGGCGGCAGAGCCTGTTTCCTTTGCGTAAACCGTGTTATATCGGCTTTTGTCGGCAAGCTTTTCCGTGATATAATGCGGAAGCGGCATACTTCCATAGCGGTCAAGAGCCTCAAAAAAGGTTCCCTCATAGGTAAATTTTGCAAGCCTGTTCCCGCCGTCAAGAATTTCGGTTATTTCAGCATAGAAGCTTTCGCCGAAGTCAACGATTG
>CAZYRV010000044.1:0-16251 GCA_964649485.1 uncultured Oscillospiraceae bacterium | reverse complement strand
CACAGGAAGCCGTCTGCCGGGGTGAACAAGAGTTTCCCATGTTCCCTGCTCTACCTGCTTTAACAGTAAAAATTCCACGGCAACGCTTCCGCCTCGTTTAACGCCGAGAAGCCTTGCGGGAAACACTTTGGAATTGTTAAATACAAGCAAATCTCCCTCCCGCAGATGGCTGGGAAGGTTATAAAAACGGTCGTGTGAAAGCGCCCCGCTTTCCCTGTTCACACATAAAAGCCGCGAGCTGTCCCTTGGTTCGACGGGGGTTTGGGCAATAAGCTCCGGCGGCAAATCATAATAAAAATCTTTTTTAAACATTATGCCTGCTTTTTATCTGTTGTTTTCATTGCGCCGCGCGCCTTTTTAACATCGGTGAGGTTGCGTGCCAAAAGCTCCTCCATGCCGCCGAGAACGCCGTTTACAAACTCGTTTGTGGCATAGCGGATTTCCTTTGACTTTGACTGTGACGCCGAAACAATTTCCGCCGCCTTTGCTGTCGCCTGACGGAGAATTTCTTCCTTGGCAACAAGCTCTTTCGCCTTTTCCTCCGCCTTTCGGACGATTGAATCCGCCTCCGCCTTTGCGTCCTCAATAATCGCCTTGCGGTCTGTCACAAGGTTTCTCGCCTGCTTTATTTCAGACGGAATATTAAGGCGAACCTCGCTTACAAGTTCACGCATTTTATTTACATCAATAAGGCTTTTTCCGCCCGAAAGCGGCATAGCAACCGCCCTGTCAAGCATTTCGTCCATCATTTCCAGAATTTCTTCAACATTCATTGCCTTTCACCTCTTATTTTATTTTGAGCCTAAGCTTGATTTCCTCGTGTATACATTCAGGAACAAACGCACTTATGTCGCCGCCGAACATGGCAATCTGCTTTACCATGCTTGACGACAAAAACGTACATTCGGTGCTTGCCGCAAGAAAAATTGTTTCCGCCGTGCCCTCAAGCTTTTTGTTTGCAAGCGCCATTTGAAACTCATATTCAAAATCGGACATAGCACGCAAGCCCTTGATAATAACATCTGCGCCGGTATCACGGAAATAATCGGCAAGAAGCCCGTCAAAGCTTGCAACCGTCACGTTTGAAAAGCCCGTAAGCGCCTTGTTTAAAAGCGCTTCCCGCTCTGCAACGCTAAAGCTTGAAGCCTTAAGCGGGTTTACGGAAACAAGCACGATAAGCTTATCAAAAAGCTTTGCCGCACGGCTTATCACGTCAATATGCCCGTTCGTCACGGGGTCAAAGCTTCCGGGATAGATTGCTGTCCTCATTCGCCGGCTTCCCCCTTTTTTCGGTAAAGCGTAACCGCCGTCACGCCGAATTCATAGCGCTTTTTCACGTAGAAGCCATCGGCTTCATCGGGCAAAACAAGCTCTTTTTCATGCTTGCAGATGATAATTCCGTTTTCGCCCATCATCTCCGCAAGTGCGGGAAAAAGCTTTGCAATCATCTTTCTGCCGTACGGCGGGTCGATAAGCGCAATATCAAAGGTTTGCCTGTTCGTTTTCAAAAAGCCGGTGTACGGCATGGAAACAATTTCCGCCTTGTCCTCAAAGCCTACGGATTTTACGTTTTCACGCACAAGCGCAATCGCTTTCGGGTCAATATCCACGAAAACTGCCTTGCTTGCGCCACGGCTTAACGCCTCGATTCCAAGCTGTCCTGTTCCCGCAAATAAATCAAGCACCTTTGCGCCGCTTATTTCAAACTGAATCGCACTGAACATCGACTCCTTGACGGCTTCTGATGCGGGTCTTATGTCATAGTTTTCAGGTGTTTTAAGCTTTCGCCCTCGTGCAAGTCCTGTGATTACTCTCATTTATTTTCTCCATTAAAATTGTCTTGTATAAAATTGTAAAGCTCCTGTGCCTTTAAAACGCTTATTTTCGCCGCCTTTGCAAGCTCTTCGGAAGTCGCCGCACACAGCGCCTTTTTCGTCTTAAAGGTTTTGATAAGTGCCGCCGCCTTTTTCTCGCCGATGCCCTCGATTTTGGTAAGCTCAAGCTGATACGCTGCCTTTTTATGGGTTTGGCGCTGGAAGGTGATTGCAAAGCGGTGAACCTCGTCCTGAACCTTAGTTAAAAAGGCAAAAAGCGGTTTATTGGAGGCAATCTCGATTTCCCCGCCCTTTGCGGCGATTGCCCTTGTGCGGTGCTTGCTGTCCTTTACAAGCCCGAAAAGCGGAATTGACACCTTAAGCTCGTCCAAAACGGCTTGAACAGCCGCCACGTGGCCCTTTCCGCCGTCAAGCAGAATTAAATCGGGCAAGGGCGAAAAGCTCTCGTCGCCGTCGAGAAAACGTGTTATTCTGCGGGACAAAACCTCCTGCATAGAAGCATAGTCATTTTGTCCGACGACCTCTTTAATTGTAAATTTCCGGTATGCCGACTTAAGCGGGCGGCCGTTTTGAAAAACAACCATTCCGCCGACGATGCCGGTTTCGCCAAAATTTGAAATATCATAGGATTCAATCCGCACAGGCACCTGCTCGAGTCCCAAAAGCTTTTTCAAATCCTCAAGCACGTTTATTTCCTTTGCCGTTCTGCCAACCCTAAGCGAAAGGTACTCGGCGGCATTGCTTTTCGCAAGCACGACCTGTGTAAGCCCCTCGCCCCGCTTTGGAACACGGATTTCAACCTTATGACCGGCCTTGCCGCTGAAATATTCTTCCAAAAGCTGTCTGTCCTCGAAATCATCATCAATATAGATTTCACGTGGGATTTCAGACTTTTTTGAATAATATTCGACCAAAAAATCCGAGCGAAGCTGTTCTTCCCCGCCCTCGTCGCCGAGGAAATAATTTTCCTTGTCAACAAGCCGCCCGCCACGGTACATAATCACCGCAAAGCTTATTACGCCGCTGTTTTCGGCCATTGCGCAAATATCATAATCGCTTGTTTTTGACGAGGTTATTTTCTGTCCGTCAGCAAGCCGTGTTATCGCGCGTATTTGGTCACGGAGTCTTGCCGCACGCTCGAATTCAAGCAATTCCGCCGCCTGCTCCATCTCGTCCGTAAGGCGCTCGACAGACTGCTTGCTTCCGTTTTTGATATAATCAATCGCCGCCGAAACCTGCTTTTGATATTCCTCAGCGCTGAAATTTCCGGTACAAACACCCATACAGCGCTTTATGTGAAAATTCAAGCAAGGTCTTTCCTTGCCGAAATCATCGGGAAACCTCCTCGAGCAATTCGGCAAACGGAAAATTTTATTTGCGTCCTCAACCGCCTGCTTGACGGTAAAACCGCTTGTGTACGGGCCTAAATAGGTTGAGTCCTTATCGTTTGTATTAAGCGCATAGGTAATTTTCGGAAAGCTTCCCCCCGAAATTCGTATATAATTATAACCCTTATCGTCCTTAAGCAAAATGTTATATTTTGGATTATTAAGCTTGATTAAGCTTGCCTCAAGCACAAGAGCATCAAGCTCGCTTCGGGTCACGATAAAGTCAAAATCAAAAATCTGTTCGACAAGCCGCTTGGTTTTGTCATTATGGTTTGCGCTTTGGTGAAAATAGGTGATAACACGGTTTTTAAGCGCTTTTGCCTTGCCTACATAAATAATTTTCCCCGTCTTGTCACGCATAAGATAAACACCGGGGCTAAGCGAAAGCTTATTCGCCTTTTCCCTCAAATAATCAAGCCTTGGATTCATCGCACCGCCTCTTTCAATATCAGTATATATTGTATCATTTTTGCGTACAAAAAACAAGTGCTTGAGAAAATATTCGAATGTAAGATTTTAAAAGCTTTCGTGTTTTTTCGACTTTAATACATAAACCTGATTGAAATCCCCGATGAAAAAAATCGCAAACCCCTGAACTAAAGCTTTCTCAATTCAGCCTTGAAAGCTTTGCGCTGTATTCGTTTCTGAACTGCTCAAATCTGCCCTCGTCAAGCGACTGCCTGATACGTTCGAGCAAGGTGTTGTAAAAATATAGGTTGTGCATAACCGCAAGCCTGCCCGAAAGCTGTTCCTGCGCATTAAACAAATGGCGGATATACGAACGTGTAAAGCTTTTGCAAACAGGACAATCACACTGTTCGTCAATCGGTCTGCCGTCGGTCTTATATTTTTCGTTTTTAAGGTGCATTATGCCGTCCCATGTAAAAACGGTTGCATGGCGGGCATTTCTGCTTGGCATTACGCAATCGAACATATCAATCCCACGATAAACCGACTCGATTATGTTCGACGGTGTGCCAACGCCCATGAGATAACGTGGCTTGTCCGTCGGCGCATAAGGCAAAACCTCATCTAAAATGTGATACATAATTTCGGTAGGTTCGCCCACGGCAAGCCCTCCTACGGCAATTCCGTCAAGCTCAAGCCCGCTTATTTCCTTCATATGTGCGACACGCAGGTCGTCATAAGTTCCGCCTTGGTTAATCCCGAAAAGCATTTGCCTTTGGTTTATGGTGTCAGGCAAGCTGTTAAGCCGTTTCATCTCGATAATACAACGCTTAAGCCAGCGTGTCGTCCTATCGCACGAATCCTTCACATACTCATAAGGCGAGGGGTTTTCAACGCATTCATCAAATGCCATCGCAATCGTTGACGCAAGGTTTGATTGAATTTGCATACTTTCCTCGGGGCCCATGAAAATTTTCCTGCCGTCAAGGTGAGAGCTGAAATAAACTCCCTCCTCCTTGATTTTACGCAGTGCCGAAAGCGAAAAAACCTGAAATCCCCCGCTGTCGGTGAGAATCGGTCTGTCCCAGTTTATAAACTTGTGAAGTCCGCCCATTTCCTTGATAAGCTTGTCGCCCGGACGCAGGTGCAGATGATAGGTGTTGCAAAGCTCGACCTGACATTTTAAATCTTTTAAATCAAGCGACGAAACCGCACCTTTAATTGCTCCTGCGGTTGCTACATTCATGAAAAACGGTGTTTGAATTTCGCCGTGAGGCGTTGTAAAAACTCCCCTTCGTGCGCGCCCCTCGGTTTTAGTTATTTTAAGCATAGCTTCCCTTCCGTTGTTACTTTTTATTAGTGCAATCCAAATATTTCTTAAGCATAATCTCCAAAAGCTCTGGTGAAACAGGCTTTTGAAGCGCATCATTCATTCCCGCTTCGAGGTATTTTTCTATATAATCGTCAACGGCATTTGCCGTGAGGGCAACAATCGGCGCTTTGACGCCTTTTTTCCTGAGTCTGATTGCCGCTTCTATGCCGTCAAGCCTCGGCATCATGTGGTCCATGAAAATAATGTCAAAGCTGAAAATCCTGCATTTGGAGGATTGATGTCCAAGGCAAAAACATATTTCCTATACTCGGGGAAATATTGCCTGAGACATCAATCCCCCAAGCCTTAAGGATTTCCTCAAGCAGGCTTACATTCATGGCATTATCATCAACCACAAGCGCACGCATTCCTTTTCCCGCCCATGACGTAACCTTGCGCTCTGTATTTTTCTCATCAGTAAGGCTGAACGGAAGAAAAACCGTAAAGCGGCTTCCCTTTCCCGCCTCGGAATCAAGGGTTACAAAACCGCCCATCTGATGAACCATTCCGTGGACAATCGAAAGTCCAAGCCCCGCACCTGATATACCTGAAAAAGCCTCGGTCTTACCACGCTCGAATTTGCGGAAAACAAGCTCTCTTTCATCGTCGGGAATGCCCTTTCCCGTGTCGGAAACCTCGACCGAAAGCACGCTGTTATTAACCAAAGCCGAAATAGTCACACCGCCTGTTATTGTATACTTAATCGCATTTGAAACAAGATTCGAAATCACCTGATGAAGATGAATGCCGTCGATTACAATTTCGGCAGGCACATCGTCCGAAACCTCAAGCTTTATATAAAGCCCTTTGCGCTCTGCCTCGGCAAGGAATAGCGAGCGAAGTCTTTCCAGAAGCTCACGCAGTGCAGTTTTTGCAGGAACACTCTGCACCATGCCTTCCTCAATGCGGGTGAGGTCAATCAAATTGTTTACAATGGAAAGCAGGTTTTCCGCCGCAAAGCTTATATTTTCAGCATAGGCGGCTGACGAATCGGGGTTGCTTTGATTTTTAAGCAGATATGCGTGTCCTAAAATAATGTTAAGCGGCGTTCTGATTTCATGGCTTATGCTTGCGATAAAATCACTTTTCTGCCTGTTTGCACGGCTTGCCGCCTCCGCAGATTTTTGAAGCTCAAGCTCCATGTTTTTTTCCTTGGTCACATCTCGTATGAACAAGGTGCAGGCAACAGGTCTTCCCGAACCGTCAAGGATTTTATTCATATGAATAGAAAACCACTTTTCTTTGACAAAATATTCAAGCTGAATATTGTCGTGCTTGCCATACATAAACGACAAAAGCTCTTCATACGACGTATCAAGCTCGGGCGGAAGCATAGAAAAATAGTCCTTGCCAATAACTCCGACAGCTTCGTCGCCAAGGCTTTTCATAAAGCTGTCGTTGCAGGCGACAATCCGCCCCTTGACGTCAATCATTATTACATAATCCAATGTTGAGTTTAAAATCGAACGGTTTGCCTTTTCAGCCCGCAGTAAGGTTTCGAGGTATTCGCTGTTTTCAAAAGAAAGCGAAAAAATGCCCGAAAGCATTAAAAGTGACGAAACCTCTTTTTTGCTCCAGACACGCAGACTTTTATGAAACAGAACAAAAAAGCCTCTGAGTTCTGCCTTAATTGAAACAGGCAGAATTATCGCCGTGCCAAAAAAGCCCTTGCCGGCAGACATGGGCATTCCTATCCTTTTCATTGCCGTACCACTGTGTGCAAGTTCTTCATAAATGGCATTCTTGCCCTGCTTACGAAAATACTGCCCAAGCTCGGCGGCGAAAATTTCTTCTATAAAGTAAGAGCCTATACAGTCAAGCTCATTTGTCTGATCGTGGTCGTCGAGATAAAAAAGTGCGGCATCAGCCCCGACGGCAAGACTTGCGTCCTTAAGCAAAGCATCAAGATTAATAAGCGGGCTATATCCCTCTGAAAGCTTGCTGCTTATGTTTATAATTGCCGAGTCAAGCCGTGCCTCCCTTTCGGCATGAAGCCGCAAAAGCGCTTGCCCAACAACACCTGATGCTATTTCGAAAAAATCGCATTCCTCTTCGGAAAAAACCCTTTCCCCGTCGCATTGCTCGAAAAAAATCGCCGCCGCCGGCTCGTGCAGGCTGTTTTCAATGATTGACATTACTCCCGAAAGAGTTCCGCTTGAAACAAGCGCTTTTTTCAAGCTTTCGTTATAAATAAGCAAGCGTGTTATGAACGACTCTGTCGTACCAAAGCTGAAATCGGGCTGCCAGCCATGGTCGCAGGCAACGCAATCCTGCTCATGCGACAAAACATAACGTGCCTCGCTCGCCCATTCGAATGACCTGCCCCAAAGCGAAAGGTTGTTTATCGGCTCGAAAATCACAACCCGACTTAAACCAAAAACCCCGCCTAAAAGGGAAAGCATAGATGCAATACCCGAATCCGCACCGCTTGGTCTTATACAAATTTTTATAAGTCTATTCAGAATTTTTTGGGCATTTACCGAGTTATCGTTCTGCATAGCGCTCCCCTTAAATCTGATTTACGAAAAAACTTACTTGCTTTAAATTTTACGTTATAAATTGCCTGCTGTTATTATAACATAAAAATCACGTTCAATCAAGTGGAAGCTCTAACACCTTAAACGACTGGGCAAGATTTGCCACACCAAGAATTTTTATGCCATAATCAACCCCTTTTTCAAGAGATTTAAGCGCAAGCTTAGGAACAATGCACCGTGTAAATCCAAGCCTTGCCGCCTCCGTAATTCGCTCGTGTATGCACGAAACGCTTCTTACCTCGCCGCCAAGCCCAACCTCACCAAAAACGACTGTTCCCTCGTCAATTGGCTTGTCTAAAAGCCCCGAATAAAGTGACATAACAATTGCAAGGTCTGCTGCTGGCTCGTCTAAGCTAAGCCCGCCGACGACGTTTATGTAAACATCAAAAGCGGAGAATGAATTGCCTGTGCGCTTTTCAAGCACCGCCAAAAGCATATGAAGCCTGTTATAATCAAAGCCCTCGGCAACTCGTCGAGGAGTTCCAAAGCCCGATTTTGCCACAAGCGCCTGAACCTCCGCAAGAATCGGACGGCTTCCCTCCATTGCGCAGGCAACGCTTGATCCCGAAACATTCCGTGGTCTGCCCGAAAGAAGCATAGCAGACGGGTTTTGCACCTGTGAAAGCCCACGGTTTTCCATTTTAAACACGCCGATTTCGTTCGTAGAGCCAAAGCGGTTTTTAACCGCACGTAAAATCCGATAGCTAAGCTGTTTATCGCCTTCAAAATAAAGCACGGTATCCACAATATGCTCTAGTATTTTCGGCCCCGCAATGCCCCCGTCCTTATTTACATGGCCGATAATAAAAACAGAAATTCCATGTCCCTTTGCAAGCCGCATAAACATACCCGTACATTCACGCACCTGAACAACACTTCCGGGCGACGATGCAATCGAGCCTATCTGCATTGTCTGGATTGAATCAATAACCAAAACATCGGGCATTGTCTTTCGTGCGGCTTCGCAAATAAGCTCACAGTCTGTTGCGGCGGCAAGCTTAAGATTTTCCGTGTCTACGCCAAGCCTCTCTGCCCTGAGCTTGATTTGAAGCCGAGATTCCTCGCCCGAAACATACAAAACCGAACAGCCGCCGCCAAGATATTGGCAAATCTGAAGCATGAGAGTGGATTTTCCTATGCCGGGGTCGCCGCCCAAAAGCACAAGCGAGCCCTTCACAAGCCCTCCGCCAAGCACCCTGTCAAGCTCGGACAAGCCTGTTTTAAAGCGCACCTCGTCGCTTATCGTTATTTCCGAAAGCGTGCTCAGCTCGAATTCGCCGAACGAACGGCTCTCGCCGCCGCCCGACTTAACCTCGGCGGCAATCGTTTCTTCAAGCGTATTCCACTCGCCGCAGCCCTGACAGCGCCCATACCATTTGATATGCTCTTTGCCGCAAGAGCTGCATACAAATCTGGTTTTTGTCTTCGCCATGATTCACCTCTTAAGCCGTTGAAAATAATCCATTCTAAAGCAAAACACCGTTTGCATACAATAAGCAAACGGCTTTAGATAGATTAGTATGATTTGGTCTGAGTGACAAGATTTGAACTTGCGACCTCTACCACCCCAAGGTAGCGCGCTACCAATCTGCGCCACACCCAGAACTTTAGTGCTTAATAATTATAGCATAAAAATAAGCGTTTGTCAAACACTAAAATTATCTTATACGAATATTGTATACGCAGACAAAAAAACGGTTAAAATCAAGAAATAGTTTGTACAAATTCAACAATGTTAAACATCGAAAATGCCATTGAAAAGCTTCCCCGTTTTGGCGAGGAAGCCTTTATTACATATGGCTGTCGAAAGAACCGCCTTTGCCGCCTGTTGATGCCGAAGAATAATAGTCAATCCTTTTTTTATCCTGCTTAAGCGCTTCGAGCTCTTTTTTAATTTCCTCAAAATTATTTTTGATTCTAGCAGTAATCTGAAAATCCTTGCTTAAAATGTTTTGCTGAAGCGTATGAAGGCTGTGCATTTTGACCTGCACCTGCTTTTGAAACGGACTAAGCTCGTCATTATTGCTTGCTCTGCCGCTTAAAATGCTTTTCAGAACCTCCTGCTCGTCCTCGGGAAAAAGCACAACTTCTTCATTGATCCTCTGTTTGACTTGCCGCATTTCCTCGATTGTATCATTTCTCGAGAGCAAAACGTCCTGAATAATTCCAAGGTCGGCAGACACCATTTGGTTGGTCTGCCCCTCATACTTGTTTAAAAGAACCGCAAGTGAGTCAAGCAATTCTACAAGCTTAAGCTCGTTTTCATTTTCCATTTGCCGCCTCCTTGCTTAAACCGTTGCCGCTTTTTGCTCGCCCTCCTTGGGCTGTTGGCTGATGGTATAAAACGCTTCTTTAAGCTCTGCAACCATTGAAAGAACAGCCTTCGCCCTGTCGGCATCTTTTTTTATGTTTGCCTGCAAAATTTCATGCGAAAAATACTCGTAAAGCTTGTCGAGATTTGAAGAAATTTCAATTTTCATATCAAGCGAATTTCTAAGCGCAGAGATACAGCTTTGCGCCTTCATAAACGATTCGTTCGCCTGCTGATAATCTTTTTTTCCAATCGCCGAAGCGGCAATCGCAATACACTTTTCAAGCTCGCCGAAAAGCCGCACAACGATTTCTCCCGGAGTCATCGTCCGAATAGACTGCTTTTTATATTCCGAAAATGGATTTGCCATCATAACACCTCTATTTCTAAGCCAAATCAGAAGTTAAACAAGCTTGAAAGCTGGTTAGTCTGCGAATTAAGCTCGCTCATTTGTTTTTCAAGAGCCGTATACTTTTTCCAATAATACTCCTGCTGGTCGTTATACTTTGTAGTAAGCTGTGTAACCATTTTATTCAGGCTTGTAATTTCATCGTAAATTCTGTTGTCGATTACGGACGAGCCTGTCGCCAGACCCGCAATCTGTACAAGCGAACCCTTGTCCTCACGAATACCCGTCGATTTAACAGCGCTTGTAAGGGCGGTATTGAAAGCATTCATTATGCCGTTTTGCTTTTCTGAAGCCGTTTTCGGAACATATGTGAACAATTTTTCAACAGATTCTATATCATTTTTTAGAGCCTCATCAAGCTTTGCTTCGTCAACAATAAGCTTACCGTTTGAAGTCCAGTCGCTTGAGGTTGTGATACCCATTTGGTAAATGCCAAAGGTCGTGCCGTCTTCCATCTCAACGGTGTTATAAAGGGCGCTTCTAAGACTTGTCATAACCAAACGGATTGACGAATCATTATAAAGCAAGCCTTTTTTAGCGTTTTCCTCCCATTTTTCCTGCTGGGTTTCAGAAAGGCTTTCACGCTCGTCGTCGGAAAGCGGCTCATAACCGACGGTTTTCTGTTCAAGCTCGCCGTAAATATCATCGATAAGCTTGTTATAGTCCTCGACAAACTTCATTATTGTTTCTTTTGTCGAGGTTGTATCACGTGCCGTCGTAACCTTAAGGTCTTTATTAAGCTCGATTTCGCTTGAAAAATCAAAGGTTGTTCCGTCCAAGGTATAGCTGTTGGAGTTGTGATAAACCTTTTCGCCGTTTATTGTAAAGATTGCGTTTTGTCCGAGGGTTTCTTTACCGCCGTTTATGCCAAGCTTATCGAAAATTCCGGCAGTATCGCTTTCAATGTCGATATTATCGGCATTTCCGCCGTCGGTTGCAACCATGGTAAGACTGTCGCTTATTTCCGAATAGCTTATTTTCACGCCGGCATTGCTTTTATTTACGGCTGTCATAAGGTCGTTTATTGTCGCCGAACCCGCAAACTCAAAATTAATTCCGTTAATGCCGAACGAATAGTATGCTTTTCCATCCTTTTCAGAAGGAATAAGCCCCAAATCCATTAGCCTTGCGCCTGTGCCGGTTACATTATTGTCATAGCCCTTGTAAAGCCCGAGAGTGCCTCCGTCGATTGAATTCATGCTGAATTCTTCAAGATTATCGAAGTATAAGCTGCTCTCATCTTCATCAAAGTTAAGCCCGTCAATATCCGCAATTGCTTCTTTAAAAACGGCTTTGTTCTTCATCTGAACGGCATCGGAGGTTGTAAAGCTATAATCCGCAAGCTCTGTGTCAAATTCATCGCCGTTTGCAAGCGCATCAGCCTTTGCCTTGTCATACGACTGCTGTTTGAGGGCGTTATATTCATTGGTAAGCGCCTCATCGGTGCTCATGTTTTTGAAATAATCGCTTCCAAAAGCTTCAAAGCTTATTCTATGAGTTTCGCCGCCTTTTTTAATCGCAAAAGTGTTCGTTCCGGCGACAACGTTTGAAAAGCTTAAAGCCTGAGTGCTTACTTTTTCAGAAAGCCCAAAATCTCCGTCCTTTTCAGTGATAAGCACAGACTGATTTCCGTTTACGGTGATTTTTCCGCTTGCGTCCGCAACAGCAAACGCTTCATCGCCTGCTTTTCCGAATTTATCAAGCACAGCGGCATTAAAGCTGTCCGCAAGCTCTTCTGCGGTTGTTCCCGAAAAGCTTACGTCACGGGTAACGCTTCCCACTGTCATAGAAACGGTATATTCGCCGTCAACCTTGGACGTATTTGATGCGCCCGCAAAATCCAGCGAAAAATCCTTGCCGATTTCATTGCCTTCGATTGTGTGGAAGGTCGCAAGCTGTTCGACCTTGACATTATAGTCAGAAGCTGTTTTAGAGCCGACAGTGCTTACCTTCAAGCCTTTTATATCGCTTGAAGTTACTGTATACGAATTGAAAACCTTTGTACCCCTTAAGTTAGAAGCGGGTTTCAGGGTGTCAAAAAAGTTTGTCTGCAAATCAGTAAGCTTACCGATTATGTCACGGTATTTTTCCTGTTTCCATTCAAGCTTTTGTATTTGCTTTTTCTTCGAATCAATTTTGTTTTTGGTCGCAAGTGTCATTGCGTTTACGATAGATTCGGTATCAAAGCCGGAGTTCATTCCTGACATACGTATTCTCGATGATTGATTGACTGCCATATTAATCTCCTCCTTTTGGGTTTATGTTCAAAAGCTGTTTTATATTATCCTGCGAAAGTGTTTTTGACGACTCAATGTTAATCTCTTTCGCTTCTTTAAGCTCGTTTCTGACTATTGTGACTTCCTTTGGCGCGGATATTCCGATTTTGACACGGTCTCTCCCGACCTCAAGAATGGTTATTTCGATATTGTCGCCAAGTGAAAAGCCCTCTCCGCCTTTTCTCGTAATAACTAGCATTGCGCACCTGCTTTCCGGTCAAACACAGGGCTTCGGAAAGAATAGGGCTGTTCAAGCACGACCTGAAGTCCAAGGCGCTCGCTCGTGTTTATAATAACGGGACTTCTCATATTTACGGTTGTTTGGGTAAAATCCTCCGGCACGACCGCCAGAACAAGCACGCTTAAATCCTCTGTTCTTGTCGCCTTAAGCAGCTCGAAATCCCGCACGGACAACACAATTTCATAGTCCGGACAAATATCAAATGGGTTAAACACGACAAAGCAAGGGTTTTTGTCCCTAGTTGACTGAAGCCACGCAGGGTATGAATCTTCGCCGCCCTTAGGCGAAATCACAACAAAGCTTTTCTCGTCCTCAAAACCGAAAAGCCCCTCGGGAAAATTAATTATCGCATCTTTGGATATTTCCGTCTTGCCAAAATCCCTTGTTGCTATAGTAATCATATCAGCCACTTGGCACAACCTCTTTCACTCTATCGGAAAAACCGATTTAATTATGCGTCTGTTTCAAACATTGGTTCGTAATCAGGGTCTGCGCTTGGCGGAACATAAATCGGCCCGCCCACATACTTTATTTCAACCTTGGGCAAAGACTTGACGACGACATCAATTCTTCCCGGAATAAACTTCATTGGTGTCTTTTTAAGGTTTTCCCATTCTAAATCCAAATCGTCAACCTCATAATTGATATTGAGCTTGCCCTTGTTACACTGATTTCAATAGAAATCGGTGTGCTTGTGATTTCTAACAACGGTTTCATATCAGCAGCCTCCTTTTACTGATTAATTGATAAAATTAAATATACTCTGCGGAATGACTGATGCCGCCATTTGTAAAGTTGCGCTGTATGTTGCGCTTAAAACCTTATAATAAGTCATCTCCGTCGGCATATCCGTCACCTCAAGGCTATTCTGAGATTCCTTAAGGTTATATTCTTCGTTCGTTATTTTGTTTTCATTAAACTCTATAAAACGCTCTGCGTTACCGATATTCGCAATCTGCATATAAAGGTTACTTTTCGATTCAGTGAGCTTATCCGAAAGCTTAATAGCCTTTGAAGGGCTTCCGTCACGCAAAGCCTTTGTAATATCAAGCGCAAGCTGAATATAGTTTTTCGAATCGCCTTCGCCGTCCTTACCACAGCCAGTAACCTCAGCGCCGTTAAATGAAATCTGCATACCCGTCTGCGGGTCAACAACGCCGTCCTTGCTTACCTGAATATCAACGCCGATATCAAAAATAACCTTTTCGCTGTTAGGATAGTCATCAGGATTTGTTGAAAAATCAGTTAAATCCTTACCGTTATACGTTACTCTCTTGCCGTTTACCGCATCTTCGACAAACTCAAAAGCTGATGTTTCATTATTGGTTCCGCCGAAAAGCTTTCTTCCTGATTTATCAGAATTAAAAAGCTTAAGCATCTGGTCGGCATAGCCTTCAATTTCCTGTGCAATAATGTCACGCTCGGTTTGCGATTGGGTTCCGTTTGCGGCATAAACCGTGCGCTCGCTTATGCTTGTCATAATCTCGGAAATACTCATTATCACCGATTCCGCCGCCGAATAAATTCCCTTTGCGGTTGTAAGGTTTCCGCTGTATGTTTCAAGGTCATTCAAACTTTTGCGGACAGTAAGAGCCTTTGCCGCCGCAATCGGGTCTTGGCTTGCTCGGGTAAACTTTGCCCCGCTTGTAATCCTGTTTGACGAATCAAATTTGTTTCGGTTATTGTTTTCCATGTTACGGAGATAATTCCGTGTGATTGTGCTTTGCGTTATTCTCATTTATAATTACCTCCCTACAAGTCCCATATTATTGATAATCATGTCAAGCGCCTCGTCAAGCACAGTAAGCATTCTTGCAGAAGCGTTAAACCATTTTTGATAGTTAAGCATATTCACGCCTTCCTCCTCCATATCGACCGCCGAAATATTATCACGGCTTTCAAGGAGGTTCAAAACAGTTGTTTCAGCGGAAGCACGCTGGCTTTCGGTATAATCCATCTGCTGTGCAAGGCGGTTTGTGTAAAAGGCGATATATTCGTGCATTGTGCCTTTAAAGTCGCCGTGTATTCCAAAATTAACCTTTTCATTAAGCGCCTGCTTTAGAATAAGCACATTCGAGTTTTCAAGCGAAACACTGTCAGAATA
Source organism: uncultured Oscillospiraceae bacterium (assembly GCA_964649485.1). GTDB lineage: Bacteria > Bacillota > Clostridia > Oscillospirales > Ruminococcaceae > JAAYSD01. The sequence continues at coordinate 1,370 of CAZYRV010000044.1, read as the reverse complement.
TTTACCCGTGTCTTTGTCATAAACCTGCGCAATCATCGTTGCGTCGTTCGTCCATACATCGGAAATCTGAATATTAGACGAGTTGATTGGATTTCCGTCGCTTGACGTAAACATAAGACGTGAGGCAGGGTCAAATTCTAGGCTTGATGGCTTATTTGCGCCGTTTGCATTGTTCATTGTATCGGCAAAGGTTTTTGCAAACTGGTCAACAACCGATTTATAATAAGGTATGCCATAAGCGGCTGTCTGATTAGAATTGTTCTCATGATAAACACCGTTGCCGTTTATAAGGTCGGTATAGGATTTAATAAGTCCATGGCTTATATTGACATCATCGCCGTTGTCGTAAACAAGCACCGCCGCCCCATAATCGTCATAATCACGCATAATCAAGCTTGTTGTTTTCGTGCCGTCAACAACCGCCGTATCGCCAACCATAACCTTTACAGAGCCGTCGGCGTTGTCCGAAACGCTTATGTTTCCGTATTCGGCAAGTTGGTCTAGAAGAAGGTTTCTTGCGTCAAGAAGCTCGTTCGGGCCGTAATTTGCGGTAACGGATATTTTCTCATAGGCGGGGTCGCCGAAATTTCTCGTATATTCAACCGCAATTTGCTTGTTAAGCGACGCAATCTTTTCCGTAAGCGTATTAAACCCGTCAACCGTAATCTGAAGCTCTTGGACGACACCCTCTTGAATCTGGTCAAGCTTCATGCCGTAATTTTTAAGCATCTGGGTTATGTTAAGCGCAGAGTTTCTCACAACGTTCGCAAGCTCTGTGCTGTCGGGGTTTTCACCGGAATAAGTGCTTAGATACGACTCAAACTCCTCAACCATAACCTTAAGCCCGTCGGTTTCGATGTTGTCAAGCACGTCCTCAACCTCGGAAAGAATCGAGTGCGTATTGCTGTATTCGGCTTCGTAAGCGGTTATGTCACGATAACGCTTGTCGATATATTGGTCGCGTATCTGCGCAACACCCGCCGCCTTTACACCCTGCCCCGCAAGCGAAAGCTTTGCCGTCGGAGAATTCCACGTAACCCCCGAAATATTGGTGTACATTGAATAAAGGTCTACACGCTGACGGGTATAGCCCTCGGTTTCCCTGTTGGCGATGTTATTATTTGTTATATCAAGCGATTTCTGCGCCGCCTGAATGGTGCGCTTGGTTGTTTCAAAGGATAGAAAGGTAGGTCTCATTTATACCTCCGTCAAAAGTCGCCTATTATTAGGGATTCGGGCTTTGCGGCAACCGTGCCCCCTGCGACATTATAGGTTCTCGGGCGATTTATAAGCCCTGCTTTTTCGACAAATTTCTGCTGACCCTCAAGCTTTTTCTCAACAATTTCAGTCGTCATTGCGTTTATCCGCTT
>CAZYRV010000043.1:11058-17581 GCA_964649485.1 uncultured Oscillospiraceae bacterium | reverse complement strand
CATAGGGGGCAAGGTCGTCTGATTTGTCCTCGACAGGCTTTGGAAGCTCAAGCCTGATAAGGTTATACGGATTTCTCGAAAGAAATCCGTTACGCTGTTCCATATTGATTATATCATAAGGAGGACAGCAGAGCTCTGCCGGCTGTCCCGCCTTTTCCGTGTATCTCAAACCATTAAATGCCTTGATTTCAGCCACTTTACCACCTCTTTATTTCTTGCCTTTTTTCTTATTGTTGTTTCTGCGTGCCTTTCTGTTTCCGCCGCTCTCAGAAGCCGACTTTGCATTCGGTGCATCCGGTTTAAGCACCTGCTCTCGCTTGGGGGCTTCTTGTTTTTTATTGACACGGACAGTGAAGAGCATACGGACAGTATCTTCCTTGATTGACGCAATCATCTCGTCAAACATATTAAAGCCTTCGATTCTATACTCAACAACAGGGTTTTTCTGGGCATAGCTTCTAAGGTAAATGCCTTTTTTAAGCTCTTCCATATCGTCGATATGGTCCATCCACTTCTTGTCAACAACCTTAAGCAAGCAGACACGCTCGACCTCACGCATGGTTTCAGAGCCGAATTCTTCTTCCTTGTTATTATAAATAAGCTCTGCACGGGCAAGCAAAAAGTCGATTATATCCTTCTTTTCAAGCGTGTTAAAGTCGTCGGCGCTGAAATGAAGGTCAGAGGGGATAGTGATGTAGAACATAAACTGGTTTCTGATTCCTTCGATATTCCAGTTTTCAGCCAAATCGTCAGTGCAGTAAATATTGACGACTTCTGTGATATGCTCTTTGATCATTGTTTTGATGTTTGCGCTTATGTCGTCGCCGTCAAGAACCTTTCCTCTCTGGGAATAAATGATTTCTCTCTGCTTTGACATTACGTCGTCAAAATCAAGGACATTTTTACGGATCGAGAAGTTTCTGCCTTCAATTTTACGTTGTGAGGATTCAATTGTATTCGACAGCATTTTTGCTTCAATCGGCATATCCTCGTCGATTTTAAGCATATCCATCATTGCCGTAACTCTGTCGCCGCCGAACAATCTCATTAAATCGTCCTCAAGCGAAATGTAAAAACGGCTTTCACCGGGGTCGCCCTGACGGCCGGCACGTCCACGGAGCTGGTTATCGATTCGGCGGCTTTCGTGGCGCTCTGTGCCTAAAATGAACAAACCGCCTGCATTTTTAACTTCCTCGGCTTCTTTTTTGATTTCTTCTTTATATAAGTTGTTTAATTCGGTGAATTTGTTGCGTGCGGCAATAATATCCTGATCGTCCGTTTCGGCAAAGCCTGTCGCCTCGCTTATAAGCTCGTCGGAAAACTCAAGCCGTTTCATTTCCGCCTTTGCCATGTATTCGGCATTTCCTCCGAGGATAATATCTGTTCCGCGTCCCGCCATGTTTGTCGCAATTGTTACGGCGCCTTTTTTACCCGCCTGTGCAACGATTTCTGCTTCACGCTCGTGGTTTTTCGCATTCAGAACCTCATGCTTTATGCCAAGCTGTTTAAGCATTTTTGAAAGCTCTTCCGATTTTTCAATCGAAATTGTACCGACAAGTACGGGCTGTCCTTTTTCGTGGCAAATTTTAATCTGCTCGCATACTGCTTTGAACTTGCCGTGTTCGGTTTTGTAAACCTGATCATGGTGGTCAATTCTGACGACCGGCTTATTTGTCGGGGTTTCGATTACGTCAAGGGCATAAATCTGGCGGAATTCGCCTTCCTCCGTCATCGCCGTACCCGTCATACCCGAAAGCTTGTCATAAAGGCGGAAAAAGTTCTGAAAAGTGATTGTCGCAAGGGTTTTGCTTTCACGGTTAACCTTTACGCCTTCTTTTGCCTCAATCGCCTGATGAAGCCCCTCGTTATAGCGTCTGCCGAACATAAGACGACCTGTAAATTCGTCAACAATGACGATTTCGCCGTCTTTTACGACATAATCAACGTCAAGCTTCATGATTCCATGAGCCTTGATTGCTTGGTTTACGTGGTGGAGAATAGTCATATTTTCAGCGTCCATAAGGTTTTCAACGCCGAAATATTTTTCCGCTTTTTTTACGCCGTTTTGGGTAAGAATGGCTGTTTTTGCCTTTTCGTCAACGATATAGTCACCCTTGAACATATCGTCGTATTCTTCCTTGCTGTCAAGCTCGACAACCTTATCCATAATAAGGGTTTTCGCAAGCTTGTCCGCCCTTTCATAAAGATCGGTTGATTTATCGCCGGCACCTGAAATAATAAGCGGTGTTCTTGCTTCATCAATAAGTATTGAGTCAACCTCGTCCACAACCGCAAAGTTAAATTCACGCTGAACCTTATCCTTTTTATATATGCACATATTGTCACGGAGATAGTCAAAGCCAAGCTCGTTGTTTGTGCCGTAGGTGATGTCACAATTATAAGCCTCACGGCGGGCGTCGTTGTCCATATCATGAACAATAAGCCCAACCTTAAGTCCGAGATAGCGGTGAATTTTACCCATCCATTCGCTGTCACGCTTTGCAAGATAGTCATTGACTGTTACGATATGGACACCCTTTCCTGTGAGTGCATTTAAATAAGAAGGAAGTGTCGCAACAAGGGTTTTGCCCTCACCGGTTCTCATTTCAGCAATTCGTCCCTGGTGGAGGATAATACCGCCGATAATTTGTACGGGATAGTGGCGCATTCCGAGAACACGTGTCGATGCCTCACGGCAGACCGCAAAAGCGTCGGGAAGAATGTCGTCAAGGGTTTCGCCGTCCGCAAGGCGCTTTTTAAGAATATCCGTCTGCGAGCGAAGCTCGGTTTCGTCCATTGCTGAATACTTGTCCTCAAGCGCAAGAACCTTTTCTTTAATCGGCTCGATTCTTTTAAGCTCTTTTTTGGAATAAGAGCCGAAAATTGCTGAAAATAATCCCATTTATTATACTCCTTGAATTTAAATTACGGCGAAACCGTCATTTTTATAAACCGATACAATAACATACAGTACTTATTTTACTATGCAAAGCCGATTTTGTCAAGACTTAATTTGCTATAAAAAGAAAACCCGTATATACGGGCTTGGAATTTCATTTATATTCTTTGATTATGTCAGCCTTATATTGTGTATAAGGCTCGCCGCCGCTTGCTTTTTCTTCAATGTCCGAAGTACTTGCTTTTACAACAATATCGGAATTTTCCCAAGCGCTTTCCAAATCATAATTGATTATTATGTCTTTCATGGAATCAATTTCTTTTTCAGCAAGCTTTTCATGCTCTTTCTCGGTAAACTCAAACGAAAAGCAATCGTACACACCGTTTTCTTCCGTCAAAGCGCCTTGAGCAGGCGAGTAGATTGACGGTTGTGAGGGTTCTTGTTCGACAAGAAATAAGACATAGCTTTCATCTTCCTCTATGCTTAAAAAACCGACAGAGGTATGGGCATTCCTTGTTCCGTGTTGGATAAAATCAATTTTTTCAGCAGTTGATGCTGTAAGAAAAAATAATGAAGCAGAAAAGCCGATTAAAATTACACCTATTCCCGCAATGAAAATTCCCGCTTTTTTTCTAGTGCTCATAAAAACCTCCTATATAATGTTGTCAATAAAGTGTCAAACAGAACAGCGTTTGTTGCACGCTTGTGATTTTTTGGCTGTAATATTCCTAAAATTCATGAAACTGCACAAGTCATATAAAATATCAATGGCAATAATGTATAATTTCATATAACGGGTATAGCTTTTTTTGTTTTATTATGTTATAATAAGCTGAACATTGGTATGCCAAAAAAGAATGACCCCCATTCATTAAAAGTATAGCGCTTTGGTATAGTTTTGTGTGTCAATTTTTTAACAAGGAGGAAAGCATATGGCTTTTAAGCAATGCGCCGTTCCGTTTACAGGAACAAAGGAACAGGCGGAAAAGCTTGCGGAGGTTATTGCCGAGCATAAGGGTGATTCAAGCTCACTTATGGCGGTTCTCCAGCACGCACAGGAAATTTACGGCTATCTGCCAATCGAGGTCCAGCAGATAATCGCCGAGGGCTTAGACCTTCCGCTTGAGAAGGTTTACGGAGTGGTCACGTTCTACTCCCAATTTTCGCTTAATCCAAAGGGCAAAAACAGAGTTTCGGTTTGCCTTGGTACAGCTTGCTATGTAAAGGGTTCTGGCGATATTTACAACAAGCTTTCGGAAAAGCTTGGAATAAAGGGCGGCGAAATCACCCCCGACGGCAATTTTTCGCTTGATGCCTGCCGCTGTATCGGCGCTTGCGGGCTTGCGCCTGTCCTGACAGTGAATGATGACGTTTACGGCAAGGTTACGCTTGACGACGTGGATAAAATTCTCGCTAAATACAAAGATTGAGAACTTAAAAATAAAACATTTTTTGAAAGGAATGCTTTATGAAGACATTGGAAGAGCTTTTGGCGGTAAAGGCAAAGCTTGCCCCGCAGATGAAGCTTCGCACGCTTCACGACAAGGACACAACCGTCATTGTCAGTATGGGCGAAAAGGGGCTTGCCGCCGGAGCGGATAAAATTCTGTGCAGGCTTTCAGAGCTTGTGCTTACAAATGATATTGACCACGTAACCGTTATTCAATCCGGTGCAAAGGATTATGGCGTGCCGGATCCTGTTGTTGAGGTTAAATCCGCATCGGGCGGAAGCACGGTTTATTCGGCGGTTGATATGGAAATGGCAGAAAAAATTGTAAAAGAGCATCTTGTCGGTGGAAACCCCGTCAAGTCGCTTTCATAGCGGAGGTAAATAATGTATCGTTCACACGTTTTAGTTTGTGGGGGTACCGGTTGTACCTCCTCGGGCAGTAAGAAAATTATTGACAAGCTTCATGAGGAAATTGATAAAAACGGGCTTCACGAACAGGTTGAAGTCGTACGCACGGGCTGTTTTGGGCTTTGCGCACTTGGCCCGATTATGATTGTATATCCCGAGGGAAGCTTTTATTCGGCGATTTCGGTTGATAACATCTCTGAAATTGTTGAGGAGCATCTTCTCAAGGGCAATATTGTAACCCGCCTTTTATATAAGGAAACGGTTACTGACAACGGAGTTATTTCCCTTAATGAAACAAATTTCTATAAAAAGCAGCACCGTGTCGCTCTTAAAAACTGCGGTGTTATTGACCCTGAAAATATCGAGGAATACATAGCGCTCGACGGTTATCGTGCCATTTACAAGGCAATAACAGAGATGACCCCCGACGACGTAATCAACGTCATGAAGGAAAGCAAGCTTCGCGGACGAGGCGGCGGAGGCTTTCCCACAGGAATTAAATGGAGCTTGGCAAAAGCGAACGCTTCTGACAAAAAATACGTCTGCTGTAACGCCGACGAGGGCGATCCGGGTGCGTTTATGGACAGGTCGGTGCTTGAGGGCGACCCTCATGCGCTTATTGAGGCTATGGCGATTGCCGCTTACGCAATCGGCTCTGACCAAGGCTATGTTTATGTCCGTGCGGAATATCCCATCGCTGTAAAAAGGCTTGAATTTGCTATTCATCAAGCACGTGAATACGGGCTTCTCGGTAAAAATATTTTCGGCACAGATTTTTCATTCGATATGGAAATAAGGCTTGGTGCGGGCGCTTTTGTCTGCGGCGAGGAAACCGCTCTTATGACGTCAATCGAGGGCAACAGAGGCGAACCCCGTCCCCGTCCTCCTTTTCCGGCGCAAAAGGGTCTTTTCGGCAAGCCGACTATTCTTAATAATGTAGAAACCTACGCAAACATTCCTCAGATTATTTTAAAGGGTGCGGAATGGTTCACTTCTATGGGAACAGAAAAGTCCAAGGGAACAAAGGTTTTTGCTCTCGGAGGAAAAATCAATAACACAGGCTTGGTTGAAGTCCCCATGGGAACAACCCTCCGTGAAGTCGTCGAAGAAATCGGCGGCGGAATCCCGAACGGCAAAAAATTCAAGGCGGCACAGACGGGCGGCCCGTCGGGCGGCTGTATCCCCGCATCGCTTTACGACGTTGCAATCGACTATGATAATCTTATCGAAATCGGCTCTATGATGGGCTCGGGCGGACTTATTGTCATGGACGAGGATAACTGTATGGTTGATATTGCAAAGTTCTTTCTTGAATTTACGGTTGATGAGAGCTGCGGTAAGTGTACTCCTTGCCGTGTAGGCACAAAGCGCCTTTACGAAATGCTCTGCAAGATAACCTCAGGCAACGGAACGCTTGAGGATCTCGATAAAATGGAAAAGCTTTGCTATTATATCAAGGCAAATTCTCTGTGCGGTCTTGGTCAGACTGCGCCGAACCCTGTTCTTTCCACCCTGCGCTATTTCCGTGACGAATACATTGCCCATGTGGTTGACAAACGTTGTCCCGCAGGGGTTTGCACCGACCTGCTCAAATACAGCATTAATCCCGACAAGTGCATAGGCTGTTCGGCTTGCTCGAGAGTATGTCCTGTCGGCGCTATTTCCGGGGAAATAAAGAAAACATTCGTGATTGATGTATCGAAGTGCATTAAGTGCGGCGCTTGCATGACAAAATGCCGCTTTAACGCAATATCAAGAGGGTAGGA
>CAZYRV010000043.1:10015-10964 GCA_964649485.1 uncultured Oscillospiraceae bacterium | reverse complement strand
TGTATTGTTCCAATTCTTGAGGCGGCTCGCCTTGCGGGAATACAGATTCCTACCCTGTGCTATTTAAAGGATATAAACGCAATCGGCGCTTGCCGTATCTGCGTGGTTGAGGTCAAGGGGGCAAGAAGCCTTGTCGCCTCCTGCGTTCACCCTATAAGCGAAGGAATGGAAATTTTCACCTCAACACCAAAGGTTTTGGAAAGCAGAAGAATGACTCTTGAGCTTATTCTTTCAACCCATGACAAAAAATGCCTTTCCTGCGTAAGAAGCCAGAACTGCGAACTGCAGCAGCTTTCCAAAGCTGTGAGCTTCAGGCTCTTTGTAAAGAGCTTGGTGTCGAGGACGAGGAAGTTTTTGCGGGAGAAAATCCCGTGTACGAGATTGATAACAGCGCCGCCCATATGTACCGTGACAATAACAAGTGTATAAACTGCCGCCGCTGTGTCGCCGCCTGCGAAAAAACACAGGGAATCGGCGTAATCGGCGCAAACGAGCGTGGCTTTAAAACTGTTATCGCCTCTCCGTTTGACATGAATCTGGCTGACACAGCCTGCGTTTCCTGCGGACAATGTATTGTCGTCTGCCCAACAGGAGCGCTTGGCGAAAAGGACAACACAGGCGAAGTCTGGGAGGCTCTTGCCGACCCCGAGAAGGTTGTTTTGGTGCAGACAGCGCCCGCTGTCCGTGCTTCCTTGGGCGAAGCCTTCGGCTATGACATCGGTACGAATGTTGAGGGCAAGATGGTTGCGGCATTGCGCAGACTTGGCTTTGACAAGGTGTTCGACACGAATTTCAGCGCCGACCTCACGATTATGGAGGAGGCAAACGAGCTTATCGAGCGTGTTTCGGGCGGCGGAGTTCTGCCGATGATAACCTCCTGTTCGCCGGGCTGGGTTCGTTTTTGCGAAAGCTATTATCCCGAGCTTATTCCGAATTTGTCAACCTGTAA
>CAZYRV010000043.1:6412-9985 GCA_964649485.1 uncultured Oscillospiraceae bacterium | reverse complement strand
CGGTGCGATTGCGAAAAGCTATTATGCGGAAAAAATGGGAATTGATAAAGAAAAAATTGTATGCGTTTCCGTCATGCCCTGTACTGCGAAAAAGTACGAGCTTGCCCGTGACGACCAAGCGGGAAACGGCGTTCAGGACGTTGACCATTCAATTACAACCCGTGAGCTTGCACGCATGATAAACAAGGCGGGCCTGCGTTTTCGTGAGCTTCCCGATGAGGAATACGACCACCCTCTCGGAACATACAGCGGTGCGGGAGCAATTTTCGGCGCAACAGGCGGAGTTATGGAGGCGGCGCTTAGAACCGCCGTTGAAAGGCTTACGGGCGACAAAGTTGATAAGCTTGATTTTGTTATGATCTGGACGGCTTAACGGTTAAGGTTGCGGTTGCAAGCGGGCTTAAAAACGCAAGGGAGCTTCTTGAACAAGTCAAAAACGGAGCTGATTATCATTTTATTGAGATAATGGCCTGCGAGGGCGGCTGCGTCAACGGCGGCGGACAAATTATTCAGCCTGCTTATGTGCGCAATTTCACTGATATTCGCAAAGAGCGTGCAAAGGTGCTTTACAGCATTGACGAGGCAAGCACTATTCGCCGCTCTCACGAAAATCCGGATATAATCGAGCTTTATGAGAATTATCTTGAAAAGCCGGGAAGCCACAAGGCTCATCATCTGCTGCATACAAGCTATCAGGCAAGAAAGCTTTATAAGTAAAATCAAACAGGTGCCGAAGGGCGCCTGTTTTTTTATGATTAATACTAATCTTCAATTGAAACGCTTACCGAAAAAATTGGATAAAGCTATAAATTCATGATTTTTCTCGATTTTTAGGAACATTTCTAACCGAGATTCTGTACAAGAACGCTTATTTTCAAAATATTTATGAATAATGTGTGTTTGCTCTTGAAAAATATTAATTTTTATGATAAACTTAAAATAATTACATTTCAGTTACACGTAACAGAACAAGGGGGGACGACCATGCTCGGCAATGTTATTTCGGAAAGAATGAAAAATCTCAAGCCTTCCGCAATTCGTGAAATTCTCAAGGCGACCTCCGACCCCGGAGTTATAAGCTTTGCGGCAGGAAATCCGTCGCCGGAGGCTTTTCCTTATGAAGATTTCCGCAGAATTTCGGATAAAATTTTTGCTGAAAACCCCATTCAGGCGCTTCAATACTCCATAAGCGAGGGCTTTTCGCCGCTTCGTGAATGGGTTAAACAGGACTTAACCAATAAGAATATTTTCAAAACCGCTGATTCGGTTATAATAACCTCAGGCGGTCAGCAAGCCATTGATGTTGTCACAAAGGTTTTGTGCAACGAGGGCGAAACAATAATCTGCGAATCGCCAAGCTTTATCGGTGCGCTTAACACCTTTCGTTCGTACAACGCACGGCTTGTCGGCGTTGATATGGACAAGGACGGAATAGAAACGGACAAGCTTGAAAAAGCTCTTAAAGAAAACCCCCGTACGGCTTTTATTTATCTTATCCCAACCTTTCAGAATCCCACAGGCAAAACCATGACGCTCGAACGCAGAAAGGCTGTTCTTGAGCTTGCAAAAAAATATCGTATTCATATTCTTGAGGACAACCCCTACGGCGATTTACGCTTTGCGGGCGACGATATTCCCACGATTAAATCTATGGATAAGGACGGAATCGTTCTCTATGCGGGAAGCTTTTCAAAGGTGCTTGCGCCCGGGCTTAGAGTAGGGTTTTTGTGCGCATCTGAAGCCATTGCCGCAAAAGCGGTCGTTGCTGTTCAGACAAGCACTGTTCATACCAATATATGGGCGCAAATGCTCACTCATAAATATGTGACTACCTGTGATTTTGCCTCGCATCTTGAGGATTTAAGGGATTTATATAAGCACAAATGCGGGCTTATGCTTGATAATCTCAAGTTTAGCCTGCCGCAAAGCATAAGCTTTACCGAACCCGAGGGCGGACTTTTCATATGGGGAAGCCTTCCGAAGGGCGGCGATATGATGAAGTTTTGCTCGGAGGCGGCAAGAAGCAAGGTCGCCGTCGTTCCCGGTTCGGCTTTTCTTGCCGACGAGGACGGAATCACAACCTCGTTCCGCCTGAATTATTCAACGCCGACGGATGAGCAGATTGAAAAGGGCGTCGAAATTTTATCCGACGTTGCGAAAAGATTATATTATTAGGAGTTATAAAATGGAAGAACAAAAGAAGATTATTTTCAGCGGAATCCAGCCGACAAATACCCCTCATCTTGGAAATTACCTTGGGGCAATGGCAAACTGGGTTCGGCTTCAGGAGGTCTATGACTGCACTTACAGCATTGTCGATTTACATTCAATAACCGTTCGTCAAGACCCGCAAAAGCTCAGAAAGCAAACAATGGAGAGCTTTGCGCTTTTGCTTGCGGCGGGACTTTCACCCGAAAAATCAACCCTTTTTGTTCAAGGACACAATTCCCGCCATGCCGAGCTTTCGTGGATTCTTTCCTGCTATACCAGTTCGGCGAATTGTCGAGAATGACACAGTTTAAGGATAAATCGGCGAAATATTCGGAAAATATAAATGCCGGACTTTTTACCTATCCCGTGCTGATGGCGGCGGATATTCTGCTTTACGGAACACACCTTGTACCGGTGGGAATCGACCAGAAACAGCACCTCGAGCTTGCCCGAAACGTCGCACAGCGGTTTAACGGCATTTACGGCGATGTTTTTGTTGTTCCGGAGCCTTATATAAGCAAAAGCACTGAAAAAATCATGTCGCTTCAGTCGCCTGACAAGAAAATGTCAAAATCTGACGATAACCCGAACGCAAGCGTTTTTATCCTTGACGACAAGGACACAATTATCCGCAAATTCAAGCGTGCCGTCACCGACAGCGATGCTGAAATTATATTCAAAGAAGGCAAGGACGGCATAAACAATCTGCTTTCAATTTACTCCTCTGTCACAGGAAAAACTATTGAAGAAGCGGAAAAGGAATTTGCGGGCAAAGGCTACGGCGACTTTAAGCTTGCCGTCGGAGAGGCGGTTGCGGATATGCTTTCGCCGCTTCAAAAGCGCTTTGCCGAAATTTCGGGAGATAAGCAGTTTTTGCTTGATACAATGAAGCTTGGTGCTGAAAAGGCATATCGTGCTTCGGGAAAAATACTTCGTAAGGTACAGAAAAAGGTTGGCTTTATATCACTTTAAAGCAGAAAAGGAATAATATGATAAACGAACAGCAAAGCGAAATTATCTGCGGAAAAAATGCCGTCACAGAAGCGCTTGCTTCCAAAGCGGAAATTGATACTGTTTATATTACCAAAAATACGGCGGGACTTGGCAAAATCATTTCGCTTGCAAAGGAAAAGGGCGCAGTCGTCAAAGAAGTCACCGAGGACAGGCTTGCAAGGCTTGCGGGGGCAAAACACGGCGGTGTTGCCGCAACTCTTTGTGCGGCAAGCTATGCCACTGTTGAGGAAATCCTTGCGGTTGCGAAAGAAAAAGGCGAGCCGCCTTTTATAATTATCGCAGACGAAATCGAAGACCCTCACAATCTTGGCGCAATTATCCGGACGGCGGAGGCGGCGGGCGCACACG
>CAZYRV010000043.1:0-6340 GCA_964649485.1 uncultured Oscillospiraceae bacterium | reverse complement strand
AAGAGCAGAACATTTGGGTTTATGGCGCAGAAGCGGACGGAGAAAACTTCACCGACGTTAATCTTACGGGTGCGATTGCCCTTGTTATCGGCTCTGAAGGGAACGGTCTGGGACGACTTGTCCGTGAAAGCTGTGACGGGATTTTGTCCATTCCCATGTTTGGAAAAATCAATTCGCTGAACGCTTCCGTTTCGGCGGGAATATTGATGTATGAGGTTGTAAGGCGCAGAAAGATTTAAGGAATTCCGAATAAACACGGATAAACCTTGACAGTGCAGTAAAGCCTTAACTGAAAGGGTGGAATTATGGCAGATAAAAACTATTCAGTTGACGATATTTTAAATGAAATTGATCCCGATAAGCCCTCCGACGACAAGGGAGGTGCTGTTTTCGGCGTGACTGAAATCATCGACAGCAGCAAGCTTAAAGCGTTGCATAAGGAAAAAGCGAATAATATGGACGATTCACCGTTTTTTACTGTTCCGCTGCCGGCTGATTTAGAGAAGGAAAAGCTTAAGAAAGCAAACGAAATTTTAGAAATGGCGAAAAGAAATAAAGCTGCAGAAAAGCCCGATGTGCAAGCCGAACAAGCTGTTTCTAAAGCAAACACTGATATTTCCGAGGAAAAACGCAAAAAAGCGGAAGAGCTTCTGAAAATGTCCGAAAAGCAAAGGGTTGATATTCTCGACACAGAGCAGCTTCCTGTTTTTTCAAGCGAGGAGGAGGCACGCGACGCTATCCGCCTAAGGCTCGAGCATGAGAAAAAGAAAAAAATCGCTGCGATAAACCGTGCGCTTAACAAGCGTTCTTCAAAAGATGAAAAGGTTTTAAAGGACGAATTTATCGATCAGCTTAACCCGCTGGCGGCAACGGCGGAAATGCCCAAGGAAACTAAAAAAGATGCCGAAACAACAAAAGAAGTCGCCACAGGCGACACTGTTGCGGTTGCGGGCAACGATTTAAAGTCGCTTGCGAAAAAAGCTGATGAGGACGTGAAGGAGTATAAGCCCGAAAATAAGCAGGAATCTCCGCTTTTTGACATTAAGTCACGTTCGACCAAGGAAAAGCGAAGCGACAATGCGCTTATCGCCGACCTTAACACCCGCATCAAGCATAAAAAAGAGGAAGAACCTGTAAAGCCTGAAACAACACCTCTGCCACAGCCGTACAGCCTGAATATTAACTATGACAAGCAGGTTATTGCCGACACAAGCAATATGCCTGTCGTTGATGAAACGTCGCCGATACTGCCGACGGAAGATGAAATTTCCGCCGTAAAGGAAAGGCGTAAAAAGAGAATACGTGACTTCGTGCTTGCCGACCTTGATTCGGAAGAACAGCCGGAAATTGAGGAAGAGCATGACGTTGATACCGAAACCGATACTGACGATGCCGCCGTTATTTATGAAAGGCTTGTCACGGCAAAGCAAGGGCTTAAAAGCCGTGCGCTTTTGATGGGGCTTCTCGCCGCTGTATCGCTTGCTATAATTATTATTAATCAGGTAGATCCACGCTTTCCGATAAGCATTATTAATATGCGGCTTGACCCGAAGGGTTTTTTGTACACTTTTCTTGTAATAGGAATTTTTGCCTTCGGCATATGCTCGTCCGTTATTTCAAGCGGCATAACCAAGCTCTTTACGCTTAATGCCGACGGCGACAGCATTTCGGCGATTTCAATTTTCACTTCTATGATAATGATTGTCGTTCATCTGGTTAATTCCGATTATATTCAGCGTGGAATCGCCCACATTTACATGACCTCGGCGCTTTTAGCTTTGTTTTTCAACACGCTCGGCAAGCTTTTCATGCTTAAAAGCGCACTTACTAATTTCAACTTTATAACAGGCGACAGCAGGAAGTATTATCTCGAAATTTTGCCCGAGGACGATGCGGATATAATCGCAAAGGGCACAGTAAGCGAGCTTCCCGTAACGGCAGTTATGCGGAAAACGGAGTTTTTGTCCGATTTTCTGCCCTCAACCTATGTTTATGATAAATCTGACAGAATTTCACGATTTCTTGCGCCGGCAATACTTGTTGCGGGAATAATTGTCGGGCTTATCGCATATTTTTACGTTGTTCCCGGACAGAATATGGATTATCGCCTGTACTGGGCGGTTTCGGCGGGTAATTTTGTCGTTGCGGCAATGTCGCCGCTTTCGATTATGCTTTTGATAAGCCTTTTGTTCATGCGCTCGTCGAAAGAGCTTTCTAAATCAAGTGCGGCTCTTCTCGGCTATGAAGCGGCGGAAGAATTTGCCGAGGTTAATACTGTTGCGATTGATGCGGCATCATTGTTCCCCGCAGGCTTTGTAAAATTCAAGAGTATGAAACGCTGTCAGAGAGAAGGCTCGCTTCAAGATGTGGTAATTGACGAGGCAATTATCCTTGCAACAAGCCTTGCAACAAGCTCCGGAAGCGTTTTGTCGCCGATGTTTTATGATATGGTCGGCGGGAAAAGCCACCTTTTAAGAAAGGTAAGCGGCGTTGTTTGCGAAGACGGGCTTGGTGTAACAGGCTGGGTCGGAAGCCGCAGAATCATGCTTGGAAGCCGTGAGCACATGAAAAGCCACCAGATTGAGCTTCCTGACATTAAAAAAGAGCAGAAATACAGCGGCGGCTCCGACGTAATTTATCTTGCGGTTGCGGGAGAAGCGGTTGCGATGTTCTTTATAAGCCTAATCGCAAATCCCGAGGTAAAGAACTATTTACAGGAAATGGACAGACGTGGAATGACCGTTATTGTCCGCACAAACGACAGCTTAATCACCGTAAACAAGCTTGCGGAGCTTTTCGATTTAAGTCCGGAGGCAGTCAGAATATTGCCGCAAACGCTTGACGAGCGCTTTAAAGAGCTTACGAAATACACCTCACGAGGCTCTGCCGCAGCTTCGTGCAACGGGAACTTTTCGGGCTTTGCACGCACAATCCTTGCTTCAAAGGCAATCAAGGAAAATTCGTCTTTCGCAACGACGGTTATGCTTGGCGGAGTGCTTTTAGCGTTTATTGTGGGAATAATTTTCACGATGTTCTACACCTATAAGGCGATGGACGAGCTTTTTGTCGTAATTTTCAGCCTTATTGTATGCGCCGCCGTCACTGGCGTTCAGCTTATCCGTAAATATTGAGCGATATTTGACATTTGAATAACGCTATGGTAAAATTATAAAAAAGAACTGGCAGGATAGATATTGATGTTAGAATTCAAAATGGTAGAATTGGAAGACAAGCCGTGGATAACCGAGCTTTTGGCATACTCTGACTTCAGAGGAAGCGAGTATAATTTCGGAAACAACTTTGTCTGGCGGAGGATTTTCCGCCTTAAGGTCGCACGATACAAGGATTTTTATATCGTAAAGCGTGGCAAAGATAACGATTCTGAGTTTATTTTTCCGGCAGGCAGGGGAGATGAACAGGAAGTAATTGCCATTTTAAGCGACTATGCTTCGGAAATGGGCTATCCTTTGCGTTTTGCATCGTCATCAAAGACGACGGCGGAAATGATAGCGGGGCTTTTCGGAAGCAAGGTTAAAATCGAGCCGATTCGTGATGCTTTCGATTATATTTACAATGCGGAGGATTTGGCGACCCTCAAAGGCAAAAAATACCACTCAAAGCGCAACCACGTAAACCGCTTCATGGAAAACAACTGGACAATCGAGCCGATTACAGCCGAAAATATTCCCGAATGTATCACCATGAACGAGCAATGGTGTATCGAAAACCTTTGCAAGGGCGAGCACGTCCCCGAGGACGAACAGGACGAGGAGTTCAAAAGCAAGCGTGACGAATTTTGCGTTGTAAAATGCAGCTTTAAATATTTCAGCGAGCTTGATTATCGTGGACTTTTGCTTCGTGTTGACGGCAAGCCGCAGGCCTTTACCTTCGGCGAACCGCTTAACAGCGACACTTTTATTGTTCACGTCGAAAAGGCTCTTCAAGAGTATCAAGGCTCGTACGCAATGATAAATCAGTCTTTTTCAAAGCAAATTTTAGATATGGGCTTTAAGTATATAAACAGGGAAGAGGACACGGGCGCAGAGGGGCTTAGAAAAGCAAAGCTTTCGTACAAGCCTGTGTTTATGGAGGAAAAATTCCGCATTGAATTTAACGGTTAGGCGGCTTTGCGCACGGGAAAAAGCAGAATTTTACAACATTTGGGTTGAAAATTTCAGCGATGGCTTGACAGACGAATACATTGATTTTGCTTTAAATTCGCTTTTAAAGCCAGAGTTTTCCTATGTCGGAATTTATGACGGCGAAATCGCCTGTATTGGTATGGCAATCCCTTGCGGAATCGGCAAAAGCAATTTTTTATATCTGTATTCGCTTGCGACAAAAGATAATTTCAGGCGGAAAGGGCTTATGACGTTTTTTTTAAAGGAAATGCAGTCCTTATCGGTTAAATGCGGCTTTGACGGAACTGTTCTCGTTCCCGAAACGGCTGATTTACGCAGATATTATGCCGACCGAGGCTTTGAAAATTTCACTTTTTTAAAGAAAGCAAGGCTATCGGATTCAAGCGGAAAGAGCATTAAATTAAATGAAATTTCCTCTGCCGAATACGCACGTCTGCGTGACGAATTTGGCGATAATATTCTCGGTTTTTTCGGTGAATACAGGCTTCTTGCCGCACGTGAGGCAGAGCTTTCGGGTTGCCGTTTTGTATCAGGGGAAAACGGTGCCGCCGCTTTTTCCTGCGAATATGATGAGATTAAGGTTATTGAATTGCTTTGCGAAAAAAAGGATTTCAATGCTTTTTCAGCTGGCATAGCTTCATTTTGCGGCAAAAACGAAATAGAAGCGACAGTGCCGCAAAGCCTTGATATTGACGGAGAAATTCTTCCTTTTCTGATGCTTAACAAAAACTTTGATGTTAAAAAACAGGGCTGTGTTTACGCAAATCTTATGTTAAACTGAAAGGTGATATTATGGTTTACATTTTTCTGGCTAATGGCTTTGAAGAGCTTGAAGCGGTCGCCCCAATCGATATAATCCGCCGTGCAGAGCTTCCTTTGAAAATCGTCGGAGTCGGCGGCAAGGTCATAACAGGCTCGCACGGGATTAATGTGATTGCGGATATTTCCGAGGAAGAGGTTAGTCTTTCAGAGGCAGAGCTTATTATTCTTCCGGGCGGTATGCCGGGCACGCTTAATATTGAAAAATCCGCAAAGGTTCAAGAAGCAATCGACTATTGCGTAAAAAACAGCATTCCGATTGGCGCAATTTGCGCCGCACCCTCAATTTTAGGGCATAAAAGCCTGCTTTCAGACAAAGAAGCAATCGCATTTCCAGGCTTTGAAACCCAGCTTTTCGGTGCTAAAATTTCTGAAAAATACGTTGTAACCGACGGAATTTTCACCACGGCAAGAGGCGCAGGCGTTGCTGTTGATTTTGGGCTTGAGCTTGTTTCACGTTTGAAGGGCAGGGAAGCGGCGAACAAAATCCGTGCGGCGATTCAATGCGAAAAGCATGGATAAAAAGGCTTTGCGAAAGGCTTTGCTCGATGAAAGAAAAGCCATGGATTATATGCTTAAGCATCAGTTGGACGGAGATATTTTCAACAGGCTTATTGCTTTGCCGCAATTTAAAAGCGCAAAATGCGTGCTGGCTTATTTTTCGCTTTCATTTGAGGTGTCGACGCTTAATATAATTAACTATTGCCTTGAAAACGAAAAAGAGCTTGCTTTGCCCGTTATCAGAAACGGCAAAATGACTTTTCATAGAATAACAAGCGGCACTCAAGTCGTAATGGGAAATATGAACATTTACGAGCCAGTTGAAGGCTCGCCGCAAATTATTGAATTTAAGGATTCGGTTTGCCTTGTGCCCGGACTTGCTTTCAGCGAAAACGGCTTTAGAATAGGCTTTGGCGGCGGCTATTACGACAGATTTCTAGACGGCTTTGGCGGTATTTCGATTGGTCTTGTTTATGAGGATTTTATAAGAGAAATTCCGATTGAAAAGCACGACATAGCAGTCAATTTTTTAATAACAGGAAAGCGAATTCAATATGGACAATAATCAGATTTTGAACAATGAAGTTTCCCCACAAAAAGCACCGGTAAAAAAGCCGAAAAAACAGCGTCGGCACATTACAACCGCAACGGTTACTTCCGCACGGATTTTTTGGGCTATTCTAATTTCGGTTTTCGTAATAATTTCCGCAACCTTTCTCGCTTTTTACATTATCAATTTTGCACGGGATTTCACAGGAATTGCCAAAGAGGATATCAGAATTGAGGTTGTTATTCCGGAAAATGCGACCAAAGGCGAAATTGCTGATATTTTAAAGAAAAATAAAGTTATTTCCACACCTGATTTGTTCAAATTCTAT
>CAZYRV010000042.1:3736-17676 GCA_964649485.1 uncultured Oscillospiraceae bacterium | reverse complement strand
GACAATCATTTTCGGCTTATGCTCTTTCGCAAGCTTTTCAATGGTGTCATAATTTAACATTTGCGTTTCTTCGTCCAAGCCATAAGGTATGAAATTATAATATTTTCCGGAAATATTCACAGGAGAACCGTGGGTAAGATGTCCGCCGTGGGCAAGGCTCATTCCCAGAACCGTATCGCCCGGCTCTAAAAGGGCAAAATAAACGGCGGTGTTTGCCTGTGCGCCGGAATGCGTCTGAACATTCGCATATGCCGAACCGAAAAGCTCTTTCGCACGCTCGATTGCGATTGTTTCAACAACGTCCACATTCTGGCAGCCGCCGTAATAACGCTTTCCCGGGTATCCCTCGGCATATTTGTTTGTCAAAACGCTTCCCATCGCCGCCATAACCGCCGGTGTGACGATATTTTCGCTTGCGATAAGCTCGAGGTTTCTGCGCTGTCTGCAAAGCTCACCCTCCATTGCATTTGCGACATCAGAGTCGTACTTTTTTAAAAATCCGATAGTATCCACCAAGTCACCGTACATAGCATTTTCTCCTTCACCTTGATTTTTAATGTCAACTTTATTATACATGGAATTTATCAAAATTTCAACCAAAAAACCGCAAAAACCGAGAATTTTTAATTATTATCCTTTTCATATAAAAGTATTGTCGATTATGGGCATAAAATAGGTTATTTTCTATAAAACAAATTCAAAAAAGCAAAACACGCAAGCCCTCTCCGACAGACGGAACGGGATTGCGCGCTGATTAACAATTCTGCTAAAAATCTATATCGTTTACATCGGAATGAGCAAGCAGAATTTCCTTTTTAGGCACCCTTTTAAGCGGCGAATACACAAATTTTTTGCAAAAATCATAGGTTTTCATTACGCCGAATTTCGAACAGTTGATTTTATCTACGCCAAGCGGCGTGCCAAGCTCGCAATATTTGCACATTGGCTTTATATTGTTTCCAAAAAGCTTTTTCTTCATTTCAAGCCCTCCTTGAACACATGAACGTTTACCTTAATATCATTATAGCACTGTTCGAAACAAAAATCTACTCTTTTCCGCAACTTTTTTTGCTGTAATTTATTCTCACGCTCTCAAAAACAAGAATTGCCGCCATTGCCGCAAGAGCAAGCGATGCAAAGGGGTTTGCTCCCTTGAAAACCGCCGTCGACGGTGCGGAAGAAGCCGGAACAGCATTCGGGAATAATTTCAGCAAAAGGCTTGTTATCACAAAAGCAAGCCCTCCCTGCGCAATTCGGGCTGAAAAAAAGCTTTTAAGCCGCAATATCCCTTTGCCGATTGACATAACCTGTAAAAGCACACAAACACCGCCAAAGGAAAGAATCGCCGCAGTAAGCGCAGGTGATGAAACAGCGCCAAAGGTGCGGATATTGCTTATTTCAAGCGTGGCGGAAACAAAGCCGTTAAGCCATTCGGACGGTATTCCGACGGTTTCAGCGGCGCTTAAAAGCGTTCTATAAAGCTGTGAAGCTAAAAGCAAATGGATTGCAACCGAAAAAATTACAATCGTTGTGCAGACAAGGAAAAGTGTTTTTGCCGCCGAGGCTGATGACGAAAACAGCAAATCAGCGCTCATTTTCGGCACTGTTTCGGCTTCACAGCGCTTGCTTTCGGGTACGGCTACTCTTCCCCTCGTCCAGTTCGCCGCCGCCGCAACAATTATCGCCGACAAAACGCAGGCGCAAAACATCAAAAGCCCCGTTCCGGCATTTTGATAGGCGGCGACTCCGGCGACTCCGACGACAAACGACGGCCCGCTTCCAAAGCAAAGCGCCGAACGCCTTGCCGCATCTTTTTCATGCGTAAGCCCTTGTGCAACCGACCTTTCGACAAGTCTTGCGCCAACAGGATAGCCGCCGATCATGCTTAAAATGAAAATCGCCGTATGGTGTTCGTCCATGTTGAGAATCGGACGCAAAACAAGCGAAAACGGCTTGAAAACAGGCTTGTGCATTCCGCTTGCAAGCAAAAGCTCGGACACTGCCATAAACGCAAAAAGCGACGGAATAATCACCTCAAGACAAACCGTAACCGCCGAGCGCACCGCCGCCGAAACACCCGCAAAGTCGCTTATAAGCGCAAACGTCACGTATGGAAGGACTATTCCTCCCCAAAAAAAGCCGATACTTGTTTGCTTTTTTATAAAGCTTTTCCATTTTTTCAGAATTAACCGCCACCTTTTCCCATATTATTATATAAATATCACTGACAGGAGGATTTTATGAAGCTTAACGAAACGCTTTCCGACTTAAAATATGTCAGCTCGAACATACAAATCCGAGGGGGGAACGAAATCATTGCCGAGGGCTGTGAAAGCGTGATAGAATGCGGCGAAAACCGTGTCAAGCTTAAGCAGGCAAAGCGCAATGTGATTATCGACGGCTTTGATTTGGAAATAACCGGTTTCGGAGCTGACGGAATCATCATCAAAGGCAACATTCACGCTCTGACCTTTGAAAAATTCGGCGAATGAAAAGGGGAAAATATGCTTAATATAGGATTATTCAAATATATGCGGGGATATGTCCGCTTTTCGGGCTTGGGCGGCTTTCAGGAAAAATTTATTGACGAGCTTCACAGCCGAAAAGTAAAAATCTGGGGCATTCGCCACAAGGGCGGCTATATTTACGGAAAAATCAAGCCCTCTCACTATGCCTTTGCCGCAAGAGCAGCAAGAAGGCACGGCTTTAAGCTTAGAGTTCAAAAGCGTGTAGGCTTGCCGTTTAAGCTGTATCGCTTCCGCAAGCGCCCCGGTATTTTAGTTGGGCTTTTCGCCTTTATTTTCATGCTTACGGCGCTTTCAAACAGAATTTGGCAAATTGAGGTTGTCGGAAATGAAAGGCTTTCAACAACCGAAATTCTCACCGTAATGGGCGAGCTTGGCGTAAGCGCCGGAATGTCGGGAAGCACCCTCGGCTTTAACAAAATAAAGCGTCAAGCAATCATGAAAATGCCCGAAGCCGCATGGATAAACATGAATAAAAAAGGAAGCCGCCTTGTGATTGAGATAAGCGAGCTTGCGGAGGATTTGGGAATGATTGACACGTCCGTTCCCGCAAACATTGTTTCGCTTCGTGATGCGCAAATTATTGACACGCAGGTGCTTGCGGGGACGCTTGTCACGCCAAAGGGAAGCGCTGTCAAAAAAGGTGGCATTATCGTAAGCGGAATAGTAATTGACACTCAGGGAAACGTTCTATACAAGCACGCACAGGCGAATATTCAAGCTGAATTTATCGAAAAAAACGAATTTTACGTGCCTTATATTTCAACTGGCAAATCGCTTTCCGACAACAAGGAAATCAAGGATTATTTAGTTTTTTTGAACAATACAATCCCGCTTTTTTGGGCAGAAACAGCGATGAGCGATTATCACTACAATGAAATTTTAGAAGAACCAAAGCTTTTCGGACTCGAGCTTCCTTTTAAAATAAAAAAAGGAATCTACACCGAATATGAGGAGGTTGAATATGTAAAAACCGCCGAGGAGGTAGTCAAAGAGCTTGAACAAAAACGTGACGAATATATCGAGAATTTTTATGGTGAATATGAAATCGTTGATGTGAAAACCGAGCTTGTCCCCGACGATTTTGGTATAGCCCTGCGGTTTGAGGCGATTCTGAGAGGCAACATTGCCAAAACCGAGGAGATTCAGATTATGTTTGATAACAATTAGCAAAATAGGGCAATAACAACAAAAACTGTTATTGCCCTATAATTTTTAACTCAAAAAAGATTTTCCCATTCTGACTCTTTAAAGCCCGTAACAATGCCGTTTTCCGCGATTACAAGAGGTCGTTTTACAAGCATTCCGTCAGTTGCAAGGAGCTCAAGCTGTTCGTCCTCGCTCATATCGGCAAGCTTTTTAGAAAGCCCCATTTCCTTATAAATAAGACCGCTTGTGTTAAAAAAACGCTTAAGCGGAAGCCCGCTTTTGCCGTACCACTCTTTAAGCTCGTCAAGCGTGGGATTGTTCAGCTTTATGTCGCGGTATTCATACTTGATTCCCTTGTCATCAAGCCATTTGCGCGCCTTTTGGCACGTCGTGCATTTAGGATAACAAATAAAAAGCATAGCTACCTCAAAAGTTTCTCTCATCGGGATCGGGGGCGATTCCGCAAGCGCCGGCAAGCTTTGTAAGCATATCGACATCGGCCTTGCTCAGCTCAAAGTCAAAAACCTCTTTGTTTTCAGCGATTCTTCCCGCCGTAACCGACTTAGGAAGCGGAAGAAAGCCCATTTCCAAGCTCCATCTTACGCAAATCTGCGAAACGGTTTTGCCGTATTTTTCGGCAAGCTGTTTGATTTCCTCCACGCCAAAGGCTTTTCCCTGACCGAACGGGCTGTACCCCTCAAGAAGAATATTATTCTTACGGCAGAATTCGACCGTTTCTTCATGAACATCTCCGGGGCAAAGCCGAATTTGATTCACCATAGGGACAATTTTTGCCGTTTCAAGCAAGGCATCGAAATGCTTTGGACGGAAATTGCTTACGCCGATTGCCTTGATCCTGCCGTCATTGTAAAGCTTCTCAAGCGCCGCCCAAGACTGAGCGTTTGCCTGCTTCCAGCAGGTGCGGTATTTAAGAGGATTCGGCCAGTGAATGAGGTATAAATCCGCATAATCCAAGCCAAGCCTTTCAAGGCTCTGCTCAAATGCGGCAATCGTTTCGTCAAAGCCTCGGACGTCATTCCAGAGCTTTGTCGTGACGAAAATTTCACCCCTGTCAAGCCCCGACTCCGCAATCGCCTTGCCGACGCTTACTTCATTTCCATAAGCCGAAGCCGTGTCGATATGGCGATAACCCGCTTCAAGCGCCATTCTGACCGCATTTACTGTTTCTTCGCCTTCCTTGCTCTGCCACGTTCCAAAGCCGATTGACGGTATTTTCACACCGTTTTCAAGCTCGTAAAAATGTTGTACGTTCATTTCCGCTCCTTTCCAAAGCCTTCCCCGATAGCGCTGAAAATCATGCTTTACATAAAAATAAAGCTTGTCCGCTATCACAAATTTATCCTTTTCTATGTTAAGCTTAGAGCTGTCTGAAAAAAGTGTTTCCCGTGCAAGCTCAAGCCTTTTCCCTGTCGGCAATATCTCATTTTCAGCGAAAATAAGCTTTAAAACCCTGTTTAAAATCGGGCTTGAAAGCGTACTAAGCGCCTTTTTTTCATAATAACCCTTTTTTATCTCCGCAGTTTTTTTCGCCCTGTCCGCCATTTCGTCAAGCAACGCATTATCCTCGGCGAGCGCCGCCGTCATGCGGCTTATCCCCGAAACAACCGACGGATTAAGCTCTTTTAGCAACGGCAAAACATTATGGCGGATTTTATTGCGGGTATAATCCTCGCTTAAATTGGTGCTGTCAATGACATAAGCCCAGCCGTTTTCGCTGCAATAGCGCTCTATCTCCGCCCTTTGCACAAATATAAGCGGGCGGATAATATTCCCTCTCACAGGCGGGATTCCGCACAAGCCCTTAAGCGCCGTTCCTCTGATCAGGTTGATTAAAACAGTTTCAGCGCTGTCCGAGGCGGTGTGGGCGGTTGCGACTTTGCCGCCGTCAGCGCAAAGCTCCGCAAAAAAATCATAACGTGCTTTTCTTGCCGTTTCCTCAATGCTCTGATGCTTTTTAACGAGCCTTTTCACATCGATTCTGCGAACCTCAAGTGGAATATCAAGCCTTTCACAAAGCTCTCGCACAAAGCTTTCGTCCCTGTCGCTCTCCTCACCACGCAGGCAGTGGTTGACATGGCAGGCACAAAGCTTGATTTCAAGCTTTTCCTTTAATATTGAAAGGCATTCAAGCAAAAAAACGCTGTCCGCTCCTCCGCTGAGCGCTACCGTTATTCTGTCGCCCTTTTCAATCATTCGATAGCGGTCGATTGCCGAAATAATATTAGTTAGCATGCTGATAATCCGCATTTGAAAATTTGGTGAACTGTCCGTCCCAGACAAGACCGACTGTCGTGGTGCTTCCGTGCCTGTTTTTGGCGACAATGCACTCGCAAGCGTTCTGGTTCGGGTCGGTTTTGTCATAATAGCCGTTTCGGTACAAGAACATGACAATATCGGCATCCTGCTCGATAGAACCCGACTCACGCAGGTCGGAAAGCATAGGGCGCTTGTCGTTTCGCTGTTCGGGGCCTCTGGAAAGCTGTGAAAGGGTTATTATCGGCACATTAAGCTCTTTCGCCATGATTTTAAGGCTTCTTGTTATTTCCGAAATCTCGGTTACACGGTTGTCAATCCTGCGGTTTGATGTCATAAGCTGGAGATAGTCAATGCAGACAAGCCCGAGATTTTTCATTCGGCGAAGCTTTGCTTTCATATTGCCGACAGTGATCGCCGCCGTGTCGTCAATATAAATATTAAGCCTTGACAAAATATCCGCCGCCTCACCGATGCTTTTCCACTCGTTTCGGTTTATTCTGCCTGTTCTCATCTGCTCTGACGAAATTTTCGCCTCACTTGAAAGCATACGTCCGACAAGCTGTTCCTTTGACATTTCAAGGCTGAATACAGCGATTTTCTTGCTTTCATAGCGCTTTGCAACGTTCGTCGCAATGTTCATGGCAAAGGAGGTTTTTCCCATGCCCGGTCTTGCCGCAAGCAAAATCAAATCCGAATTATTAAGCCCGAAAATATACTTATCCAAATCAACAAAATTTGTGCGCAAGCCGCTTATATTATCCGCCTCGGGCGACGACGAAAGCTTATTAAGCTCTCGCATTTTTTCCATAACAATGCCGCTTATGTGAGTAAGCCCCTTGATTTCACGGTCGCTTCTGATTTCATAAATTTTCTGCTCGGCATAATCGAGAAGGGTCTGCGCCGACGATGCGCCCGTGTTCACCTCGTCCATAATTTCCTTTGACGCAAACATAAGCTGGCGAAGCATGAACTTGTCCTCGACAATTTGAATGTAATTTTCGACGGCAGAAACGCTCGGCACAGTGTTCATGAGCTTTGCGAGGTAGGTTTTTGCCTCGTCCTGCGTTTCAAAAACGCCCTGCCGCATTGCCTGCTCAAGCACGGTGACAATATCCATGGTTTCGCCCGACATAAACATCTGAAGCATGACGGCGAAAAGCTCGTTATGAAGCTGAATGTGGAAATGCTCCGGCTGAAGCTTTTCGGCAATAATGCTCATCACGTTTGAGTCAAGCAAAACAGCGCCAAGCACTGACTGCTCGGCGTCGAGGTTATAGGGAATGTTCATTCCCGACATATCAAGGTTTGCCATAATTCTCCCCGATTGAATCTGTTTTATTCGTCCGCCTGAACATCAACGCTGAATTTTGCGGCAATGCCGTTTGCAAGCTTTGCTTCCGCCGTGAAAACACCAAAGGTTTTGATTTCACCCAAAACAAGCTTTTTCTTGTCAACGTCCGCACCAAGCTGCGTTTTGATTCCCGCCGCAACATCTTTTCCTGTCACAGAGCCGAAAAGCTTTCCGCCCTGTCCTGCCTTTGCTTTAATAATAATGGTTTTGCCCTTAAGCAAATCAACCGTGTCCTTTGCCTCCTGCATTTTGACATCAACCTTATGCTGGGCCGATGCCTTTTGTCCCGCAAGAAGATTAAGGTTTTCGTTTGTGGCAAGCTGTGCAAGCCCCCGCTTAACCAGAAAATTCTGCCCAAAGCCGTCCTTGACTTCCTTTATTTCACCTTTTTTGCCCGTTCCCTGAACGTCCTGCAATAAGATTACCTTCATATTTTCCTCCTATTCCGCAACCGAAAGCGTATCATAATACGCATCTATTTCCTTTGTCAAAAGCTGTTTTGCTTTTTCAACCGTTGTATTTTCAAGCTGTGCGCCCGCCATAGTCTGATGTCCGCCGCCGCCAAGCCCCTCCATAATAAGCTGGACATTGATTCTGCCCATAGAGCGTGCGCTTATCGAAACCTTGCCCGTTGCGGTTTTATAAAGCGCAAACGAAGCCGCAACACCGCTTATTCCCAAAAGCTCGTCCGCTGCCTGCGGCGCAACGACACGCAAATCGTCCGAATTAAAATCGCAGGCGGCAATTGCGCATTTACGATATATTTCCGCTGTGGAAACAAGCTTTGTTTTGCGCTGATAGCTTTCGATTGAGCCGGCAAAAAGCTCTCTCACAGCGATAGTGTCAGCGCCCATTTTTCTCAGATATGCCGCCGCCTCAAAGGTGCGAACACCCGTCCTCATAACAAAATTTTTCGTATCAAGCGTTATTCCCGCAAGCAAACTTTCCGCCTCAAGCGGCGAAAGCTTTCCCGCATCGCCGTAATACTGTACAAGCTCTGTCACCATTTCCGATGCCGACGACGAATACGGCTCGTGGTAAAAAATCAGTGCGTTGTCGATATGACTTACCATTTTGCGGTGGTGGTCGATTACGACGACACGCTTACAAGACTTGTAAAAATCCTTGTCCTCAAGAATCTCGGGATTGTGCGTGTCAACGATTATGAGCAAATCGTCGTCAGTCGCCCTGCCACGAACCTCTGCGGGCGAAACGAACAGGTCGTTCCCTCTTTTTGCGACAATTTTATCAAGCACAGCCTGCGCAAGATTTTTCCCGTAATCAACAACAATTTTCGTGGGCTTTCCAAGCCTTTCGACTGTCGCCGCCATGCCGATTGCAGAGCCAACGCTGTCTAAATCGCCGAATTTGTGTCCCATTATGTACACATTTGCCGACGCATCGATAAGCTCTTTAATTGCGCTTGCGATGATTCTGGTTTTAACCTTGGTCTGCCTCTCGATTCCCTTTGAAACGCCGCCGTAAAACTCATAGCCTGTTTCGGTTTTAACCGCCGCCTGGTCGCCACCCCTGCCCTGCGCCATATCAAGCGCCTGACGGGCGAACTGCTCGCTTTCGATAAGGTTTTTTCCCGTACGTCCGATTCCGATTGAAAGCGTGACGGTGTGGCGGTCCTTTATGATTATTTCACGCGCTTTATCAAGGATTTTCACGCGCTGTTCGATAATTTTCGCAATATGCCGCTCTTCAATGATGAACAAAAAGCGGTCGCTTTTCATCTTCCGCATTATTCCCGTGGTTTCGCCGATAAACTGCTCTAAAAGCTTGTCAATCTGCACGGAAAGCCTTGCCTTTTCGCTTTCAAGACCGCTTGACATAAGCTCGTCAAAGCTGTCAATCACGACAACCATAACAACAGGGCGGGAAATTTTATACTCCTCCTGAAGCTTGCAAAGCTCTGTTACGTCCTCGAAATAAATGATAGCCATAGTGTTATTTACGTCGGAGGAGGCACGGCGGGCAAAGGTTTTATAGAATTTCTCCCTGTAATCGATAATCATGCCGTTTGCGCCGAGAAGGCTTTCCACGCTTTTATCCGTCACAAAATCAAGGGTATTCGTATATGCGTCAACCTCAAAAAAATCCTTATCAAAAGCCTTATTGCTCCAGACAATGCTTCTGCTGTCGTCAACAATTACCACCGGAATAGGAAAGGCTGAAAGCGAAAGCCTGTTTGCCTCGTCAATTCCCTCATCAATATAGCGGTAATACTGAAACACGCTTCGGGTAACCTGAATAAGCTTGCCTACGGCAAAGGCGCAGATAAACACGCCAATCGGGGCGGCAATCCAGAACACGGTGTTGTCGGCGCTGTACATATGCACAAGAAGCACCGCCGAGCCCGCAATAAGCAGGATAACCGCAGCAATAAGCCCTCTGTCACGATAAAAATTCTTCAAAGTCAACCTCCTCACTATGGATTAAATTTCCATAATAATCGGCAAAATCATCGGGTTTCTCTTAGTTTTTACATACATAAAATCGTTAAGCGTGTCTTTCATGGTGGTTTTGATAACGCCCCACTCACGGATATTCTTATCACGGCAGCTTTGCATAACCCTCTGCATAAGCTTTTTCGCTTCGTCAAGAAGCTCTTCCGATTCACGGACATAAACAAAGCCGCGCGAAACAATATCCGGCCCCGCAAGGATTGCGCCTGTTTCACGGTCTATGGTCGCAACAACAATGAGAAGTCCGTCCTGCGCAAGATGCTTTCTGTCACGCAAAACGACCGAGCCGACATCGCCGACTCCAAGCCCGTCAACAAGAACCTTCCCCGCCGTAACCTGCCCCGCAATTTTCATGTCAACGCCGTCTGTTTCAATCACATTTCCCAAATCGGCAATGAAAATATTTTCCTCGGGAATGCCCATTTTCATGGCAAGGGCGGCGTGCTTTTTCAAATGCTTATATTCGCCGTGCATCGGAATGAAAAACTTCGGCTTTGTAAGCGAAATCATCATTTTAAGCTCGTCCTGATATGCGTGCCCCGAAACGTGCACCTCGTACATTGCTTCATAAACGACCTCTGCGCCCGATTTCATAAGCTCGTTTACAACCTTGCCGACATATTTCTCATTTCCCGGAATAGGGGTTGCGGAAATAATAATAAAATCCTGCGGCGAAATTGTGACCTGCCTGTGGTCGCTTGTTGACATTCTCGAAAGCGCCGAAAGCGGCTCACCTTGGCTTCCTGTTGTGATAATAACGACCTTTTCAGGCGGATATTTGTTCACCGCTTCAATGTCAATAATTATATTTTTAGGAAGCTTTATATAATTAAGCTCAATCGCCTTGCTCATGACATTAAGCATACTTCTGCCCGAAACGGCGACTTTTCTGCCCTGAAGCTCTGCATTGTCGATTATCTGCTGTATCCTGTGGATATTGCTGGAAAATGTTGCTACAATTATACGGCGGTCGCCCGCTGTATTAAACAGATTGCGAAAGCTTTCGCCGACCTTGCGCTCTGTCACGGAATAGCCCGGGCGCTCGGCATTGGTGCTTTCTGACATAAGGGCAAGCACGCCCTTGTTTCCAAGCTCGCCAAAGCGTGCCAGATCAATGATTTCGCCCTCAATCGGCGTATAGTCAACCTTAAAATCGCCGGTATGGACAATTACGCCGGCGGGTGTGTGGATTGCAAGTGCGCAGGCATCGGGAATAGAGTGGTTTACACGGATAAATTCAACCGACATACAGCCCATTTTAACGTGCTGGCGGGGCTGAACAACGTTTAAACTGCACTGATTCAGAATGCCGTGCTCACGAAGCTTTCCCTCTACAAGCCCAAGGGTAAGCCTTGTGCCGTAAATGGGAACATTTACCTTTTTCAGCAGATAAGGAAGCGAGCCTATATGGTCCTCATGCCCGTGAGTGAGAATAATCCCACGGAATTTATCCCTATTTTTCTCAAGATACGTAAAATCAGGAATTACTATATCAACCCCGAGCATATCGGTATCGGGGAACGCAAGCCCGCAGTCAACAATGAACATATCGTTTGCACATTCGTAAACATAAAGGTTTTTTCCGATTTCATTAAGCCCGCCAAGCGGAATAATTTTCACAGGGGTCGAGCGTGTCTTTCTCTGCGGGCGGCGTGCGGGTGCGCTTACGATTCTGCCGTCCTGCGCCTGCTCTGCCGATTCTGTTTGCTTTTTATTATTAAGCACCGGCTGTTTTTTTGGTGTCGGCTGCTTTTGCTGTTGTTTTGGAGCGTCCTGTTTTTCTCCCAATTTTTCCAACATCTGCTTATGGAATTGATAGCCGTTTTTGCGTCTGGAATTTTGTTGTTTTTTCTGCTTAAGCTCTGCCGTAAGATTTACGGCTTCGCTCTTTTGAATTTTGTTTTCTGCCATTTTTACCTCGTTTTCATGAATTAATGCTGATTAGTTTGAATTTTTAATTTTTTTGATAATAAAAAATCGCAATTTTATACCGCAAAATTGCATAGCTTAGAAACACTGTGCAAATCAATCGTCCGCACAGCAAGCTTTGCCGAACCGTTCGGCATGAAGAGCCGCCCAAAAAATTAACTTAGAGAACGGCAAAAGCTTTATGTAGCGGCGGAGAGATTGAAAAACTTAAAATAAAACAAAATGCCGCCGCTTAATCTATAAATATACTGACTTTCCACATAAGCCGGTATAAAGCCCAAAAATAAACGTACAAAATACCCTATACTAACTATTGTATAACAAATTTGACTAATTGTCAAGAGAGAGTTTGGAAATAAGCTGTTCTGCCTCGTCGCAAAGCCCCGATGCCGTTTCGCTTGAAAAGCTTTCCGCAAAAACATACAAGCCGTTTCCAAGCTTGTCAGGCCGCATGAAAACCTTTCCTCCGTCGGTTTTAATCATTACGCCGTCGCTTTCCTCCGTCGAAAACTGCCGAAGCCGCTTCATTATTTTCGGTGTCGGACAGGCAAGCCGTACAAAGCGGCGCTCGGTTTTAAAGCTCGGAATTAGCTTTGTTGCCGCCGAAAGACTTAGATTATTTCTCTCGAGAAATCCAAGCACAACAAGCGCAAGCACCGCTCCGTCAAACAAAAACGGTTCTCCCCTTGCAAGCTTTCGGGCCTTTTGGTCGTTGCCCGACGAGGACGAATAAAAGCGGTAGAGCTTTTTGCCGTATTGCTGTGCGATTTCGCCCGCAAAGGACGGAAAATACGACGGCACAGCCGCATCAAACCCCGCCTTGAAGCAATCCATACAAGCAAGCATTAAAAGCTGGTCGTGGGTGATTGTGCCTGTTGCTTCCGAAAAAAATTCCGCCCCTTGCCCATCAGGAAAAATCGTTATTTCAACGTGAAGCCCGCCAGAATCGGATATTTTTTCAGCAATCGGCGTAAATATTCGGCTTAGCCTGCGATTTGTACAGGTTATGGTAAGATTATAATTCGTGCGGAAATCGGCAAGCTTTTCAAGCATGGACGAGTAAAAAATCTCACTGCTTCTGATTGCGTAAAGCTGACCAAACTCAAGCCAGCCCGCCTTTGAATATTCCCCTCGGTTTATGCAAGCCTCAATCTGCCTTTCCCTAACCCGTGTAAGCGGAAGCCCGCCCTCGTCAAGAATATTTATTTTGGTATTTATTCCGCTTGAAATATGAACAATAAGGTTCGCCGAGCAGAATTTCGAGCTGTGGATAAGCATAGAAACAGGCACGTCGCCGAAGTCGCACACATCAGCGCCGGAAGCGGAAATTCCGCTTATCAAAGCCGCTTTAAGCGCCGCAGAAGCACGCTCTCCGCCTCCTCCCAAAGCAACCCTGCCGCCTGAAATCGTCCCCGCCGCAAAGCGCCGCAATCTGCGGCGTAATTTCAATGTTTGTCGCACCGAAAAAGCCGTCGTCGCCGAACTCGATTCTGCCTCTGCTTCCATATTTTACATCATAGGTTATGGTCGCCCCTGCGGGAATATCCTTGTTGTTCCAGATTCTTACTCCTGCTGATATAACCGAGTTTTCTCCGATTTTACAGCCCTCGCCAAGGACACACCCCTCATAAACACAAGCATTTTCCTTTATTTTCACGTCAGAGCAAACAACCGCCGAGTTTATTTTCACACCGTCGGAAATATGAACGCCCTCGTGCACGACACAGCCGTTCAGCTTACAGCCGCTTCCGATAACGGTGTTGTCGCCGACGACTGTCCCCTTGAGAAGCCGTGTTCCCTCACCTATACGGACATTTTTGCCGACAAAAACAGGGCCGTCCGCAATCACGCTTACGGGGAGAAGGCTTTGAAGAATGCTGCCGTTGTTAAACCTTGTGCCCTCGATTTCACAGGAAACCTTTCCCTCAAGCACGTCACGCTGACATCTGATATAGCTTTGAAAGTCGCCTATATCGCACCAATAACCCTCCTCCTGAACGGCAAAAAGCTCCATATCTCTTTCAAGCATGAGGGGAAATATGTTTTGCGCAAAATCCGACTGTTCGCCTGTGGGAATAAGCTGTAAAACGCTTGGCGAAAGGATATAGACGCCAGTGTTCGCCGTATCTACGACACAGCCCGAATATGACGGCTTTTCAGAAAATCCGAGAACCCTTCCCTCATCGTCAAAGCTTACAAGCCCGTATTCTCGTGGGTCGTCAACCTTTTTTACAATTA
>CAZYRV010000042.1:0-3726 GCA_964649485.1 uncultured Oscillospiraceae bacterium | reverse complement strand
TCGCATCGGCTTTTCTCTTTTTATGAAGCTTAATCGCCTTTGTTAAATCAAAATCGCAAACGGCATCGCCGCTTATCACGACAAACGGCTCGTCAATCCCCTCCATTGCCTGCCTGACACAGCCTGCCGTGCCAAGAGGCTTTGTTTCATACGAAAAATCAAGCTTTATGCCGTGGTAGGCATCATCTGAAAAATGCCCCTCAATTTTCTGCCCCTTGTACATAAGCGTAAAAACCGCCTCATCAATTCCATGTCTGCCAAGCAAGTCAAGAATAAGCTCTGCCGCAGGTCTGCCGCAGACGGTCGCAAGAGGCTTTGGAAGATTACAGGTGAGGGGGCGAAGCCTTGTTCCGGAGCCGCCCGCCATTATTACAGCCTTCATAAACACAACTCCTTTTTATTTCAGTGCCGCAAAAAGCCGTTTTACGCAAGACACGGCTTTAAGCTTTGCTTATACTGAATCTCTATTGGAAATGCTTCAAAAAATCGAGAAAAAGCTTGAATTTATTGCTTTTGCGTAGATTTTTTGGCAAGTATTTCGATTGGAGATTTGTATTAAGGCTTCACTGCCAAGGAAATTTCTGGTCTTTGTGCGGTAAAACCTTAAATATATTATAGGAAAAGAAGCGGAGTTTATACCGAACCAAAGCGCTATTGTCATGTAACACAACCGCTTTGAACAGCATAAAATGTCATATATCGGCAAATTTCTTAATCCGTACATAGGGGCGACCCGTGAAAGGAGGAATTTGCCTTATGAAAAGCTATTTTATTGTCATAAACTCCATGACGCTTGCAAACAAAGCAAAGCTTTACCTGCAAAATATGAACATACGCTGTCAGATCGAAAGAAACAAAAGCCTCACAAGCGGCTGTGGATTTGGAATTCGGGTTTATGACGACCCTTATGAAATCTGCGAAATTCTTCGGCGAATAAATGTTCCCTGCGTAAAAATAGCGGAAATGTAATCCGTTTTTCGTGATTATTTACGAATCTTCGTTTTATTAATTCAGTTTAACCAACACATAGGTGTCAGGCTTTAACCAATACAGTGTTTAATAAACGTTGCTTAAAAATCCCCGCAAAGCCCATAAGTCAAAGCTTAAGCCCGATTTTTGACACGTTTTTTTATTGCTGTTTAACATAAGCCGGTTAATATACAATTTTTATGTAGGAATTTATTATGATTTATTTCGACAACGCCGCCACGACATACCCAAAGCCGCCCTCTGTGATAAGGGCGGCGGTGCGGGCTTTTGAAGAATTCGGTGCAAACCCCGGTCGTGCCGGTCACAAATTTTCCGCCGAAACAGCAGAGGCTGTGTTTAAAAGCCGTCAGAAGTGCGCCGATTTTTTCGGTGCCGAGGTTGAGAACACGGCATTTACATTAAACTGCACGCTTGCCCTTAATATGGCGATTAAGGGTGTGCTTGACGACGGCTCGCACATTATCACAAGCGACCTAGAGCATAATGCGGTTATTCGCCCTATTCACGCTTGGGCAAAGCACAAAGGGGCATATTCTATCGCAAAGGCTGGCAAAACCGACCGTGAAACGCTTAAAAATTTCGAAGAGCTTATCATGCCGAACACAAGCGCAATTGTCTGCACAGCCGCAAGCAATGTCACGGGGCAAAGGCTTCCTCTTGCGAAAATCGGTGCGCTTTGCCGAAAATTCGGCATATGCTTTATTGTTGATGCGGCACAGGGGGCGGGAATTTTCCCCATTACCCTTACCGACGACATAAACATAATCTGCGCCGCCGGACACAAGGGGCTTTACGGCCCGATGGGAACAGGGCTTATTATCACCGACGGAAAATTCCCGCTTAAAAGCATAATCGAGGGCGGCACAGGAAGCCTTTCAAGCGCAATCGAACAGCCCGATTTCATGCCTGATATGCTTGAAAGCGGCACAATAAACACCCCCGGCGTAATTGCGCTTGGGGCTGGTGTCGATTTTGTAGTGAAAAAGGGTATTGACAAAATCCGGAGCCATGAGGAGGGACTTTGCAAAATCCTGCTCGATGAAATTGCCGACAACGACAAAATCACCGTCTACCGCAACAACGAATGCGCAAATGCGCCTGTTATTTCGTTTAACATAAAAAGCTTTTCCTCGGAGGAGCTTGCCGCAAAGCTCAGCGATAAGGGCTTTTGCTTGCGCGGCGGGCTTCACTGTGCCTTTCTCGCCCATAGCAGACTTGGCACGCTTAACCGTGGGGCTGTGCGGTTTGCGCCCTCGTACTATAACACCGCCGCTGAGGTTTACGAATTTGCGGCGACGCTTAACAGGATATAGCAGATTTTCTTATTATTATGCAATATTACCCCTTAAGTGCCTTTTCCATAAATTCCTCCGTTGAAATCCAGTTTGTCCTGTTATAGCGGTTAAGCCCGAACAGGCAATCTGGGTTTTTCGTGATATAATTCGGCTTTTCAAAGCAGGAAAGCGCCGCCTTAAAGCCCATTTCCTTGATAAGCGGCAGGCTTTCGGCGCAAATCAAGCCAAAGGGATAGGTGAAGGTCACAGGGGTTATTCCCGATTTTTCGGTAAGCTCGTTTTGAAGCTTTTCAATATCGCCATGCATAACCGCAGAATAATCGTCACAGCTTTCGCATTGCTTGATTAAACAGCCCCGCCTTGCACCCAGATTGTGCAAATCGTACGAGTGGTTTCCGATTTCAACATAACCGCTTTGCGCAAGCGCCGCAATATCCTCCCACGTCAAATAAGCATAGGCAAGACTTCGGTCGGGATTCTCCGAATAACGCTCTGTATAAGCCCCGACAACAGAAAAAACCGCTTTCATATTATACTTTTTCAAAAGCGGAAGAACATATTCCATATTGTTTAACTGACCGTCGTCAAACGTGATAACAACCGGCTTTTCAGGCAGAGGAATGTTATCGTAAACGTAGTCCGCAAGCTCACTCACAAAAACGGCGGTATAACCGTTTTCAGCAAGAAATTTCATGTCATTTTCAAGAGTTTCAACCGAAACGATATAGTCGCCGCTTATATTGCTTTTTTTGACGCTGTGATACATAATTATCGGCACGAATATGCCGTTTTCAGCGTTTTGCGCAACCGTTTTTACTGCTGATTGGCAGGAAAAAATTACGGCGAAAATCAAAGCTGTCGCCGATATAATAAAACGTTTCATTTATTCAACTTCCTTTCAAATTTTATTATTTGAAATATTTACGATAATACGCTTTGGAAATTAATATAAAATTTACCGAAACTGCAACAATTTCTATTTACATGAACACTTTATCATAAACATCAAGGAGGAAAATCAGTGAAAAAATTAGTTATAATTGCCGTTGCTCTTACATTTACCGCCTGCTCTGCAAGCGGCGGAGAGCTTGGGCAAATTTCTCAGACAACTTTTTCTAGTGAAGAGGTTGTTTCCGTTTTGATAGATTATCCTCATTATGAAAGCTTTGAAGCGCTTGCGGAAAAAGCTGATATAATCGTAAGCGGAAGCGTTTCTGATATTAAAATTAATGAAGCAAACGAACAAACAATTTACACGGTTGAAATTACAAAAGCTTACAAAGGTGAAGAAAAACAAAATGTTGTAATAACGCAATTTGGCTTTTCCGCTGAAAATAAAAGCTATTCACCGTTTGTAGTCCTTGACGATGACAAAAGCTATGTTTTTTGGCTCTTCGCTATATTGAATGGGTAGCGCTGATATGATATAATAACAACGAGG
>CAZYRV010000041.1:8647-17839 GCA_964649485.1 uncultured Oscillospiraceae bacterium | reverse complement strand
CCGATTATAATCGGCGTTGCTGCTGTTGCAGTAATCGCAGTAGTAGTGTTCGTTGTTGTAAAGAAAAAGAAATAACTGGTAAATAAGCCATGAAGGCACAGACTGCCGCATTTTGCGGCGGTCGGTGTCTTTAACAGGTTAATCGTTTTCATTTGCGAAAAGCTTGCCTGTATGATACGGGAGGCTATGCTTTTAATCAGAAAGGGTTGGTCAAAAAAATGACATCAAGCAATTCCGATATTGTTTTGAATGACGATAAGGGCTTTTCCCCGATTAAGCCAAAGTCGTTTGTCAAAAGCAAGGGTGAACGCATTTCAAGTGTTTTATACTGGATTATCAGAAGCGTTATTGTACTAAATGTTGTTCTGTTGTTTGCCCCCAGTTTAAATCCGGTGAGAATAAGCTCTCTTATTAATAAAAACCTCTCTCTTTTTTCCTGTGGAATTTCTTATGATTCAATTATTTCCGGCATTCAGAAAAATATAATTAAAAATGGTCATCTTCTTGAATCAACGCTTCATCTAGTTAATATTGCAAGCTTGATTATTGTAATCGGCACAATTTTTCTTATCGCCGGCGCTTGCCTTTCATTGGGAAATAATAAGCTTAAGCGGTTCGGCCTTATCGGGACGCTTGTCGGCGGATTGGTTGAAGGCGTAGGAATCGGTTTTATTTACGCTTCTTACTTTGATATTGTCAAAACAAGCAACCACTCAAAAACAGAGCCTGTTTTTCCGACGATGGTTTATGTTTTCATCGGAATTGTTGCAATTATTCTTGCGATAACCGTTGCGAACTATTTTCTTGTTCCGAAGGCTTTAAAAAGTGAAAAAGCATCTATGGAGCCGAAATATCAGCTTTTCCTGATGATGCTTCCTATTATTGCGCTTGCCTTTGTGTTCAGCTATCTTCCGCTTTACGGCTGGCGCTATGCATTTTTCCATTATGAAGCGGGCGATACGCTGTCTATGGATAAATTCGCAGGTCTTACATATTTCACCAGACTTTTCGAAAACAAGGGTACTCGCGACGCAATCGGCAGAGTTCTTGTAAATACCTTCGCAATGAGCGGACTTGGAATCCTCACAAGCTGGATTCCTATGGCTTTTGCTATTTTCCTTTCCGAAATCAGAAGCCACCGTTTCCGCAGAATTGTTCAAACCCTCACCACAATTCCGAACTTTATAAGCTGGGTTCTTGTTTATGCAATAGCGCTTGCGCTTTTCTCAACAGACGGCTTTGTCAATGTTATTCTGACAAATGTTTCCGGACTCAAGGTCGAAACCAACTATCTCATGGACAATAGTCATATGTGGCTTAAAATGTGGGCGTGGGGTCTTTGGAAGGGCTTAGGCTGGAGCGCAATTATCTATATCGCTTCAATTTCCGGAATTGACCAGTCGCTTTATGAGGCGGCAACTGTTGATGGCGCCGGACGTTTTGCCAAGATGTGGTATATTACAATTCCAGAGCTTCTTCCGACCTTCTTTGTTTTGCTTCTTATGTCAATTGCGGCTGTCCTTTCAAACGGAATGGAACAGTACCTCGTATTTTCAAACTCCGCAAACGAGCTTTCGATGGAGGTTTTGGATTTGTATGTCTATAACCTGGGTATCGCAAGAGGTGATATACCGCTTTCCACTGTCGTCGGCATGGTTAAATCAATCGTAAGCGTTGCGCTTTTATTCTCCGCAAACGGCATATCAAAGCTGCTCCGCGGCAAGAGCATAGTATAAGGGGGGCTTGAAATATGAATAATGAAAACGAAAAAAAGCTTCGCAAGCAGGATAAAAAGATTCTTAAGCTCGGACATTCAGGGCCTAAGGTCAAGCTTACCTTTGGTGATGTTGTTTTTGAAATTTTAAATTACACGTTTTTCGGGATTTTCACTTTAAGCTGTATTTTTCCATTTTACTACATTTTTATAAACACAATCTCCGACAACAGCCTTGTAAATTCGGGCGCAATAACGCTCTATCCGCAGGGTCTTACATTGCAGAACTATATTGCTATGGCGGAGGTAAATGACCTGTGGAACTCTATTGCCGTTACCTTTGCACGGACGATTATCGGAACGGCAGCAATGGTATTTGCGTCAGGGCTTGCAGGCTATTTGGTGACTAAAAACGAAATGTGGCACAGAAAGCTCTGGTATCGCTTTCTCGTTATCACAATGTACTTTAATGCGGGTCTTATCCCGTGGTACACCAATATGCTCATGCTTGGTCTTACGAACACCTTTGCGGCATATATAATCCCGGGTATTGTCGCACCATATAATATTATTCTTGTAAAAACCTATATTGAGTCAATACCCGCCGAGATTGAGGAAAGCGCCTTTATTGACGGAGCGAGCTATTGGCTTGTGTTCAGGAAAATCATCTGGCCTCTAAGTAAGCCAATTCTGGCGACAATCGCAATTTTCGGCGCTGTCGGACACTGGAACTCGTTCCAGGATTCACTTATCATAAACTCAAACGCTCCGGAGCTTTACACACTTCAGCACAGACTTTACACCTATCTTCAGCAAAGCTCAAACCTTGGTGCAATCGCAGGCAAGGGTGGAACTGATATGGGTATGCTTGCAAGCTCGATTACGCCTAAAATTATTAAGTACACAATTTCGATGATAACTATAATTCCGATTTTGTGCGTATATCCGTTTATGCAGAGATATTTTGAAAAAGGTCTTATGCTTGGCGCAGTTAAAGGCTAGGCTATTGTATATTTAAAAGGAGGAAATTATGAAATTTAAAAGGGCAATTTCAGGTTTTATGGCGGCGGTAATGTCCGTTTCGTTTGCAGGCTGTGTGGCACCAATTGACACTTCATCAGGAACAAGCGTAAATTCAACAACCGATGGAGCGACCGCTGCACCTGTTGACAGGGAAAGAAGCGAGGAAACAATTCAGCTTACCGTTTATAGTCAGCTTGCAAATTATTCAGGAAAGCTTACGGGTTGGTTTGCAGAGGTTTTGAAAAGAGAATTTAATGTTGAAATGACGATTATTCCCCAAACGGACGGCTCTTTCGACACAAGAATGGAGCAGGGCAACCTTGGCGATATTGTTGTTTTCGGCTCTGACGGAAAAGAATATCAAAGCGCAGTTGAAAAGGGAATGCTCTACGACTGGAACGACGACGAGCTTCTCACGAAGTACGGCGCATATATTAAAGAAAATATGACGCACGCACTTGATAAAAATATGAACCTGAACGGCGAGGTTCTTGCTAAGGCTGATTTAGGTGAGGACACATATAACGAGCTTTCCGATGATGAAAAGAAAGCGGCTGTTGACGAAAATAAGGTTCTTTACGGAATTGGTCATAATGTCGCAACCTCAAGCGGCGACCATGAAGCGTTTTTCTATACATGGGATATTCGCTGGGATTTATATAAACAGCTTAACTATCCCGAGGTTAAAAATCTTGACGATTTGTTCAATGTTTTTGTTGCCATGAAGGAAATTTCTCCTGTTGACGACAACGGAAACGAAACTTACGCAGTCTCCCTTTGGCCTGATTGGGACGGAAACATGGTTATGTATGTAAAGGCTTTTGCTACTGCATACTGGGGCTATGATGAAATGGGCTTCGGACTTTACGACGTAGAAACAGGCGAATATTATGACTCCAGAGATGTAAACGGCCCTTAT
Source organism: uncultured Oscillospiraceae bacterium (assembly GCA_964649485.1). GTDB lineage: Bacteria > Bacillota > Clostridia > Oscillospirales > Ruminococcaceae > JAAYSD01. The sequence goes on along the minus strand of CAZYRV010000041.1, from coordinate 14,183 downwards.
GCCGAATCTCTCAGATTCTTTAACAAGCTTTACAGAAACAGACTTCTTGACCCTAACTCAATGACTCAAACTTATGATGAAATGAGCGCTAAGGTTAAGGCAAGCGGAACGTTCTTCTCAATCTTCAACTACTCCGGTTCGTCACTTTATAATAGTGCCGAAAACAAGGAAGTCGGCAAATATATGTACACCCTTACGCCTGACGACGCAACACCTATTGCTTATGGTATGAACGTTATGGGCGGAAACAGAATCTGGACAATCGGCTCAAGCAGCGAATATCCAGAGGTTTGCATGGAAATAATCAACTGGCTTGCAACTCCCGAAGGCTATATGACATATTGGTATGGTCCTAAAGATGTTTGCTGGTATTATGATGAAGAAGGCAACACTCACTTTACAGAGCTTGGTGAGAAAGCTTATACCGACAGAAAAAATACCAAGATGCCTGACGAATGGGGCGGCGGAACATTTAACGACGGAACATTCCAAGCAAATAACACAACTTGGTCTAAGGACGCATCAAACCCTGATTCAAACGGTGAAACATATAATGCCGATTTCTGGAGGAGCAGACGTACTGATTCTGAATATGAAATCGAACAAGACTGGAGAGATTTCACAGGATTTTATAATTCTGAGGAATACCTGAACAGCAAGCCGTATAAGGTTGCGCTTGCGACCTCTTACACAGAGGGCAAGCGTTCATCAGAGCTTGATCTTATCTGGAATCAGGTTTTACAGGTAATTATTCGTTATTCATGGCAGGCAATTTACGCTTCGAGTGAGGAAGAATGTAACCAACTTATTGAAGAAATGATTCAGGTCTGCAAAGAGTATGACCCTAATGACGAATGTCTTGCATGGTGCCAAAACGAAGCAAGAATTAGAAAAGCTCTTGAGGACGAGGTTAGAGGTTAATTTGTGAATAAAAGCGGGTGCGCATAAGTGCCGCCCGCTTTTCATTCGGAGGAATTTATGGCGAAATTTTTCAGCGTTGATAGCAAAGTGTACCAGTTTATGTCAAGGCTTACCGACGTTTTTGTCTTGAACACAATGTGGCTTATTTTCAGCTTACCTGTCGTAACAATCGGGATTTCGACGATTGCCGCCTTCGATGTTTCGCTTCGCATGGCGGAAGATAAGGAGGGCAAAATCGCCCCCGCTTTTATAAAAGCGTTCAAAAGCAACTGGAAGCAAGGGCTTATAATGAGTTTTGTGCTCTTTCTCTGCTTTTATGTGCTTTTTATTGATTTTCAGCTTACTTCGTTAGACGTGGAAAACAGTTGGGTATTCTTGGCAATCGGTATTGTTACCGCATATATTTTCGTCTTTTCGAATCTTTATGTATTCCCGCTTCTTGCAAGATACAAAAATTCAATACCAAAAAGCCTGAAAAATTCTTTCAGCATATCAATGCGATATTTTTTGCGCTCTTTCTTTTTGCTTATAATTGTCGCTATTGAGGTTGCAATTATAATGTGGAATACAGTGACGCTTTTTGTCGGAGTTTTACTTGGGCCTGCTTTTATTATTTACACAATAAGCGGGCCTGCAATGCACATTTTCCGTGATTTGGAGAAAAAGCCCGAAACAATTGTTGATAAAACCAATGAAAAGCACGACGAATTTGATGAGTAAATTGTAATAGTCTTGATTCCGGATATTGATAAAGCTCTCATGCCTTATACGGCAGGAGGGCTTTGTTATTAAAGAAACAACTCACAAAAACCAAAATTTTTTGAGCGTAAGCATTGATGACTTGGATAATATCCGCTCTGAGCAAGCGGTTTTGGATAAAAAGTTACCCTTATTTTGCAGGGGTTGTTGTTTATTTATTGCCTTGAAAATTATAATTTTTTATGTTATAATAATCGCAGGCGATTATTATAACTTTATGCCCAAACTGTGAGGAGGGTGCTGATGGCTGATGAATCATCAAAGCTTAAACAACTTCATGCCGGTCACCGTCAGCGCATGAAAAGACGTATGCTCAAAAACGGGCTTGAAAGCTTTGAGCCTCATGAAATGATGGAAATCTTGCTTTATTATACTAACCCACGACGTGATACAAACGAACTTGGGCATTTGCTTATCGACACCTTCGGAAGCGTTCGTGATGTTATGGATGCCGATTTTGACGAGCTTTGCGCCGTGAAAGGAATAAGCGAAAGCACCGCAAGCCATATTATTTTCATACGAGAGCTTATACGCATTTATCTCATGCGTTCTGCGGGTGAGGTTTTGCTTGATTCGCCTGTTGCTTTGTGCAAGTATTGCTCGGCGGCATTTCTCGGTAAAAAGGTAGAGCAAATTCGGCTGCTTTCACTTAATCATGAGCTTGGGCTTGTAAACGACGACCTTGTAAGCGAGGGCGAAATCGGCTCTGTACAGGTTAATATACGTAAAATGCTGGAAATAGTCATTAAAAACAAATGCGATATTGTCGTCGTAACGCATAATCATCCCAAAGGCTCTGATATGCCGTCAAAGTCTGATATTCAATCAACAAGACGGATATTCAACGCACTTGCGAATATAAATGTTCAGCTTGCAGACCATATTATTGTCGGAATGAATGGCGAAACTTCGCTTAGGGCGGCAGGAATGATTCCTGATATTTGGAGTTAAAATGTTAAATTATAGTCAAAATAAATTCGAGCTTGTGTCGGATTATAAGCCGACGGGCGACCAGCCGCAGGCGGTTCGGGCGCTTTCTGACGGCGTTCTCAAGGGGATTAAAGAGCAGACACTCCTCGGCGTAACCGGCTCTGGCAAAACCTTTACAATGGCGAACATTATCGCAAATACCAACCGACCAACCCTTGTTTTAGCGCATAATAAAATCCTTGCAGCACAGCTTTGCTCGGAATTTAAAGCGTTTTTCCCAAACAACGCAGTTGAATATTTCGTAAGCTATTACGATTATTACCAGCCCGAGGCTTATATTCCCTCAACCGACGCTTACATTGAAAAAGACAGCGCAATCAACGACGAAATCGACCGTATGCGGCATTCGGCGACAATGGCTCTTGCCGAACGGAGCGATGTCATTATAGTTTCCAGCGTTTCTTGCATTTATTCAATAGGAAGCCCCGAGGATTATCGTGAAAACGTGCTTTCGCTCCGTGTCGGCGCTCAGATGAGCCGTGACGAGGTTATTCAAAAGCTTGTTGATATTCAGTATGAGCGCAACGACATGAATTTTGTCCGCAACAAATTCCGTGTTCGCGGCGATGTCGTCGAGGTTTTTCCGGCGGGAAACCATGACGAAACAGCGGTTCGGATTGAGTTCTTCGGCGATGAAATCGACAGAATAAGTGCCATTGAGGTTGTAACAGGGAAAGTAAAATTTACCATGAATTATGAGATGATATTTCCCGCATCTCACTATATTGTCGCAAAAGGCAGGCTTGAAAAGGCGCTTGAGGATATGGACGACGAGCTTAACAAGCGTGTGGAATATTTCACCGAAAATCACCAGCTTATCGAGGCGCAGCGCATTGCTCAGCGTACGAAATACGACATGGAAATGCTCCGTGAAATCGGCACTTGCAAGGGAATCGAGAATTATTCCCGGATTTTGCAGGGGCGCGAACCGGGAAGCACGCCGATTACGCTTATAGACCATTTTCCAAAGGATTTTCTGCTTTTTGTTGATGAGAGCCACGTAACTTTACCGCAGATTCGGGGAATGTTCGGCGGAGATTTGGCAAGAAAAAGGAATCTGGTTGATTATGGATTCAGACTTCCCTCAGCTTACGACAACCGTCCGATGAATTTTGACGAATTTTACGCTAAAACTAATCAGATTGTGTTTGTTTCGGCGACCCCCGGGCCGTTTGAGCGTGAGCATTCCGCCGCTATTGTCGAGCAGGTTATCCGTCCGACGGGGCTTCTTGACCCCGAAGTAAGCGTTCGGCCTGTTGAAGGGCAGATTGAGGATTTGCTGCTTGAAATTAATGCCAGAACAGCAAAGAATCAGCGTGTGCTTATCACCACGTTGACCAAAAAAATGGCGGAGGATTTAACCGCATATCTGGAAAAAATGGATATAAAAGTGCGGTATATGCACCACGATATTGAAACAATCGAGCGCATGGAAATTATACGTGACCTCAGAAACGGCGAATTTGATGTCCTTGTCGGAATAAATCTGCTGCGTGAGGGGCTTGATATCCCCGAGGTGTCGCTTGTGGCGATTATGGACGCCGACAAGGAGGGCTTTTTGCGGAGTGAAACGTCTCTTGTTCAGACAATCGGACGTGCCGCAAGAAATGCCGAGGGGCAGGTTATTATGTATGCCGATCAGGTTACAAATTCGATGGAAAGGGCGCTTACAGAAACTCTGCGCCGCCGCAAAATCCAGATGGATTATAACGAAAAGCACGGCATAACACCGAAAACTATCATAAAAGAAGTGCATGAGGTGCTTGAAATCACGACAAAGGGCAAGTCGGCAAAGGACGCTATGGGCAAAAAGGTTCGGCTTACCAAAAATGAGCGTGAGGCGCTTATCAGACAATATACCGCAGAGATGAAAAAGGCGGCGAAGGTGCTTGATTTCGAGCATGCCGCATATTTAAGAGATAAAATCGCAGAGCTTGAAAAGATGAAGTAGAACGAAAGGAAATTATGGGAATTGATAAAATAACTATCAAAGGCGCAAGGGAGCATAATTTGAAAAACATAGATATTGAGCTTCCTCGTGACAAGCTTATTGTAATGACGGGGCTTTCCGGTTCTGGAAAGTCCTCTCTTGCTTTTGATACAATTTATGCGGACGGGCAAAGGCGCTATATCGAGAGCCTTTCGTCCTATGCAAGGCAGTTTTTAGGGCAGATGGAAAAGCCTGATGTGGACAGCATTGAGGGGCTTTCACCGGCAATTTCAATCGACCAGAAAACAACCTCTAAAAACCCACGTTCGACCGTCGGGACAGTCACCGAAATTTACGATTATCTGCGCCTGCTTTATGCAAGAATCGGTATTCCTCACTGCCCTGAATGCGGCAAGGAAATCCGCCAGCAGACAATAGACCAGATTGTCGATCAGGTAATGTCGCTTGAAAACGGAACAAAAATTCAAGTGCTTGCTCCTGTTATTCGAGGACGCAAGGGCGAACACGTTAAAGAGCTTGATTCCGCACGGAAATCGGGCTATGTGCGGGTTCGTGCTGATGGAATAATTTATGATTTATCCGAGGAAATCAAGCTTGAAAAGAACAAAAAGCACAGCATTGAAATCGTCGTGGACAGGCTTGTAATCAAGACTGAAATCAAGTCACGGCTTTCGGACAGCCTTGAAATTGCGGGCGGAGTTTCCGGCGGGCTTATTTACATTGACGTTGCGGGCGGGGAGGAGCTGCATTTTTCACAGAACTATGCCTGCCCTGACCACGGTGTCTGCATTGAGGAGCTTGTTCCGAGAATGTTTTCGTTTAACAACCCCTTCGGCGCCTGCCCAAAATGCACGGGCTTAGGCGTTTTCATGAAGGTTGACCCCGACCTTGTTATCCCCGACAAATCGCTTTCCT
>CAZYRV010000041.1:7896-8635 GCA_964649485.1 uncultured Oscillospiraceae bacterium | reverse complement strand
GAGCTTTCGCTGTCGGAAAATGCGGTTAAGGCGATGGGCTGGAATTATGCGCCGGGAACAATCGCAGAGATGTATTTTAAAGCGATTGCGAAACATTATGGTTTTTCGGTTGACACGCCGATTAAGGATTTGCCGCAAGCGGCGGTTGACGTGATTTTGTACGGAACTAAAGGCGAACGGATTAAGGTTGAACGTTCGTTCGAGCAGGGAAGCGGCTCGTATATGACGGATTTTGAGGGAATTATTAACAATCTCGAGCGCCGTTTTCGTGAAACGAACAGCAGCTATTCCCGTGATGAAATTCAGAATTACATGAGTGAAGAGCCCTGCCCCGAATGCCACGGCGACAGGCTTAACAAGGCTTCCTTGGGAGTAACTGTCAGCGGCATGAATATCAGTGATTTCACAAAAATGTCAATTGTTGATGCGCTGGAATTTACTGAAAATCTAGCCTCAAAGCTTTCTGAACGAGAGCTTATGATTGGCGAACGCATCTTGAAGGAAATCAAAGAGCGGCTTGGCTTTTTGCGCAGTGTCGGCTTGGAATATTTAAACCTTTCACGCTCTGCGGGAACGCTTTCCGGCGGCGAAAGTCAGCGAATCCGCCTTGCAACGCAAATCGGAAGCTCGCTTATGGGAGTTTTGTACATTCTCGACGAGCCGAGCATCGGCTTGCACCAGCGTGACAATGACAAGCTTATCGCAACCCTGAAGCGCCTGCGTGACCTTGGCAATACGC
>CAZYRV010000041.1:6832-7886 GCA_964649485.1 uncultured Oscillospiraceae bacterium | reverse complement strand
TCCCAAAGAATAAGGCTGGCCACGCAGATCGGCTCGGGTCTCACAGGAGTGACCTATGTACTGGACGAACCGACCATCGGTCTCCATTCCCGCGACAACGACAGACTGATCAAAACTCTCAAGAACCTGCGCGACTTAGGGAACACGGTTATAGTGGTCGAACACGACGAAGAGGTTATAAGAAGCTCCGATTACATAGTAGATGTGGGGCCGGGAGCGGGTGTTCACGGCGGAGAGGTTGTTTTTGCGGGAACGTACGAGCAGATTTTAAAAAGCAAAAGCTCGATTACGGGGCAGTATTTAAGCGGGAAGAAGAAAATCCCTGTTCCTAAAAAGCGCAGAAAGCCGAACGGCAAATACCTTGAAATTCACGGCGCTCGGGAGAACAATCTGCGGAATATTGACGTTAAAATTCCGCTGGGAATTTTCACCTGCGTAACGGGTGTTTCGGGAAGCGGGAAAAGCTCGCTTGTAAATGAAATTGTCTACAAGCACCTTGTTGGCAAGCTTAACCGTGCAAGGATCCGTGCGGGAGATTTTGACAGTATGGACGGCGTCGAATACCTCGACAAGGTGATTAATATCGACCAGTCGCCGATTGGGCGCACTCCACGCTCGAATCCTGCGACATATACGGGCGTTTTCACTGATATTCGTGACCTTTTCGCATCAACCGCCGACGCAAAAATGAAGGGTTATTCTGCGGGCAGATTTTCGTTTAACGTGCGTGGCGGGCGCTGTGAAGCCTGCGAGGGCGACGGCATTTTAAAAATTGAAATGCACTTCCTGCCCGATATTTACGTGCCTTGCGAGGTCTGCAAGGGTATGCGCTATAACCGTGAAACTCTTGACGTCAAGTACAAGGGCAAAAATATCTACGACGTTCTTGAGATGACGGTTGAGGAGGGCGTGGAATTTTTTGCAAATATCCCGCGTATTTCCCGCAAGCTTCAGACTCTTTTCGACGTAGGCTTAGGCTATATCAAATTAGGGCAATCAAGTACGACCCTGAGCGGGGGCGAAGCGCAAAGGGTCAAGCTGGCTAGTGAGCTGC
>CAZYRV010000041.1:0-6822 GCA_964649485.1 uncultured Oscillospiraceae bacterium | reverse complement strand
GCTATATCAAAATAGGTCAGGCATCGACGACGCTTTCAGGCGGCGAAGCCCAGCGTGTAAAGCTTGCGACCGAGCTTTCAAAGCGTTCGACGGGGAAAACAATTTACATTCTCGACGAACCGACGACGGGGCTTCACACCGCCGATGTTCACAAGCTTATTGAGGTGCTTGAACAGCTTGTTGCGGGCGGCAACACGGTTCTTGTAATCGAACATAACCTTGATGTAATCAAAACTGCCGATTATATAATTGATTTAGGGCCGGAGGGCGGAAGCAAGGGCGGCATGGTTATTGCGGAGGGAACACCTGAGGAAATTGCTAAAAATGCCAATTCTTATACGGGAGAATATTTAAAAAAGGTTTTATAAAAGGAAAAGAGTGGAATTAACCACTCTTTTTTAATTCATTTTCAGTAGAATCTTTTGTATTTTTGCTTAAACTTTTGCGTGTTTTTTTAGATTTAGGCTTTTTTGTAATCGTTCCGACAATGACAAAACAGCCTGCAATTGCAAAGTAATAGTAATTTTTACTTAAAAAAGCAGAAATTATTATGAAAACAGCAGATATATAATAGAGCAGGGAAGTGTTGAGCCTGTGTTTCATGCCGCCTCCTTGTCATGCTGCGCTAAATAATAACATTTTAGAGAGCTTGCGACGACATAAGTCCGGTTAAAACAAGCGCTTCGGACTAATCAATCGTTTTATTTTCAACCTCATCAGCAAGCCTTGCCATCAAATCGGAAATAGTCATAGCGCCGAGGTCGCCCTTGTCGCTTTTTCTGCTTCTTACGGAAATGGTTTCGGTTTCGACCTCTTTATCGCCGATGATAAGCATATAAGGCGTCTTTTTAAGCTGTGCCTCACGGATTTTAAAGCCGATTTTTTCGCTTCTGTCGTCGATGTGAACACGGAATCCATTCTTTACAAGCTCTGTTTTGACCTTTTCGGCAAAGCTGTTATGGCGGTCTGCAATCGGCATGATTTCAACCTGAAGCGGGGAAATCCAAAGCGGGAAAGCTCCTGCAAAATGCTCTGTCAATATGCCGATAAAGCGCTCTATACTGCCGAAGGCTGCACGGTGAATCATAACAGGGCGGTGCTTTTGGTCGTCAGAGCCTGTGTATTCAAGCTGGAAACGCTCTGGAAGCTGCATATCAAGCTGAATTGTGCCGCACTGCCATGTTCTGCCAAGTGAGTCCTCAAGCTTGAAGTCGATTTTCGGCCCGTAAAATGCTCCGTCGCCTTCGTTTACTTTGAAGTTTATGCCAAGCTCCTGAAGGGCTTCACTAAGCGATTTAATCGCATGATTCCATTGTTCGTCCGTGCCCATGCTGTCCTCGGGACGGGTTGAAAGCTCGACACGGTATTTAAAGCCGAAAACGTCGTAAATGCCGCCGATAAGGGCTACGACACCTTTGATTTCATCTTTAATCTGTTCTTCCGTCATATAATTATGAGCATCGTCCTGCGTAAACGCACGAACACGCATAAGTCCGTGCAAGGCGCCCGAAAGCTCATGGCGGTGGACATGGCCAAGCTCGGCGACACGCATGGGAAGGTCACGGTAAGACCGTGGCTTTATACCGTAAACAAGCATTCCGCCCGGGCAGTTCATCGGTTTGATTGCGAAATCCGTGTCATCAATTACGGTTGTGTACATATTTTCCTTGTAATGGTACCAGTGACCCGAACGCTCCCACAGCGAACGGTTAAGCATAGCGGGGGTGCTTATTTCAACATAGCCCGCTTCCGCATGAAGCTTTCTCCAATAGTCAAGCAGGCAATTTTTGAGAATCATGCCGTTCGGAAGAAAGAAGGGAAAGCCCGGCCCCTCATCAAGAAGCGCAAAAAGCTCCAGCTCTTTTCCAAGCTTGCGGTGGTCACGTTTTTTTGCTTCTTCGATAAGCGCAAGATGCTCGTCAAGCAGACTTTGCTTTGGAAATGCTGTTCCGTAAATGCGGCAAAGCATTGCCTTGTTTGCATCTCCACGCCAATAGGCACCTGTCGCCGAGGTAAGCTTGATTGCCTTGACACAGCCTGTTGACATAAGGTGCGGGCCGGCGCAGAGGTCAACAAATTCGCCTTGACGATAAAAGCTTATTTTTTCGCCTTTGCCGGCGTGCTCGTCAATAAGCTCAAGCTTATAAGGCTCGTCCTTGCAGATTTCCTTTGCTTTTTGGACATCATCTTCAAAAAATTCAATAGGTAAGTCCTCTTTGATTATTTTACGCATTTCAGCTTCAATTTTATCCAAATCAGCCTGCGTAAACGGCGTTTCAAGATCAAAATCATAGTAAAAGCCGTTTTCAATGGCAGGCCCGATTGCAAGCTTTGCCGCAGGAAACAGGCGTTTTACCGCTTGGGCGAGGATATGCGAGGTCGAGTGCCGATAAGCACGCTTGCCGAGGTCGTCGTCAAAAGTAAGAATGCTTAATTCACAGTTGTTTTCGATTATAAACCGCAAATCGTGCATTTCGCCGTCAACCAAAACAGCGCAAGCAGCTTTTGCAAGGCCCGAGCCAATTGAACGTGCGACATCAATGCCGCTTATCGGCTCGGCAAATTCTAATACCTTGCCGTCTTTAAGTGTAATTTTTATCATAATTCCCTCCGAAATTGATACTTTATAATAAGCTTATTCTACTACTTTTATCCGCTTATGTCAAGTATAGATGAAAAAAAACGCTGATTTAATTCAATAAAGCTTGACACCATGCCTTCGTACAATATAAAATAAAACAAAGCACACGAGGAGGAAAAAATGAGCAAAAAAGCGCCGGAACCAGAATTTGTATTCTGCTAAAATTTTTAGAATATTGAAGATTTACGTCAAAAGCTTGGTGAATGGGTATGGTAGTACAACAATGAGCGGTTTCATTCATCACTGCGCTTTAAATGCGTGGGGAAAGCAGAAACAGCCAAGAAATCGGAATAACCGAAGTAAAAATGGCAAATCAAAAGTATCAAAAATTCTGAAAAAAATTACCTTACATAGCCAAAAAGTTTTGGTTGACGTTTCCAAATAAACATGGTATAATTTTATAGGGTAATAGAGAATTGAGTCAATATTATTTTGCTGGGATTTTTGAGGTGTAATGATGGAGGCAATAGACAAAGCTATAAATTTACTATTTCAAATAAAGCGATATCCTGCGGCATATTTAGGAAAAAAATCTATAACATTGCTTAGAAGTTTTATTGATGGCTATCGCTATGCGCTTAAGACAGAAAACATACAGTGTGATAGTTGCTTTCCGGAATTTACCACAGAATGGCTTGAAGAGAAATATCATGTAAAAACTACAGAAGGCTGGCAGAGCTTTTTATTGAAACAAACAAAAGACGAGACTACAGCTTTTGATCTATTTTTCGAGGAGCTGGAACAATTTCTCAAGGAGAGCAATATAGAAGTACCGGAGATTAAATAACACTAAAGTTAATACCTTGTCTGCTATATAAATACCAATAATAACCATATCGAAAAATATGGAGGTTAAAGGCATGGAAACAAAAAGACACGGATTAAGCGAAAGAGAAATGAAACTTGTAGAACTGCTGATGGCAGACTGCCAAAGAGGGGATATTCAGGCTAAATTGAAGAGGTTGTTTGCTGCACAGTTTAAAAAATGCTTGAAACTGAGATGTATGAACATCTGTGTTACGAGAAAAATTTTGTGTCAGGCAGCAACTCCGGCAATAGTAGAAGCGGTTATGGAACAAAGGCCACAACTAGTGATTACGGCGAATGTGAAATTGCTGTTTCTCGTGACCGCAACGTCGAATTTGAGCCGAAAGTGATTGAAACAAGGCAGACCAGAACTGATGAAGCCGAGCAGAAGCTTGAATTTATGGCTTTGCAAAGATTTTTTCGCTTGGGATTTCAAGTTTTAGTGCTATTAAGCACAAAAGCTTAGAAAGCCGCACCTCACTGCGATTTATTTTATTGTGTAACAAATCAAATTACAAACATGAATTAATAGTGCAAATTGCACATATTATACTGCGTAATATGTTCACAATTTATTAAATAAGCTTAAATTTAAAATTTCGCTTGACATATAGGCGTGTTTATGATAAAATAAATAAGCACTCAAAAAGGCACATAATATCGCGGGATGGAGCAGTCCGGTAGCTCGTCGGGCTCATAACCCGAAGGTCGTCAGTTCAAATCTGGCTCCCGCAACCAGCAACCCCCTGTAAACAGCCGTTTACAGGGGGCTATTATTATTGCTTTGGTAAGTAATACTTTAATCTACATTTTATTCTCATTACTATCTAAACTATATTCGCCTGATTCATTAGCAAAAAGCTCATCCAAATTATATATGAAGACTCTTTTCATGTATTGAGCTGAAAAAATAATTCTGACTTCATTTTCATACCATTCAACATTTACAAAACTTGGAGCAAATGGTATTCCATTATTTTTAAATAAAAATTCATTTGTGTATATTTTTCTAAAAAGCCCATCGCCCTGCGTTATTTCCAAAATCATTTCCTCGGCGCCTCGAGAAGGGATATAATTATTTTTCTCTAAGGAGCTGATTACAATTAAATAGTTGCCATAAGGTGAATGTGAAGTGTAGTTGTTTTTTGAGTTAGAGTTGATAAACAGAGCGATGCATACTATTGCAGCGCAAGCAGTTAAACTCAATATAATGAAAACATTTTTATTTTTATTACACATATATATGGCTCCTGTAATAACTTCTTATAGTGTTAAAAGTGAATTTGAGAGCTGCAAGCAGACTTATGAAGCGCGTGCGAAATGTGTTTTCATAATTATTCAATGATTAATCCCATTTAGCCGATTAGCGTTGAAGATAATCAATCCAAACTAATATGTAGAAAACTGAAATATCAATTATTGAACCCATCCACTTTGAAATTGTCAACAAATGTGCAGACCCAAAACATACACATCTATTCAACCAATGAAATTTACGCAAAAAATTATGCTACTGTTTTTCATTTCAAACTCATTAATTTGGTGTCGGTAAATCGTCAGAAACAATAATTACATACAATGAGCTGTCATAGTCATTTGTATCCAAATATTTCTGTACGGATTCCTTTTTCTCCTCATCAATAACTTGTATTTCAACATAGTCTTTACCCACCGGAAGTCCTAATGAGGAGATTTGAAGGTCTAACATTACGGGGGAAAGTACGTTTTTTAAATCTTCCTTTGTTTGAATTTTTAATTGTGTTGTTTGTGAACTTTGTGTTTCTACAGAACTTTCATTTGTTGTGCTTTCCGGTGATTTTGTGTTAACAATCTTCGTTTCATCCATAATTTCAACAGTTGAGTTTAAAATAACTTCAGAATTTTCAGTATTTCCGCAAGCGCAAAAACAGAAAACTGATAGAATACAAAGCATAAATTTAATTTTCGTCATAAAATCCTCCTATTGTGAAAATGATCATAATAACAAGTTATCATTCCATTGGTGATACGCCTCCTTTCTTATATATAATAGTACAATTTAAGTTTTATGTCAATATATCCTTTGGAAAAAATTGATTTTATTTGGATAAGCATACTCATCAACAACCCCGTCTTTTCTCTCCCAACCGGTATATCCGCTTCCGGTATTATTATACTGAATTGCGATTAGGAATCCTCTAAAAAATCAAGCAAAAGTTTAATTTATGGGTTTTGCGAAGATTTTTTAGCAAGGATTCCAATCAAAAATTAGTATTCAGTACGGAAAGCACTCCGTCCACGGTGAATCCGCTGTACGGCACTTTGAGGATAACCGTGTTCAAGGTCGAGCGTTGTATATCGCCGCCGATATAGGCACAGGAAAATCGTTTTGGTCGAGAACGGTGAGCTTCTCATCTTCCTCAAGCGTTTTGAAAAGCTGAAAATCAATGGCGGGGATTTCCTCCGAGATTTCGTATAAAAAATAATGGACATCAACCACGGGAGTTGATGTCCTCTTTACGAAATCTTTAAATTGCTGAAGACTTTGAACCGCCTTTTCGTTGAAAACAGGGTTGCCGTTTTCGTCTTGTTCGTCCTCCTTCGGGAGAATGAAAAATTTGGTTTTCTCGTCGTCAAAGGACGAGAGGGTTACTTTGAAAAATTTCATGGGGGACTCCTTTCGGTGATATGGATAATAAAATCCCCACCAAGATGATGGGGATTTTATTATTTTAAGTTCACAGTATCAAATGTTTTTTCTGTGCCATCATCATAGTACGATATTTTATTTTCTGACAAATCACTTAAATCAGCTTTATATAATGATGTTATAAACTCTCCTGTATCCTTGTTATATACATATGAAACATTTCCAGGATTGTCATTTTGGTGTATAAGGGCATTACCGCTTCCGAACAAACCCTGAATAGGTGTTTGTATATAGTTCTCCATTTCAAACTCTGTTTTGCTTCCTTGAGAATCTATTCTTACGATTAATCCCGGCTCTTTTATGTAGTAAAAATATTCACCGTCTGCGCACCCCTGATACATTTGAGAATCATAATCACTGTCCAAAAGTCTAAAATCATTATTTTCTGATGAATAAAAATACACTTCTGTTGCGTCAACTCCACCAGACATTTTGTAAGCATATGACTTAAAGATAAAGCAGTTGTTTGAACTTTCTTCGTCTTTAGCCAGCAAATCAAACGTAGATATGCCAGAAACGTAATACTCAAAATTCTCCTCATGCTCTGCGGATGCAGGAGTTCTTGAAAGTTCGAAAGCTTTCTCCGAAACCTCTTCGTCAAAATCTCCAAAGCTTCTTTGTTTTTCTTGAATATAGTTGACCCATGTCGGAATCTTTTGATTTGAGCATCCACCTAAAGCCCATA
>CAZYRV010000040.1:1302-17902 GCA_964649485.1 uncultured Oscillospiraceae bacterium | reverse complement strand
AACACTATTATAATCATCATGAATATTTACCAAAAGGTTTTTACTGTGGCTTTCGCGGTATTGTTCAAATATATCTTTGCGAAATTCTTCATCTGGGTTGCATAGACTTATGGTTTTAGAGAAGAAATACTCAATAGGCATAGAACAACCGTTTTTTGAACAGATTGTCGTTAGATATTTCCACTGCTTATCAGAAATTTTTATGTTTTCCTTTTTGATTAAATCAAGTATCGGTTTGGGAAAGCCACCCCATGCAGGAAGAAAATGCGGAGGAGCTATTTCAGCCATTTTTAATTCCGCGATCAAATTAGGATACTTGCATTGCTTATGTATTTTGAAATTCATAATAAACCTCCATTATAATCATCTTAAAATAGACTTTAAAGCGTGTTTAAATAAGCAGAAAACAGACAAAATTTCTTCAAACGGTTGTTTTTCTTGCCGTTCTATGATATAATTTAGGTGAACATTGGGCGGTTGGCTTTCATGTTCACGCGATAAATATAATTCCAGTTATATTTACCGCTCTGTTTCTTCGGTTTGTGCTTGCGCGGCGGTTTTAAAGGATTTAAGAGTAACTTTTTTATCCTCAGAAGCGGCATAATTCATTGCGAATATGTACCGCTTAACCGCCGTTCTCAAGCTATCCTTACACGCAACCGCTAATAATTCACTGGCACATTCCTTATCAAGGCTCGGAAAAAGGCTCTCTATTTCCTCAAATGTGTATGAATTCGACACGGTTTTTTCAATCCCTACTCTGGTGCGCAATTGGTCGAGTTTCACGCTACCACGTCCATACATTTGGTACTTGATGATGTCATTGCCCGAAAAAACAATGCCGATTCCTGCAACATCATTAAGATTTCTAACAGCTTGCAGAGCATTAAAGCTTAAATGGTCGGCTTCATCAATAATAAGCAATCGGTTTGTGCCGCTTAAAAGCCCTACAAGCCGCCTTGTAAGTATGAATTCCGTTCCCCTTGTTTCTTCACCTAAAGCTTCTAAAATTAGAAACAGGACGGTTCTGGCGGTCTTTACGGAAGTATCAGCGGCAATATAGATAACCCCACGGTTATTTTTTGCATACTCTTTGAGTGCCGTTGTTTTCCCCGCTCCTGCCGCACCGTATACAAGGGCAATGTCATTGTTCAGATGCGCATAACGAGCGGCAAACGTCACCTTTTTTGCATTGCGCAGGTCGGGCGAGAATTCGGGTGCTTTCGCGCTTATCTGCCTTTGCTTGCCGCTTTCAAGATAGCTTAAAACCTGTGCCGCAACGGTTTCATTGCTTCCTATGTAAATCCCCTTGAGGAATTGAGAAACCACCGCTTCGGACAATGCAAGCTCTTTTGCAACCTGTCTTTGTGTTTTATGCGACTGTGAAAGAAAGTCTTTCAGCTGTTGTCGTGCCTGTTCAATCATGAGAACACCTCACTTTGATTTCTGATTATGTTGCGAATCGTTTGGGCTGATACGTCCCATTCTTTGGCAAGCTCATTATAATTTCGTCCATTAAAATTCTTACGGACATCTTCGCACAAGCCTTTCCTTATCGCGGTTCGTGCCATAGGAATATAAATTGAGCCGCCGCCATAGTGCTTGAGAAGCAGGTGATATTTTTCAATGCCAATACATTCGGCCAACTTCCTATGCTCACCAGCAAGGCTTTCAAGCGTGATTTCATCAATTGAAACGCTTTCCTGTTGCGACGCTTCCTGTTCAATCACGGTTAATCCCTCTCGAACCATTTATTACTCTTTGAACCGTTTTCACCGACACACCGTGTTTTTTAGCAAGGGCAGAATAATTTCCGCCGTCAAATTCTTGGATAATCTCCCTGTTCCTTTTGTTTTTCATAATGGTTGTGGCAAGTGGAATATACATTGATCCGCCTCCAAAATGCTTAATAAACAGGCGATAATTCTCAATACCTATTATTTCTGCAATATCCCTTTGGTCTCCCTTGAGCTTTTCGAGCGTTATTACGTTGTAATCTGACATATGAATCCTCCTATCTGTTGTTTTGAGTTATCCGGTAAAAAGCCCACGACTGAAATCAAAAATGCCCAAGCTTTTACCGTTTACATAAACCGTGTTCCCACTAACCTTGACTTTGCTTTTCGTTGGATAACCCAGAAGCCGTAAAGCTTTTTTCAAGGTTTTCACGTCGCTTTCTGACATGCCCTATACCTCCTTTCGCAGTTTATCCCATACCGTTCAGCATGGTGTCAATAACCTCCATGACGGTTTCATCACGGCTTTGTTTACCGTCCTCAAAGGCTTTGAGCTTTTTGCATTCATTCATAAGCGGCAAAGAAACTTCAATTTCCTCAATATGGCTTTTGTCGATTTCTGCAACTTCCTTAGCACGTTTTTCAATTGCGTGTTTCTGCACAATAAGCTGATTTACTGTTAAATCGCTAATAGGCGAAAACTGCCGAACAGCTTTTTTAGCGGCTTTAAGCTCTCTTGCGCGTTCTCTGTAATCTTCTGCCGTGCGGTTTCTAAATATAGATTTCATTGTTGCCCTCGCTTTGCATATGGCTTCATCATCAAGCGTGAAAATATAGATTTCGTCAATATTTTCAGGAGAATAATATACACGAACCTTTTGTTTTAGGTAATTAAGGACTAATTCTTGGTTATAATAGCTAGTGCCGAACATTGAAATGCCGTTTCTTTGCACGGTAAGCTCTTTCACACGTCCGCAAACAACATTTAAGCTTACATCATCACTAAGCTTTCTGATACGCTTTAAATCCCTGTAATACACGGTGTCAGGCGAACTCTTCTCCATGCCTTTACCTGTGTGCTCTGCTTTGTTGTAAACCTCATTGATGTAGTAAGTCAGCTTTTCTATGACCTCATCAAGTGTAGGCGCAATTTTTAAAAGCTTTTCGTTGCTTATCCTTGTGCGTTCGGGACGGTTTTGTGGCTTGTTGCCGATATAAGTCGCAAAACCTCTTGTAAACTGGTCTTCAAGCGTTCTGTGAAAGCGCTCAATCGTTTTCGCCTGTCCGTGATATGGTGTAGCAAAGATTGTATTTATCCCCAAACGGCGAACCATAGAATACTCATAATTCATTGACATACTGTCTTTGGCGCGGTAATCTTTGCCGTTATCGACATATACTTCATGAGGAATACCGTGTTCTTTAATGCCGTTGCCCAGTGTTTTCTTGACAATATCGGAATTGGGGTGCTGTGCTCTAAGAACAAAGCTTAAAATTTTTCGTGAATGTGCATCCATCCATGAAGTAAAATTCGGTCTGCACAGCTTTCCGTCAACATTTACAAGCAAATCAAGCGGTGTGTGGTCAGAAAACCAAATTTCATTTGATTCAAGCGTTGACGGGTCGCGCTCGTAATATGGAAGCGTTGCTTTGAAAGCTTCATTTCCCACGCGATATAGTGCGATTGCTTGTTTTGGAATTGTTGAAACACGTCTGTAAAAAGCTGAATAGCTTGGAATATTACCGAAAACCTTGCTTGTTTCTCTCCAACACCATGCCGCGCTTCGCTGTGCTTGTGTCATGTAGAGGGAATTGAAGTAATTCCATGCATTGTCGGGAATTGTATCTTCACCTTTGTTATGTAGCCCTCTTTTGTCAACCAAAGCGGCAAAACCGCCCTTTTTGAATCGCTTTTGCCAATCATACAGCTGATTAGCCGTTATTTTAAAGCTTTTTTGCTCGTTATGAAGCTTGACAAAAGCTTCAGCCGAAAGCCCTGTATTTTGGAATTCGCACACAGCTTCAGCTTTTTTATCGGCAAGCTTCCTTTGCTCGCCTGTATAGCTGTAAAATTCGTCTGTGACAAGCTTTTCCTCTTCGGGGATTGTGTTGTTGTATCGGTCTTGAGCTTCTTGTGGTAGGCTTTCAAGGGCAATTTGGAGGACTTTGCCGCCGCGCCCTTTGCCGGAGATATAGCGGTATAAGTATTTGTCTTTTGATTTTCTTATAGCACGAGGTGTTATTCCTATGAGCTTTGAGGTTTCTTCACATGTAATCCATTTCACTTGTTTAACACCTCGCTGCCTTAACAGTTTCGTGGATAAACATTGACACATCACATCCAAGAACACCTGCCACAGCTTTAGCACGGAGAATGCTAACCTTATGTGTCTTCTTTTCCATACGATATACGGCATTATTTGGAAGCCCAGCTTTAATTGAAAGTTCGTGTTGGCTTAGTTTTTGCGCTTTTCTTAACTTCTCAAGAGCTTTAGGATTTAGTTGTATATTCATTCCATCACCTCCTGTTTTACAAATGTGTAATCTATATTTATCATTATATATTATACTTTTGTAAAAGTCAAGACTTTTTTAAAATTTTCTTATACAATTGTAAAAAAACTTTTTTTGTGATATAATAGGCAAGAAAGAGGTGTGTTAATATGTTGATAGGAAATCGTCTTAAAGAAATACGTAATAAATATCAATTGACTCAAAAGGAATTAGCGAAGCTGACAGGAATAAGTTTATCCTCAATAATTAGTTACGAAAACAACTTAAGAGAACCTAAAGTAGAAACATTGGACAAACTAAGCAAGTTTTTTTCTGTTGATAACTATTATTTTAATGATAAATTAGATAATACCACTCTTCGCATAATGGAAGAAAAAAATGTTATAGGTAAAATGCTTTCTTATGAATTGGATAAGTACCTTATGAAATCATTTGAACACAGTGAAAATACAAGACATTACACCAATGGATTAATTTCTGCTATTTTTGGTATTGCAGAAAAGCATTTATCAAAAGAAAATGAGTTGATTGACTATATATCTGATGATGAGATTTTAGAAAAACTGTTTTACTCGTTAGATGTTATTGAAGATATGGAAGTACAAGATATTAAAACTCTTATAAACATCATGTATACATTTTGTAACCAGCCTAAGTATCGAAAATCATAAACCAACAGACAATGAATAATATACACGATTTCATGCATATTGATGTATAAACATTATTTTACATTATTGAGAAACTTCTAAGGAACTAAATTTTTAAGTTAAATAATCAAAAAAGCCTATAAATCCGATTTTAAAGCGGTTTATAGGCTTATAAAATTTTATTTAACAAGTTCCTTAGTAAAATAGAAATAATGTTTTTTTAGTTTTTAGTTCCTTTATTTTTGCTTTTTTAAATGCCTTTAAACCTCTTTGTAATTGGATTTAAAGGCACTTTATATTTTTAATGACAAAGGAACTTTTTCGATTTGGTGTAGAAATTAACAGATTTACAATTTAATTAAAGGCTGAAAAATCTATAAATTCAAGGCTGAAAATTCGTGAAAGGCATAAAAAAACAAGGGCTGATAGCTCAAGCCCTTGTTATTATTCGGAATTCAGAACACGCAATACGGCAAAAAGCCGCTATAATTTCAGAAGATTGTTTCCCCATTCGGTAAAAAGTGCCTTTGTAAGCGCCCACGTCTGCACGGAAACGGGTGAAAATTTTTCTCCGAGGCTTGCTTTTACAGCGGCAAAAGCTTTGTCCGCCGCCATTCTAAGCATTATATACTTTTTCGGGTCGCCATAAGCAAGCGGCTTTGCCAGACGTACAATTTTTTCCGCCGTGCTTTGTGCGCTTTGCTGGTCGGATTCTGCGTGGGAAATTGACGGATCCTGAAGCGACGGGGTTTTGCTTTTTGAAAGCTCTGTTTCGATTTGCCCGTCAACAATGTCGGCAAGCGTTTTGCCTGCGGTTATGTCCGAGGCGGAATTTTGCTTGAGAATAAGAGCCGTTACAAGCCTTTCAAAGCCGTCGATGTCGTGCGGTGCTTCGTCGGGGCGGGCGGTGTTTTTGCCGTTTTCATCGGTAAAAATGCTGCGCTTCTGCGCCGCCGCCTTGGTATAGCCCGGAGTGAAATATTTCTCCGAATGTATAAGCCTATCCGTGTTATCCGCCGCAAGAGCAGAGGATTTCTCCACGGCCTTTGCTTCGTTCGATTTGCTCATTGTATTGGGGTTTATGGACACCGTGTCCGGAATTCTTGAAATGTTCATGCCTTCTCCTGTCGCCGCAGCTTTCGGGATTAGTAAGACTGTTTATCGCCTGTTGATTCCCTTAAAACAAGGCTATGGGGAAGCATATAGGTACCCCTGTCCTGATTTTCATTTTTCATGTTGAAAATAAGCTTTTCAATCACAGTTTTCCCCTGAAGGAAGCACGGCTGTTCGACGGTTGAAAGATTCGGAATAAACATATGCGAATAAGAAATGTTGTCAAAGCCGATGAACTGTATATCCTTGCCGACGACATAGCCTTTTTTAATCGCATACATCATCGCCCCGAGGGCAATCGTATCGGAAATTGAAAAAATTGCCGTCGGCGGTTCGTCAAGGGAAAGAAGCTTTTTACAGCCCCTTGAGCCGCTTTCATATTCATAACCGCCATAATACATAAGCTTTTCATCAATCGGGATTCCCGCCTCCTCCAAGGCAAGGCGATAGCCAAGCTCTCGGTCGATTGACGACTGGCTTCTGATTTCGGTGGTAACAATTCCGATTCGCTTGTGTCCTTTTGAAATAAGGTACGAAACTGCGTCCTTTCCCGCCTTGACATTGTCAATCGTAACGGTAAGCACCTTACAGCCGTCAAGCCTTTCAAGGCACATCGCAATATTATAGCGCTCGCCAAGCTTGTTAATCGTTTGTGTATCAAGCTTTGGGCCGAGAAGAACCGCCCCGTCAACCGCCTTGGAAAAAAGCATTCCGAGAAGGTGCATTTCGTGGTCGGCGTCATCGTGGGTTGTTGTGATAAGTATATCATAGCCCTGATGATATGCCGCCTCCTCCATTCCCCGCAAAACCTCTGAATAAAAGCTTTGCTCGGTTGAAGCAATAATCGCCATTATTCGTTTTGTTTCACTTTTCCGTAAGTCACGCCCCAAAAAATTAGGGCTGTAGCCAAGCTTTTCAACCGCCTCGTTGACCGCCTCGATTGCGGCGTTTGAGACGTTGGATTTTTTGTTCAGGACACGCGAAACTGTGGCAACGGATACGTTTGCTGCCCGGGCGACATCTTTAATTGTAATGCTCATTTTAACCCCCACCTGGACAGGATTGAAATTATCTTGGCTAATCCTGTGTTTAACGTTTACATGTGTATAATATCTATTTTAAATTAAATTAGATAATATTTCAATATGCAATATATACAAAAGATAAGCGTAAAATTTGTCGGATATTTCAGGCTGATTTATAATCGCAAAAAAGAAATACTCAAAATGTGCTTAAAGCCGATTTGCAAGCAAATTCTGAAAAATTTAACCGAAAATAGCAACAACGAAAAATGTCTTGACAACGGAAATTTTTTATGCTATAATAGCATGGAATTAAATTCGGAGACGTATCGAAGTGGTCATAACGAGAACGACTCGAAATCGTTTGAGCAATAAAATGCTCCGTGAGTTCGAATCTCACCGTCTCCGCCAAATCTAAACCTCGTTATTGATACAATGACGAGAAGCGAAAAAGTCCAGCATTGCTGGGCTTTTTTTGCATTTCAGAGGGAAATTTGCACCGCTTTGAGGGGTGTTTTATACGCCTTTTTTGCACCCTCTCGTAACATAATGCACTGGACATGATTTTGCCCCGATGCCGGCCGGTTTACGCCGGAGGGCGGCGGGGCTTTTACTTTTATAAATGAAAACTTACATTAACAATGCTCTTTTTGACATGGAACTTATTTATTGTATGCTCTGCTTAATAGCAGGTAATTAAAATAGTTGGCAACAACAAAAATGTAGCATCAATAACGATGCCGGTAGTCGTGTTTTGCGGCTGCCGTCATTTCTTTTTTGTTTGGAATAAGTCTCAAACCACTCACATATTGACGAACCCAAAATACAGGCTTTGCCGCACCGACAAGGAATTTCCGGTCTTTGTGCGGTGGCGCCTTAAATTGTGTTGATTTTATGGAAAATATGTGATATAATAAAATCATCGCCATAAAAAGCTATAATTCCTTAAATTGTACAAAGATTCATGCGTGCCTTGGATTTTAGTGTATAATTTTAAAATGTTTAAGCATATTTTGAACCATGTAAAGATTTTCAGAATATTATAAGCTGTTTTTTCAAGGCATAAAGCCTTAAAATTCAAATCACAGCATTAATATAAAACCCTGTATTTACAGCGGAATGTAAAATTTTGGGAGGAAAACTTCGATGCAAAACGTATTTGTTCAAATTGGAGTGGGAATTATTCCGGCGGCAGTTGCATTTTTAATGATTGGTTTAATTGCGAAAAAGCATAAGCTTCGCAATTTCATTTCTGCCGCAGTTTTTACGGCCGCCGCAGCGGCAATTGCCTTGACCGGACTTTTTTCCGGAAAAAACGAGCAGCGCCCAATTAAAGCCGCCGACAAACTGAGCCTTGTTTATCTGGTCGCCGAGGAGGGCTCGCCTGAAGTCGCCCTGACTTTGCTTCAGGATTTGCGTGTGAATTATAAATCGGAATATGCCCTTGCCGGTGCGAGATTTGCCGTCCAAAACAAGGATTATGCAGTTGCTAAGGCGCTTTATTTAAAGTCCGCCGACGAATTTCCCGATTCTTCATCAGAGCTTGAGGCGGTTCAGAATGCGCTTGACGTTGAGAGCGGATATTATGGACTGAACGCCGAAACAGATATGACAGAGCTTTTACCTGAGACGCGGCGAAACTCTTTCCGAGGCTGAGAAGAAAATAGCCGATGCGATTGAAGATTGCGTTCCGGAAACAGACGACAACTCTTTTAAAAGGCTTGCGAAATATATTGTTTATGCCGAAACAACTCACGGCGATTATGTAAACGGCAATATTTTTGACGAAACAGAAGCAAAAAAACAGCTTAAAAAGCTTAAAGACATCCTAGAAGAAAACCCCTCTTTTCTTGAAATAACTCAGGCACGGCTTGCACGGCTTAAGCTTCAGATCTTGTGCGAGGATTATAAGGATATTGCCGCTTCTGTAAGCGAAGATTCAGACTATGATGAACTTTTGATTGTGTCCGAGCTTTATTTGAACAAGTATGTAAAGCAATCGAATTTTTCAGGCGATTTTTCAAAGCAAAGCATGGAAAAGTATAAAACGGTTTATGACAAGCTAAGCGAGATTTACAACAATTCTTACACTGACCTCGACCGTGAGGAGAGGAACGAAATGAAATCCCAGCTTGCCGCCCTTAAAACAGTGATTAAAAACCCGGCTCTCGGCAAAATTGAGGAGGGCTTGCTTGAATATGCCAATGATGAATATTCCATCGATGCATCTAAGGCATATTTGCAGATGGCGAAAATCGAGCATTCTCTAGGAAACACCATAAAATCCTCACAATACATTGACCGTTCGATTGACACCGTCGGTGATTGCGAGGACAACGACTATACCGTGCCTATGTATGAGCTTGTGGGTATAATCAGCGATAAGGATAACCCCGAGCGCCTTAAGGATGCCGCAACCTATGTCGAACAGGTTCTTGACAACAACATGACCGTTAAAATGAGCGACACGTCCGATTATGACAATGACGATTATGATGACGATGACGATGATGAGGACAGCTCTCTTGCGGGCGATTTCGCTTCTCAGATGCAAACCTATGTAAGCCAAAAGCGTATGTCAGTCAATATCGTAAATGTCGATACATCGAGCTTTGAAAACGGCGGGACAATCAAGGCGACAGTGAATATAAGCGACAACCTCTATAATGACCCCGACGAGCTTAAAGCGGCGTTGAAAATTGAGGACTGCGGCGTTGAAATAACAGATTTTAAGGTTGAAAAGGTGGATTATTCCGGCGCAAATATTCTTCTTTGCGTTGACACATCGGGAAGCATGGGCGGAGACAAAATTGAAAACCTTAAAAATGCGATAAAACTGTTTTTGGAGGATAAAGCGGATATTGAGGACGTTGCACTCGTAACGTTTGAAAGCAATGTTTTGGATCACTATCCCTTTGGCTCAAGCGTGGATACCTTAAATTCCGCAGCGGATAATATTTACTCAGGCGGAGGAACGGCAATTTACCATTCTTTAATATATTCAATCGAACAGTTTTCAGATAATTCCGGAGAAATAAACAGTATAATCCTTATGACGGACGGGCAGGACGGTTATTGGGCGAGCAGTGAGGAAATTGAAGAAAATGTCGGCATTCCATGTCAGGAAAAGGGAATAACCGTTTATACAATCGGCTTTGGAAGCGATGCAGACGGAACTTATCTCGAAGCAATTGCTTCCGCAACAGGCGGCTCTTATGTTTATGCAAGCGATCCAACCGCTTCGTCGCAGGTAAACCAGCTTGAAGAATTTTTCAAAAGCCTAAGGGCGCAGATTTTAAACCAATATATAATTACTTACAATGTCGTTGACACGCTGAGCTATAAGCGCGAGCTTAAGGTAAGTGTCGGAGAAAGCCTTGACAGCGACCGTGCAACCTACTATATAAGCGGCACAAACGATTCAATTGTTGAAGAAGAGGACGGCGCTGATTCGCCTGTTTTCCTAAATAATAAGGCTGTTTACGGCTTTGTGCCAAAGCTGTTGTTTAAAAATGGCAAAACAATGACGGCTTCCTTTAAAGGCGACGGATTTACCGCTGATGATCGTATAACAATCACTCTTAAAGGAAACACCACGGGAATAGAATGGAATTTAGGCACGTCTTTCGTCGATACGAACACCCTTTCCATAACTGTTCCGGCAGGAATCGGAATCGACACCTATGACGTGTACGCAAGCATAAACGGAAAAATCGCCGTTATCAAAAAGGGCTTATCCATATTCAAGCAGGGAAGCGAGCAAATAACCGATTTCGGGCAATATCGATTTGTCTCTTACGTCAAGCAAAAATCCGGCGGAACGACCACCCTTTCCGGATATGTAACAATGAATGGCTGGCTTAATTTTAACGGTGATGTAATGCTTTCCGACAGCAATTCCGAAAACTCGGTTGTTTTGACAGAGCTAAATGGCTCTTACGTAGATTACAGCGCATTAAGCAGCACCGGACTCGCAAAAGCTTTGGCGACCGCAGGAATGAATGTAGAGCTTCCGCCGCTTGGAACAATCACTCTGCACAACAGCGACGGCAAAAACGATCCCGAGGTTAAAATCTCCTTTCTTGACTTTGCGGATTTTGGCGAATATTTCGGCTTTTCGGGCATAGAAGCAAAACTTTTCCCAAACAGAATAGAGTTTACCGCCGAGAGCGGTGAGGCGGATTTGCCGATGGCGGACCAGATTTTAAACGGTACATCAAGCAATTTGTTTGCTTTTTCTCTTGATAAAAGTATGGGAATAACCGTTTCGTCCTCAAACATAAATCTTACAGCTGATATAAAAATATCCGAAAGCGACGATTGGTATAAGTCTGGAAACTTAGGCAATATGCCTCTTTCAATTTCACCGGCGAATTCCGAAATTCATATTGATACATACAGTAATAAATACGAATTTAAGTTTGCGGCAAAGCTAAGCTTTATTGATGGCAAAGGTGTCGGCGTTTCGGCAAAATGGGATTCGCCCGACGACGGCGACAGCTTAAGCGGAAAAGGAAACGGACTTGTGCCGACTATGGTTAAGCTTTACGCCGACATACCTGTAAATACGGTTATTGCATCCGTCCCGGTAACCTTCAGCGGCTTTTCGCTTGGAGTCGAGGATATAGATATAAGCAAGAACCCTTTTCACTGGACTCTTGCGGGCGGTTGTGACATTGAGGCGGCAAAGCTTTCCTCAGTTGAGAGCCTTAAGGGGCTGACCGAATATTTCGGCGACGTTTCCGTGGTTTCGCTTGACGGCGCAGAGCTTAAGCTCAGTCTAGGAGAATGCTTTATCAAGGCAAAAACCAAGGTAAAGCTTTTAAGTAAAATTGATTGCGGAAGCGTTGAAATAAATATGGGTAACTTTGACTATCAATCAACACTTCTCAATATGGATAAACAAAAGGTTTCGGGTTTAATGGCGAAGGTTTCTGCAGGTACTGATTGGGATATGAAAAAAGGAGCGTTTTCAGTCAATGTGGATATAAAAGGAAGCGGAGAAATTGATATAACAAACAGATTTATAGGCGCACAATTTTCAGGAAGCTTTAAAGTTGATGTTAAGCTTTGGATTGTAAAAATGTCGTCCGGCGACAGCGTAAGCGGCGAAATAGCAATCGGAATAAGGGTTATGTCTGATGGTTCTCCCGCATTCGTCATTCGTTCGAGTCCGTGGAACGCCGATGTTACGTGGCCTAAAAATTCCGGAAAGGTTGTGTGATTATTATGCTTAAAAAACTTTCATATTTCTTGCTTGCGATAATTTCCGCCGCCGCACTTTCAATAACTGCCTTTGCCGCAAACGAAACAAAGGATTTGTTTACTCTTGACCAGTCCTACAACATGGCAGTTTCGATTTTGTTTGACAAGGAAAAACCTGACGTGTCATTTATAAATCCTGCGGGAGCGGTTATCGGAGGGGATTCTCTCACATACGAAGAAGGCGACGGCTGGATTCAATATTATATTCCAAACGCAATGTCCGGTGCTTGGAAAATCACCTATGATAAGAAATCGAACACCACCTTTGAAATTGGCTATTCAAGCTATATGAATCCCATTTCGATAAGCAGCTTTAGCTTTGAAGGCATACAAAGCAATCGTCTTCCCGTAACCTTTTCGGTAAGCGGGGAGGACGGTGCATACTATCAATGGGAAATTTATGCGGTTATAACCGACGGCGACAGCACGACGGGTGAACGCTTGCTTTCAAACGGCTCGGCGGCATTCGGCGGCGAGATTTCCCGTGACGTTGATATAAGCGGGCTTGCGGATTTTGCGGGCTATAAGCTTAGGCTTGATGTATGGCAAAAGAACGGCGTTGAGGAGGCTTACGATTCTAAAATAACCGACAAAACCTTTGCCGTAAGCGGCGGCACAGCTCTTAAAGCGATTGACGATTTTCACACGGAGCTTAACCTGACCGAGGGCAAGCTTATTGTTGATTGGGGAGAATGGTCGCTTTACAGCGAATATATAATCGCCGTTTTTGACGATTCTAAAAGCACAACCGAACCGTTTTACTATACGGAAATAATCGACGGCAGAACTTGGGCGGAGGCGTTGTTCGACACGGAGGCCCCCTCGATAAGAATTGATATTACTGGCAGACGAAACGGTGAAAATTCAAAAACAAAATCGAAAACGATAAGCCTTGACACAGGAGTTGAAATTTCTGCGCAAACAAGCGGGCTTACAAGCTCGTCGCAGGTTCGGATTGATTATAGCACCGTGCAGAACGTCATCGCCGACCTAATATTCAACGACAGGACGGAAACGGTTAATCTTGCGGGAACGGGAAATTTTTCGATTAGCCTTACCGAAACCTACAATAAGGGCGAAATGAGGTATAGCCTTTCTGACAAAAGCACTGTTTATGTTGTCGGTTTTGAGATAACCGTCGATAGTGTTCCGCCTGCGCTTCGTCTTCCCGAAAACAAAACAGCAATTTTTGTAAGCGGCGAAAGCTTTACAATTGCGGGTATAACAGATTCCGATGCGGTTGTAAAAGTTGGTGATGAAACGACGACCGTAAATCCTGACGGAACCTTCGTCAGCACCGTTATGCTTGCCGATGGCGAAAACATTATTCCCGTTACGTCAACAGACCCTGCCGGAAATGTTTCCTCCCAAAACGTAATTATTACAAGAAAAGACTTGGCTCAAGCGGCAACGACAGCCGCCGCAGAAGAGGACAAAGGGTTTTGGGAAAACATAAAGACCTACATTCCGATAATTGTTTCTTTTGTGACTTCAATCACACTTTTTGCGGCGGTTTTGTTTATAAGTAAGGGCTTTGCGAAGGCGAAAAGCCGCTTGCTTTTCGTGTTTAGAACCGCAAGGAATATTACGATTGTTTTGGGCTCGCTTTGCGTGATTGCCGAAGGCTATTTTCTATGGAAATATATGTCGCTTAAATCCTTTTCCGAAAGCGACGATTATTTTAAGCTTGCGCAAGCTTCAATAGATTCCGCTTATAATAAGCTTGGCGAGGTTGATTTACAGCTTAGAATGCTTGCGTATTTCGGAATGGCGATTGGCGGCTTTGCCGTTTTAGCCGTAATTTTTGGACTTGTTATTTTGCTTTTGAAAAAGCGGATTGTCAAGAAATCCGCCGCAAATCAAGCGCCCGAAACTGCGGCGGAGGCGGTAATAGAAGCGGCAGTTTCTGAAGCGGAAATTAAGGAGAATATTGTTCTGCCGGAAACAACGGAAATTATCTGTCCGAATTGCGGTGCAAAATACAGCGAACCTGTGGTTTTTTGTGAAAATTGCGGAACAAAGCTCGGCTGATATTTGTCAACCTTTTGTTTAAAATATTGGCTCTTTGCTATATTAAATGGTTAACCCCAATACTGATACGGAAATAAAAAACGTTGTTCAGGCGCTTATATGAATAGAGGAAGCCTAAGGCATCATCGCACAAAGACCAGAAACTTCCTTGACGGCACGCTTGCTTTGTTCTCAATAGCAATTCCGCTCTGTTGATAGTTTTATGCAGAATTGCTATTCGCCGATTTTGGCGTCAAAATTCCTCAAAATACGCAAGTATTTCTGCGGATTTTTCCTAAAAATCGTCTGAAAATCCCTGCGCAATCGTACCGCCATCTTTGTGCGGTGAAGCCCTAAATTAATTTCATATATGATTAAGAAAACAAAATAAACTAAAAGCACGAAATCTTATAAACAAATAAGCTTTCGTGCTTTTTTATAATATGTTTTTATTTTGAGGATATACAATTTAGTTCAAATCAAATTATTGTGGATTTTTCGCATCTGCATCTTTCGAGTTTAACAATAGGCTTTTTTTTTACGCCTGCTTTTTTCATTATATTAAATGCCAAAAATGCCAAAAAAATGACCAGAGGTATAAATAAAACACCAAAAACAAGCATTAGTATATGTACATAACCGCTTGCATCGCTTATGGAAGTCCAAATTTTATAATCCATGAGAGCAATGTAGATAGATCCAAGCAAATATAATGAACCTCTTGCTTTTTGATTCATAATGTTCCTTCTTTCAGATGAAAAATTCGGCAAAAATTATGATGAAAACTATCACAAAAATATTTAAAGCAATTCCTATGTTAAGAAGTGTAACAAGCTTTTGCTTTTCTTCTTCTGTTCTTTTTTCGGACGAAAACAAGCTATTCACATTATTCACCTTTATTTTCTTACAAGATATTTTCTCATGTCAATTGCACAGGCAATCAATATAATAAGCCCTTTGATGATATACTGGAGATTTTGGTCAATCGCAAGAAAATTAAGCGCAACAAATATAATTCTTAAAAGGAAAACCCCGAGAACAACTCCGCTTATTTTTCCTGTTCCTCCGACGAAAGAAACTCCGCCGATTACACAGGCGGCAATCGCATCAAGCTCATAGTTAAGTCCTGTGTTTGCAGTGTTTGAGCTTATTCTCGCAGATTCGATAAAACCGGTGATTCCGTACATAGCTCCGGCAAGCGTATGCACAATAATTATTGTCCGACCGACATTTATTCCGGAAACGTTTGCCGCCTCTGGATTTGAACCGACTGCAAACATATTTTTTCCAAAGGAAGTTTTGTTCCACATAAACCACATAAAGATAACAACTATACAAGCAAACCAAACATAATTCGGAATTCGTAATGCACCGATTGAAATTTTACTTTCCGTCACAAAATCTTTATAAGAGTCGTCAAGCCCTGAAAGAGGCTGACCGTTATTCCCATTCATCATTACATACGTTAAAAGTGTTCCGTAAACAATAAGCTGTGTTGCCAATGTGACTATAAATGGGTGAAGTTTAAAATGTGCAACGAAAAATCCATTTACCCAGCCGACAAGCGCACCGATTGCAATTACAATGATTATTACAAGAGGAATAGGCAAGGTCGGAAGTGAGGGAAACATTTTTGTCGCATACGATGTTGCTTGAAGAAGAGATGCCGACACGCATGCGGTGAGCCCAACAACCCTTCCTGCGGAAAGATCCGTTCCTGTAAGAACAATTGTTCCTGCAATTCCACAGGCAATCGGAATATTTGCGGCGGAAAGAGAAATTATGTTCATAATAGAATTTATAGATAAAAATTTAGAATTTTGCGTAAAGGTATAAATAATTGCGATAAAAAGTAATATGTAAAGAGCATTGTTGATAATGCCCTCTTTCCAAAAGCTTAGATTTTCTTTGGAATCTAAAGCTTTATAATTCTCAAATTTTGCCGCAGTATTCGAAAACGCTTTCATTTCTAGCCCTCCTTATACATATTTTGCCGCAAGGGACATTATTTCTTCCTGAGTTGTTTCGTTTGGAATCACTTCTCCCGCAAGCCGTCCTCCGGACATAACAAGAATTCGGTCGCAAACGCCCAAAAGCTCGGGCATCTCAGAAGAAACCATAATCACAGCTTTCCCTTTTTCGGCAAGCTCTTGAATGAGCTGATAAATTTCATATTTCGCACCGACATCAATTCCTCTTGTCGGTTCGTCAAGCAAAAGAACCTCAGGTTCTGTCAAAAGCCATCTTCCGAGAATAACCTTTTGCTGATTTCCACCGGAAAGCGTCCGGA
>CAZYRV010000040.1:0-1292 GCA_964649485.1 uncultured Oscillospiraceae bacterium | reverse complement strand
TCTTGGTTTTCATTGAATCAATCGCCCAATTTGTATCAGCTTCCATAGATTTTTCACTTAAATATAAATGAAATCTCTTATGCTTATTCAGACTTGATATAACCGTGTTTTCCTGTACGCTTAAAATGCTGAAAATTCCTGTGGCGCGCCGCTCTTCCGTTAGAAGTGCAAAACCATTTTTGATTGATTCTCTTGCCGTTCTGTTTCTAATTTCGTGATTTTCAAGCTTTAAAACACCGCTTGCCCTTGACGCTGTGCCGAAAATATTCTCAAGAACCTCTGTGCGGCCGCTTCCGTCAAGTCCCGCAAGCCCGACTATTTCGCCTTTTTTCACGCAAAAGCTTATATCCCTTATGTGTGAATAACGTGCGGAAAGATTTTTTACCTCGAAAAATATATCTCCGGGGGTATGTGCTTTTGGCGGAAATTGATTCGTGAGTTCTCGTCCGACCATCATCTTAATGATATCTGTCGTCGTGAGCTCTTCTGATGGATTTGTTGAAACCCATTTTCCGTCACGCATAATTGTGACCTCGTCAGAAATTTTCAAAATCTCAGCCATTTTATGAGATATGTAAATAATTGCACAGCCACGTTCTTTAAGCATATTAATTATTCTAAAAAGATGTTCAACCTCTTTTTCGGTGAGAGAGGAGGTTGGCTCATCAAATACAATAATCTTAGAATTATAAGAAACCGCCTTTGCGATTTCAACCATTTGCCTTTGCGACACAGGCATGAGTGACATTTCCTTTTTGGGGTCTATATTGATTTCAAGCTGTTCGAAAATTTTCAGCGTATCATTGAGCATTTTGCGCTCGTTTACCATAATGTTTGCAACCTTTGGATATCTTCCAAGCCAAATATTATCCATAACATTTCTTTTTAAAGCTTGATTAAGCTCCTGATGCACCATAGAAACGCCATTTTCCATGGCTTCCTTTGGCGACCTGAAATTTACTTCCTTGCCATCAAGAAATATTTTGCCTTCATCTTTAGAATAAATACCGAAAAGACACTTCATAAGGGTGGATTTTCCTGCGCCGTTTTCTCCCATAAGCGCATGAACAGTGCCTTTTTTCACTGTAAGCGAAACATAATCAAGCGCCCTCACACTGGGAAAATCTTTTCGTATACCTTCCATATGAAGCAAAACCGGATTTTCCATAAGCGACTCCTTTCCTGTCAAAGCTTTAGAGTTATACCTGTTTTCATCTTATTCAAAACGTTATTAACCTCTATCCGCCGCATTCCCAAAGAGGGCAGGGCGGCGGCGAGATTAATATAAAAGC
>CAZYRV010000039.1:0-18700 GCA_964649485.1 uncultured Oscillospiraceae bacterium | reverse complement strand
CTTGCCTTTCGGCGGTTGTTCGTTCGGATATTTCCGTTTGATAATATAATACCACGGATATTTCCGTTTGTAAAGCGGTAAAATCACCAAACATTCGGATATTTCCGTTTACTTTTTTGTGCATATTTACTCAAAAGTTTTTAGACACGTCGCGTTTATTATATGTGTTGTGTTTTGGCTTGCCGTTGCCGCCGTTGTTGCCGCCATTGTTGCTGTTCCCAGCTCTCGCTCTGTCAGGTATGCCCTACCCCTATTTTGACAGACACCCCACCCCCCGCCACCTCAACCCTCTGACCACCCGAAAAAATAAAAAGAAAATTTTCAAAAACCCCTTGACAGGATATAACCGTATGTGCTATAATTGAAACAAGCTTAAAAGAACAACACACAAGGGGGTTTTAAAATGACGGCAAGTGAAATTATCAAGGAAATTATTAAGCAACAAAATTTAAGCCAAGCCAAACTCGGACACAGGATAGGCTTAACGGCAGGCACTATTGGCGATAGGTTAGCTTCTAATACGTCGGTAAACAACTTAATCCAAATGCTTTCCGCGATGGATTATGAGCTGGTTGTGATTCCTAAAAGCGGAGCAAAAAAGCCTGAGGGTTCATTTCTTGTTGAAAGGGGTTCCAAATGACGTACGGATATGCCCGTGTATCAACGGTTTCACAAAAACGTGATGGAAACAGTCTTGAAGTGCAAGAGAACGCTTTGAGAGAAGCGGGGGCGGTTGAAATATATTGCGACAGCTTCACGGGAACAAAAAAGCACCGTCCTCAGTTCGACAAGTTAATGACGAAACTTAAAGATGGCGACACTCTTGTTGTCACTAAACTTGACAGAATGGCTAGAAGCACAATAAACGGCATAGAGGTTGTTGAAACACTTATTGAGCGTGGCGTTCGGATAAATATTCTGAACATGGGAATATTGGACAACACTCCCGCAAGCAAACTGATGAGAACGATGTTTTTTGCTTTTGCGGAGTTTGAGCGGGATATGATTATCGAAAGAACAAGAGAGGGCAAAGAAATTGCAAAACAGCGCCCTGATTTTAAAGAGGGTCGCCCTTGTCTTGATAAAACCGCAATAATTGCGTTGTTGCCGTTGGTTGAGAGCGGAGAAATGACGGTAAAAGCGGCGGCTGAAAAGCTTGGTATAAGTCGGGCGAGTTGGTATAATACAATCAAAAGAATCTCTTGACAAATTTCCCTTTTCGGTGTATTATTGTATTTACGGAGGTGGATATAATGGGAAAGTTTATCAAAAAAGAAAACATAGCGGCGCAAATTCTTATGGGCATTTTCACGGCGATATTGATTTTGTCTTTGCTTTTCGGTATTTATGCAATGTTTACTCCCAATTCAGGGCTTGTGGTTCTTATTTCGCTCGGTGTGGCGCTTGTAAACTTTATTTTGCTGGTGGTTATTAAACTGCTTGTAAAGATTGCCGAAAAGAAATAATCTCAAAAACAATTAGCACTCCATTAAGGGGTGCTTTTTGTGTTTGTGTTAGTTTTTCTTGTTTTTTTATCAATATCTAGCTATATTAAGTTATGTAGACCACTATGTTTAGTGGCTTGCATAACTTTTTTGTTTTTTGGAGGTGGGCTTTATGTCAGAATTTCAGCAAGCGCGCGAAAGCATTGCAATTCCGCTTGTACACCGAATAAAGCAGAAGCCAACAACAAAAGACTTAAACATATTGCTTGAATTTTCGTTTTCAATGTTTTCAAAAGGCAACGTTGAAGTAACGAAAGAAGCGCGATTTGCCCGACTTATTGCGGGGAGAGAAGCACAGAACACAGCTAATACCGTTCAAGAGCGATTAGAATATGCGGATTTATACCAAACGGCAACATTTTTGCTTGCGCCGTATGATGTGGATTGCTTTTGGATTGCCTTAGAATGGGGCAGACCTTACGAAAAAGCTTTCTATTTGCCAAGGCGAAAACAATTATTGCCGATTATCGTGGGTTATCAGGAAATGCTTGACGATAAAATCGACGTTTTGACGATTTCACAGCCAACAGGAACGGGAAAATCAACGCTGATGATTGGCTTTAATTGCTTGTTGGCGGGGAGATTTCCTGATAAGTCAAAGATGATGTCAGCTTACGGCGACGGGCTTTGTCAATCGTTCTACAACGGAATGTTGTCATTCATACAAGATGACCAAGAATATAACTTCAAGAAAATTTTTCCTGATGTTATCGAAATAAATACAAATGCGAAAAAGTATGAAATAGATGTGAACAAAAAAGGACGTTATCCCACGCTTTCAGCGGCTTCTATCGGCGGCGGCTTTGTTGGACGAACAAGGGCGCAACAACTGATTACCATGGACGACATGGTAAAAGACATTGAAGAAGCGACTAATGAGGACAGGCTTGAAAAGCTTAGAACAAGGGTGACCGTTGACTTGTTCGGACGTATGGAGGGTGCTTGCAAAATCCTTTGTCAGGGTACAAGGTATTCAATCCGCGACGTAATTGGAATGGTTCAGGATATGTACACGGACAAAAAAGAGCGAATCCGAGTTATTGAAATTCCCGCATTAAACGACAAGAACGAAAGTAACTTTGAGTTTGATTGCGACAACAGATATACGACAGCGTGGTATTTACAGCGTAAATCCGTCATGAGTGAAGCGGATTTCATGACAACAATGCAACAAATACCGATTGAGCGTGAGGGAATGCTGTTTGCCGAGGGCGAATTAATGCGTTTCAAGAATTTGCCTATTGATTATGAGCCAGATATGGTTGTTGCAGCGGTTGATACGTCGATTGACGGCGCAGACTACTTTTCAATGCCGATTGCCAAGGTTTACGGTAATGAGGTTTACATTGTTGATGTGCTTTATTCCAATGCTAGGACAGACGTAACCGTTCCGTTTTGTGTAGATTTACTACTGAAACACGGTGTTTCAAGGGTGTTTTTTGAAAGCAATGCGGCGGGAAAACCGCTTGCGAAAACGATACAAGACAAAGTGACAGAGCGACACGGAAATTGCTCGTTCACCGTGAAGCCCTCTATTTCAAGCAAAAGCAATCGAATTTGGGGGCAATATCTAAACATTCGGGAAAACTTTTATTTCCTAGAAAGTTCCGAATACGAACCGCAAAGCCAATATTGGACATTCATGCGAGATTTGCACAGATACACGCATAACGGCAAGAACAAGCACGACGACGCGCCCGATAGTTTAGCTATGCTGTCAACGTTTTTAAAAACATCTTCCCCCGCAAAAGTTGAGGTTTTAAGACGTGCATGGTAAAAGCGCAAAAGGAGAACGATATTGACAAAACAGCAGAAAGCCATTCTTGAGGCAAAGCGAGATGGGCTGACATGGAAAGAAAATGCGGTTCAATTTAACGCTTTATTCGGCGAAAGTAAAACCGCAAAAGCCATAAAAAGTATGTATTTTCGTATTCCTCAAAACGTCAGAGATGAATTTTTAGGCTTTACCAACGGCGGAATAGAGTCCGTTTCGTCAAATTCAAGCGATTTTGAATTGCAACGCAAGCAATACGAGTACAGAAACACCACAAAAGAGCGTGTTTTCACTGATGTTATTAGTGTTGTTGGCAACGAAAGTGATATAACGCCCGAATGCATTATGCAAGCGCATAACCTTGATTGTAGAGCGTGGGAAGTTACAAATTTCATTCTCAATTTTTGGGAGGGGCAAAAGGGCAAAGATAACGGTGGCGGTAATATACTGATGTTTCAGAGCAAATTAACCGTTAAGCCGAGAAAATCCGTTGAAATCACGGTTGAGGACATTGACAAGCACTTTGAACGAACAAGCTATGATTACGCTATGCCGAAAATCCCATGTTCAAATTACATTTCTGACGGTGAGGTTGCCGAAATACTTATTCCCGACCTGCATATCGGCTTATATGCGAGTGAGAGCGAAACAGGCAAAGCTTATAACATGAAAAGAGCCGAACAAGATTATTATACGGCTTTCAATACAATCGTTGAGAAGTTGCAAAAGAACAATCACAAGCTTTCCGAGGTTTGGCTTGTTTCTTTGGGAGATTTCCTGCACGTTGACAACAACGCCCAAACAACAACGAACGGCACTTTGCAAGACGTTGACGGCAGAGTTTGCGATATTGTTGACGTTGCTGAAAGATTGCTTGTAAACAGCATTAAAATAGCGGGAGAAGCGCTTAAAACAAAGGTTAGGGTAATATATATCCCCGGCAATCACGACCGCTTAACAGGCTACATGATGATTAGGGGCGTTAAAAATCTTTTTGCAAAAGATGAAAGCGTGTTGTTCGACGTTTCGCCAAAACCGAACAAGTACATAGTACACGGAAAGTCACTTGTAGCATGGACACATGGCGATATGCCGAAGAAAAACCTTACTGAATGGCTTCTTGAAGAAGCACGTTCGGACATGGCTAATTGTAAATATATTGAATTGCACACAGGGCATTATCACACTTTAGAGGTTTGGTGTGAAAAAGGAGTTACAGTTTATCGCTATCCGAAATTAGGCGGCAGTGGCTATTGGGAATATCAACAAGGTTATGCCGAGGGCGTTCGTTGCTTGATTTGTAATGTTTGGAATAAACAGCAAGGCAAGGTTGCAACATATTTTGCAAATGATTGATTATTTGCCCTTGTTTTTTTCCGAACTTTTGGATATATTAGTATTAGACAAGTAAAGCATTAAAGCTTTGATTTTGCGTTCATTTTTCTTTTCCTTTCTCTAAATGCGGCGGCGGTTTATGCCGTTAAGCCTGACCAGCTTTTCCGCCGCAATATGGGAACTTTGGACTAGTGGCAAGTCGGCAGATTATGGCTCTGCAAAGTACGGTTCGATTCCGTGAGTTTCCTCCAAAGGGTTATAGACGTATAGCCTAATCCGTCAATAGTGGTGTGGGCGGTGAGAAAGACTAATTCCACCTTGCAAGTGAATTAAAGTGGCAGAAACGAGCAAGGTTTCTGTTGCAACCACTCCCGAAACGAGGTTTAAAACGTGTGGGAACAACGTAGCGATACGCCATGGACGTTGGGCTGACGACGGGTCAAATGCTTTCATAGTTCAATTTGGTAGAACACTTGCCTTGTAAGCAAGGTGTTGCGGGTTCGAATCCTGCTGAAAGATCCAGAGGCTGGATAGCGACCAGATGATGTGAGTGTTTGCGGAACACCTCACAGAGAATGACAACGGGCGCTGAAACGCGAATGTATTTCGTTAAACCTAAGCGCCAACCGCCCATGTATGTGCAGGAAGTTTTTAAGATATGTTTTTATCTGCACGGCTTTGTAAGGGTGATAACAATATGCAAAGTGCAAACATTCCGCTTGCTAGAGTGACTAAACTAGCAGGGTCTTATTCCGTACCCTGGAATGCCTTTTGGCACGGAATAATAAAAGCAAAACTGCAATCGGTCAATGCTGGTTGTGGTTTTATTTTTTAGAAATATTGGAGAGTAAACTCCTAAAAATCCACTTGTGCAAGTGACGAAACCGCACAGCCTAGTTCGGCTTAATGAACAAATTTATTTTAAGGGGCGGTTCTCATGTTTGAAAAAACAGACCGCCCGACACTCAAAAACCAAAGGAGTGATTATTTGACAGAATTAGACAAGATAAATTCGCTTTTTATCAATTCGGATTTGAGAGGGCGAAAAAAGATAGTTTCGTCCGTGCAAGAAATCACTCAACAAAATATAAAAGAGGTTTTGCAAGCAGCTTTGCCTGTTCACGACAGGAATAAAGCTGAAATACAAGAGCTTCACGATATTTTCACGGGAAAGCAAAAAATTGAAAACCGAAGCAAAAAGTATGCAACAGCGGTAAACAACAAGATTGTTGAAAACCATGCCTATGAATTTTTGAGATTTACTCAATCGTTCCAGTTCGCTTTCCCGATAAAGTATGCTTCTATGGGCGACACAGACACAACGGAGCAGATTTCAAACCTTGAACGTTTTATGCGCGATACTCACAAATACACGCTTGACGGATATGTTTCATTTTGGGTTTTGCTTTGCGGAGTTGGATATTATTTCATAAAACCTAACTCAAATTACAAGACCTCATCAAAAAGCGGGTTTTTTGACAAGATTAAGGGGCAAAAAGGTAAGAAATTTAATGAAAAGCCGTTTGAAATCACAAGCATAGACCCGCGACACGCATTTTGCATTTATTCTAATGGGATTTTTGACCGCAAGCTTGCGGGAGTGGTAATTACATACAACGACAGCGGAGAACCGCTTTACAACGTCGTTACACCCGCGCAAAGAATTATTTGCAACAGCGAATTAAAGCCGATTTCAGCAGAGCCAATCTATGACGGCGGTGTTCAGCTGATTGAATACAACCTTAATCCTGAAAGAATGGGCTGTTTTGAACCCGTTGTTCCGCTTTTCGACGCGATTAATGCGCTTGAAAGCGCAAGGGTTGATGGCGTTGAACAAAACGTTGATAGTATAACGGTTGTTATCAATGCAGATATTGAACAAGACGACGTTGACAACGCAGGGAAACAAGGCTTGCTGGTGCTTAAAGGCAGCGATGGGCGGCAAGTTGATGTTAAATTGTTGAAATATGACATATCGCAAGATGATGTTCAGACAACAATTTCACACATGATTAGCACGGCAGAGCGGATATGCGCCATTCCAGACCGCCAAAACAGAAATGGCGGCGGTGGTGACACAGGGCAAGCGGTTGCGTTAAGAACAGGCTATGAATTAGCAGTTGCAAGAGGGCGCACAACAAAGCGAATGTGGGATATGCCCGAACACAGACTTATAGATACGGCGCTTAAAATATGCCGTGTGCTTGCGCCTGAATCGGTAAAAGACCTGCTTACAAGCGAGATTGACGTCAAATTCGAGTGGAGCATGGCAGATAACCTACTTGTTAAAACGCAAGCGCTTAACAATCTGCTTTCAGCAGGGGTTAATGGCGATGCCGCGCTTTCAACGATTGAATTGTTTTCAGACCCATCGGCAGTTGCGGCGGATAGTCCTAATTTAGGTAAAAACCCGACGATATCTGTAAGCTTGAATTACGCTGATTTGCCGACAGAAGCACAGGAAAAGCTTTTGTCAAACAACATGGGCGTGAAAGTTAAGATTGAAAATCTTGCAAAAGAACAAGAAGAAATACAAAATACCGCTTCTTCCGTTGCGGTTGAAAACGGAGATAATCAAAATCAAGTCACTAATGACAAAAATAGTGACGTTTAACTACAAAGGAGTATTTTATGGAATTTTTGAAAGGTGTTATCAGTGACGAACTTTACGCAAAGCTTGAAACAGAACTTGACGGCAAAGGGATAAAGCTTGCGAACCTTGCAACGGGCGATTATGTTTCCAAAGGCAAGCATGAAAAAGTTGAAGCCTTGCTTGCGACGGCAAAAGCCGACCTTTTGACGGCAAATGGCAAGATTGAGGAATACGAAAGCAAGAACCTTACAGAGGAGCAAAAGGCACAAAAGCTGATTGCTGACGCTGAAAGACAAAAAAGAGAGTTTTCTATTGCTATAAATAAACTCGAAGCTGAAAAAATTCTTGCAAAAAGTGGAATTTCAGAGGACGCATATGCTGACTTGCTTGATAAGTTTGTTTCTGATGATAAAGAAGCAACAATCACAGCAGTAACGGCGTTTACTAGTGTTCTAAGCAAACAGAAAGAAGCTGTTGAGCAGGCAACGAAAGAAAACCTACTCAAAAACAATCCGTCCATTGTTGGCGGTCAAGACGGCGACAAAGAGCCAACGGTTGGAAGTTTTGGCGCAGATTTGGCAAAGTCTATGAACCCTGATAGCGGAGCTAATGACATTTATTTCAAAACATAAAGCGCAAAACAACAAAAATCTAAGAGAGGTTAATTTATGAAATTTAAGCAAACCGATTACACAAATTCGATTGTATCAATCGTTGCTTTTCCCGACCATTATGTTAATTGCACGGTTACAGTAACGGCAGAGGGAGTAACGGCAGATACAGACGGCAAGAAAATCGTTAAGGCGGGTACTGTTTATCCCGCGAACGACGCAACGGCGCAGGGCATTTTGTTTTATGATACTGATGTGACTTACGGCGACGCAGGCGGTGCTTTGCTTATTCACGGCTTTGTGGATTATGCGAAGTATAAGGCTTTGGGATTGCCTGAAATCGCAGCGGCGGCAAAAGCGGCAATGCCACAGATTACATTTATCGGCTACACAGCGCCGACGGAGGGTTAATATATGACTATTTTTGATTACATAAACGCGAATGAAATCGGCAGTTTTATTGCCGAAAATCCGTCGAACAAAATTCCGTATCTTGGCGAAACGCTTTTCCCTAATAAGAGAAAAGATGGATTAACGCTCGAATGGATTAAGGGTTCAAACGGACTTCCTGTTGCTATTATGCCGTCGGCGTTTGACGCAAAAGCAACTGTTCGCGAAAGAATTGGTTTGACAGGAATTGAAACTGAAATGCCGTTTTTCCGTGAGAGTATGCGTGTTGGTGAAAAAGACCGTCAGCGCATTCTCGAACTCTTGCAGAACACAAATGGCAACACTTACGCACAAACCATAATCGCAAATATATTCAATGACGCTAACACTCTTTACGTCGGTACAGAAGTACAAGCGGAACGTATGCGTATGCAGTTGCTTTCAACAGGTAAAATTGACGTAAGCAACAATAATATTCCGTACGAATATGATTACAAGTTCGACGAAACTCACAAAATCGACGTTGAAACCGCATGGAGCGACGCCGACAGCGACCCTGTTTCCGACATTACGGCGGCAATGGATAAGATTGAGGAAGATACAGGCGTAAGACCCACACGCGCCATTTGTACGCGCAAGACACTAAATTACCTTAAAGCTAACAACAATATTAAGCAGGATATTTTCTTGACTACTGGCACGGTTGCAACGCTTGGCACGGTTACTGACGCGTTGGTTAAGAATTATTTACAGGTTAAGCTTGGTGTTGCGGTTGAAGTTTATAATAAAAAATACAAACTTCTTGGCGCAGATGGCAAACCCGCAAGCACAGCTAATCAGTTTTTCCCTGATGATGTATTTACGCTTATTCCTGATACGGTACTTGGCAACACTTATTACGGTAGAACTCCCGAAGAAGCAGACCTCATGAGCGGCGGCACAAACGCACAGGTTCGTGTTGTCGGCGGCGGTATTGCAATTACAACAATTAAAGAACCTCACCCTGTTAATATTCAAACGATTGTTTCAGCTATCATGCTTCCGTCATTTGAACAGATTGATACGGTTGGCATTTTGAACGTTAATCCCGAACCAGCGGGCGTTGAAGGATAAGAAGAGTAATGGAAGTAGAGTTTTTAAAATCGGTTATTGTCGGCGGTGCTGTTTACACAAAGGGCGCTGTTCTTAACGTT
The DNA here is from genome assembly GCA_964649485.1 of uncultured Oscillospiraceae bacterium. Lineage (GTDB taxonomy): Bacteria > Bacillota > Clostridia > Oscillospirales > Ruminococcaceae > JAAYSD01. The sequence continues at coordinate 9,299 of CAZYRV010000039.1, read as the reverse complement.
GAGGATAGCGCCGCCGAAAGGCTTATAAACCGAAAAGCGGTTAAAGCAGTTGGCGAAATTAAAGAAACGCCTATTGTAACAGAGAACAACACCGAAATCGCAGAAACAGCGGTTGAAGAAGAAACCAAAGCCGAAAGTGCAGACGTTAAAATTTTACCTGCTGATGTTGATGACAGCACATGGCGCAGAACAAAGGCGGCAATTGAGAAATCTCTTGAAACTGGCGAATATGCGGTTGCGAACTTTTTAAACGCTGAATTTTTAGCTGAATATGGCAAGAAATACGGCATTACAGAACAGTTTAAACAAAAGCAGGAGTTGTTTAACGCAATTGTTGAGGCGGTGAAAAATGGCAGTGGACGCGATTAGTTTAATACAAGCCAAACTCACAGGAACGGAGCTTGAGCGGTATAAAAACGAAAGTGAATTGCTTTGCGCCTATGCGTATGACGCGGAACAAATTGCGGTGAATACCGTATATCCGTTTGACGAAATCGCAGAATTGCCTGATACACCTTTTTATCGTTCGTGGATTGCGAGGGCGGCAATTGAAATGCTGTTCAAGCGAGGAGCGGAGGGGCAAACAGCGCATTCTGAAAGCGGAGTAAGTCGCACATACGAAAACAGCGGCATTTCTCAATCGCTTTTGAACGAACTCACTCCAAAAGGCAAAATGAAAAAACTTAGATGATTTGGGCTTGCCCTTTTCATATATCGGCGGCTGAATCAGCGGTTTTCCTCCTTTCCCGTTGTGGGTCGCCGAAGATAACGATTAAAGCGCGGTATGGTCAGCTGCAAAGCTTACTGTATTGCGCTTTTTTAATTAAAGTGAGGATTTTAAAATGGTTGGTTTATGCAGAAATAAGGTAAAAATTAGTTATCGCCTTTATATAGGTGAAACAGAAATTATCGACGAATACGGCAATGCCACAGGCGAATACGCGCCGCAATACAGCGAACTTAAAACAGCATGGTTATCAATAACGCCGAACAAAGGCACAAGTGAAATGCAGTTTTTCGGCAATCAGCTTGACTATGACAGAACAATGACAACAAGCGACATAAGCCTTGACATTGATGAACAATCGGTTTTATGGCTTGATGGCGCAGACACAAGCAAAGGGTATAACTTCATTGTTTTGCGCGTTGCAAAGTCGCTGAATGCGATACAGTACGCGATAAAACAAGTTGATGTGAACGCGGTGCAAAGCCTTGAAAGCGGCGGGGTAACGAATGCTGAATAAAAACATTGAATTTGAACTAACGCCAAAATCCATAGATAAAGCTATTAAAGACTTACGGCAATATGAAAACGAGGTTGTTAAAAGGGCGACGGAATTAAGAGATACCCTTTTAAAACTCGGTGCGAATATCGTTCGCGGGAATATTTTAAGGCTTGATGTTTGGGATAGCGGCGAACTTTACAACAGTGTTGATGTTTTCTATTCAGAAGAAAACAACGCAGGATTTATCAAGGTTGATTGCGATTACGCTTTATTTGTCGAATTTGGCACGGGAATTGTTGGCAAAACACAGCCATATGAAGATACGGCGGGATTGATGGCACGAGTTGGATATCGCTATGGCGGCGGCACAAATTACGTTGTTTTAAGTGATGGGCGCATAGGTTGGTTTTTCCCCAGTGATGATGGTAAATGGTATTTTACAGAGGGAATGCCGTCAAGACCGTTTATGTTTGAAAGCTTGCAAGACCTTAACAGAGTGTTTACAAGACACGCAAAGGCGGTGTTTGAGTGAGTTATGTTGATTATGAAAGCGTTATATTCAATCAAGTTGCAACGGCTTTACGCGCCGAATTTGACGGTGTTTTCGTTACTGGAGAAGCGATAGATACTCCCGCGAAATTCCCTGCTGTTTCTATTATTGAAAAGACAAACACAACACACGCAAACACTCAAATAAGCGGCATTTCAGATTATTCAAGCGTGATGTATGAAGTTAATGTTTTTACAAACTTGACAGCGGGAAAAAAGACACAATGCAAGCAAATTATCAGTGCTATTTCAGCACAATTTGAAGAAATTGGTTTGGTGAGGATTTTTTGCGAACCGATTGAAAACTTTTCGGACAAGAAAACATATCGCATGACAGCGAGATTTAAAGGGGTTTTATCTAGTGATGGTTACTCCTTTACAGAATAAAAAAGACACATACGGAGGTACATAAATGAGCAAAGGCATTTTATCGGCGGGCTTACGGATTGGCTATGCGGTGGGCGAAACTGCTCCAACAACTGGCTACACGTGGCTTAAAGAGGTTAAGTCAATTCCACAGGCAAGCTCTGAACCGTCTACACATCAGGTTACAGACCTTGACGAACTTGAAAGGCACGTTACAATCGGCGGATTGCTTGGTGAGGTTGGCACTCTTGGATTGACAATGAACCTTGAGGACGGTGTTGTAACAGCGTGGGAAGCGTTACTTGCGGCTTATGAGGGGCTTTCGGGCGAGAGTAAGCTTTGGTTTACAATCGAACACCCTAAAATTACAAAAGCGAACTTTTTCACAGGGCGCCCTTATCCCTTGCCGACATACGGCGGCGACGTAGACTCACCCCTTGAAACAACTGGCACAATTGCGGTTGAAAGCGAGATTACGGTTGCAGCCAAAGCAACAGAATAAGCGGTAGTTAATTTAACCGCTTAGATTAAAGACAAAAGCACACAGACAAAAGGAGCTAATCATGGCAGATAACACTAAAAACACAGCTACAAAAACACAGGAAGAAAAAGCCGAAATCGTCCAGCCTGTTGAGGTAGAATGGGGCGATACAACATTCACTCTTGATTTTACCCGCGATACAGCGGCACAGCTTCAAGCAAACGGCTTTGACATGGACAAAATCGCAACTGAAATGCTGATTCAGCCGTTGCTGATGTTTACATTCGCTTTTAAAGCACATCACCCTAACGCGAAACGAAAGGTTATTCAGGAAATATGGGAAACATTCGACGGCGACGACAAGTCAGACATTACAAAGGCGCTGATTGAGTTGTATTCACAGACAATCACGTCCACGTGGAACGGCAAGGGTGAAGGTGAAGGAAAAAAGGCAAAGTGGAGAGTGAGGGGATAAACAATCCCCCGCTCTCCCTAAGGCAAGCTTTCACCGAAGCTTGCCCGTATTTCATGGCTTTAGGTATGAGTTTTGACGAATATTGGCACAAAGAGCCGTGGCGAACTCTCATGTATCTTAAAGCGACAGAGATTAAAAACCATACCACAGACACGAATATGTGGGTACAGGGCAGATATGTATACGACGCAATTTGCAGTACATCGCCTATTTTGAACGCTTTCAGCAAAGAACACAAAGCGCGTCCGTATCGCGACAAGCCTTTTCATGAGTACGAAAAGGAAAGCGCCGTTTCTGAAACAGACGGCAACGAAAAAACGCTTGATGAGCGCAAAGCAGAAGCAGACGAAGCAAGAGCCATGCTGTTTATGCTTAATATGCGCCGTGAATATGCTCACAAACAAAAGCAACAAGAACCGCCAAAATAAATAGAAAGGTGCGTGGAACATATGGCTAATGACTTAAATGTTGGAAGTTTAAGCATAAAAATCACCGAAAATAGCGCACAGGCGGCAGAGAATTTACAAAAACTAACTCAAAGCCTGTCAGCTATTAAATCAGCAACGACAGGCTTTAAAGGTTTAGAAAAGATTGCTAATTCGTTGACGCTTATTGCAAAAAGCGGCGAGTCTTTAACAGGGCTTAGCAACATTACAGAGAAATTAAACGGTTTTGTGCAGGGAATGAACTCCCTCAACGGCATTCAAACTCCTAAAATGACGAAAACAAAGAATGCTGTTACAATTATCACAGAACTTACAAATACAATCAATTCCATGCCAACAATTGACGGGGCGAAAATAACTGCTTTATCGGCGGCGCTTTCCCCTCTTGAAACAATTGGAAAAACAAACCTCGGAACAACGCTTACCAACTTGAAAAAGTTGCCTGAAATCGCGCTTTCGCTGAAAGGTGTTGATTTTTCCGCATTTTCTCAACGCATGGGAACGCTTTCAAGTGCGTTTATACCGTTGGAATCAATTGCAAAAACAAACCTCGGAAGCGTGATTACACAACTCAAGAAAATTCCTGAAATGGCGAAAACGCTTGCTGAAATGGACATGGACGGATTTGCAACAGCAATTCAGCGCGTGACAAACGCTATTCAACCGCTTGCGAATGAAATGGTTAAGGTATCAAACGGCTTTAGCGCTTTGCCTAGTAAAATTCAGAAAATCATACAAAATAATGAAAAACTGACAACATCTAACAACAAAACGACAAAGTCTTATAATTTTCTTAATTCAGCTTTTGCAAACTTTACAGCTAAAATGGGGCTGTCTTATGTAACAATAAAGCGTGTTATAGGCACCGTTGGGGATTGGGTTCAATCTTCTAATGAATACATAGAAAACTTAAACTTGTTCACCGTTGCTATGGGTGACGGAGCAGAAGCGGCTTTGGAATTTGCACAAGAAGCGAATGAAGCCTTAGGCATAGATGTATCTGAATTTATCCGAAATCAAGGTATATTTCAATCTGTTGCAACTGGTTTCGGTTTAGCTTCTGACGAAGCAAGCCTTATGAGCAAAAACCTCACACAGCTTGGTTATGATATTTCCAGTTTTTTCAACACGACCGTTGAAGAGTCAATGCTGAAAATTCAGAGTGGTATTTCTGGGGAACTAGAGCCGTTACGCCGTTTGGGTTTTGCGTTAGACCAAGCAACATTGCAACAATTGGCATATTCTTTGGGCATTGAAAAAAGCTATACCGCAATGACACAGGCAGAAAAAGCGGAATTGCGTTATTATGCAATTTTAACACAGCAAAAGCAGGTTCTAGGCGATATGGCAAGAACGATAACCTCACCTGCTAATGCAATGCGTATTTTATCACAGCAAACAGAGCAGCTCACAAGGGCGCTAGGTAATCTGTTTATACCTATTCTTATTAAGGTGTTGCCTTATGTTCAAGCGTTTGTAAAAGTGCTTACAGAAGCAGTACAGCGACTTGCTGAACTTATGGGCTTTGAATTGCCGACAATTGATTATTCAAACGTCGGGAAAAGCATAACAACAAGCATTACAGATGAAGCAGACGGTGCAACAGAAGCGGTAAAAACGCTTAAGAGCACGCTTGCAGGGATAGACCAACTTAACATTCTTAGTTTTGACGATGACACAGGCAAAGCAAGCGCAGGTCAAGAAACAGGCGGGTCTTTGGGTATAGACTTGCCGACTTACAATTTTCTTGATGGACTTGAAGAACAGAGCGATAAAGTATATCAAAAAGTTAAAAAGTTTTTTGATGGTTTGGTTTCTTGGATTCAAGGCGCTTTGCCGTTGATTGAAACACTAGGTGTTGTTTTAGGCGGCATATGGGCTGTTGAAAAAGTAAAAACATTTTATGATTTTATTGTAAAGTCAACCGTTTGGCAAACGCTCGGCAAAGCGATTAATGGTGCGGCTCTTGCTTTTGATACTTCTTTTGGTGCGGGTGCAGGTGTGTTTAAATCGCTATCAGCAGGAGTAAAGGGGTTTAGAGCGGCGTTATCACCGTTGGCGAAGATATTAATAACAATCGGCGGTTCTGTTGCGGCTTTATTTATTGCGAAGAACGATTTCAAAGAACTTACAAAAGGCACTAAGTCGTGGAAAGATATTCTTACAACAACGGTTCCTGTTGTTGGTGCGCTTGCGCTTGCAGTTGGTTTTCTCGTTTCGCCTTTAGCGGCTGTTGCGGTTGGAGTTGGCGCGGTTGTCGGCGCTTTGTGGGGTTATTATGAAGCACAAAATGAACTGCTTGACGCTAAATTGGCGTCAATGTGGGAAACAGAGGGAACGGCAATAAGCGAGGTTGCTTCTGCTGTTGATGGTTATACAACAAAACTTACAGAAACCGAACAGGCATATATTGATAATAAATCTAAAGCTGATGAGATGAAATTAAGCATACAAGGCATAAACGATGAGTTAAACCTGATGATTTCGGATATTACTGGCGTTGAAACGATAAGCTCTGAAAAGGTTGACATAATAAAGGGAAAGTTTGAGGAACTTTCGCAAGCAACGTCGCAATATATTCAAGACAGCAACAACAACATGAAGCTTTACCTTATCGCAAACAAAGACCTGCTTGAAGCGCAGGGTGTTAATTCGCAGGTGTTGCTTGACATAATCAATTCGGGAACAGAAAACAGCTTGAGCAGAATTGAGGAACTACAAAATAAAGCGGCAGAAATAACAAGCCGTAATTTCTCGACAGAGGGCGACGCTGAACTTTATGCAAGCTATCAAGACCAAATAATGGCACTTTCTGGGCTAAAAAACAATCTTCCTGATTTAACACGAATTCAACAAGACTTGCAGGGTTTTGTAAACGTGGAGTACGATTTTGAAAACCCCGAAGCGTTCGCAACAGCAATGGATAAGGTCGCTCAAAGCATTGGAGAAGCACAAAGCAAACTTAGCACAGCAAAAAGTGAAATGCTTTCGCAAATTTCGACACTTGATGTTAGCGAATCAGAAAAAGGCTATCTTACTAGTGTTTTTGAATCGTTAATCGGGTATAAAGAATATGAGTTTAAAAAAACAACAGCGCCAATTTTACAAAAAATCAAACAACAAGTAGATGAATTTAAAACAGATGCCCAAGAAGAAATCTTGAAATCATATCAAGACCCTGTAAAAATGCTGTTTGATACAGATTTATTGTTAAAAGGAATCGAAGTAACACACAATCCGTTTAATCACGAAAATATAACAAAAGACTATGTGAACGGAGTTTTGCAAACAGCGCAAAAAGAGCTTGAAACCAAAATAGACCCATACATTAGGGATTTTGACAACAGATTTAATGTAAAATTAAAGTCCTATGATTCATCAATTGATATTACCGATATGTTTTATTTTGATGCCGATAAAGAGTTTGCAGAGATTCAGAAAAGTTTTGATAATCTTTCGTTAACGGTCGATATAGTACCAACAATTGATTTTTCTCAAAAACCACCTGGAATGCCCGATAGCGAATGGCAAAAATACAAGCAAAGTTTAGGTATTCCCGCTTACGCTACAGGCGGTTTCCCTGAAACAGGGCAAGTGTTCATGGCGCGCGAAAACGGCATTCCTGAAATGGTTGGCACAATCGGCGGTCAAACGGCGGTTGCAAACAACAACCAAATTGTTCAAGCTGTTTCAGCAGGCGTTGAAAACGCAGTTTACCGTGCAATGAGCGCCGCAAACAGTGGCAACAGCGGCGAAGATGGAACATCTGTTGCGATTTATCTTGACGGTGATATTGTATATGAGGGTGTTCAGCGCAGACAAAGACAAGAAATAATCAGAAGTAACGGAAAGGCATGATATAGAAATGGCTATTACTTGGCTTAAAATAGACGGCGTGAAAATGCCTACGCCGTCTGACTTTTCCCCGACATATTCAGATTTTGACAGCAACAGTTCAACCAGAAGCGAAACGGGTGTTTTAAAGCGTGAAGTCATAAGAAAAAACGTACACAGTCCGTCTTTTGACTTTATTTTGAAAACACCTCAATTGAGAACGCTTATGACAGCAATTAAGCCAGACAAGATTAGCGTGGAATATGCAGACCCTACATCTGAAACAGGTGTGACAACGATAGATGAGGCGTATGCGCAAGCAACCCGAACGGTAAAGCCTGTTAACATTCACTATTCGGACATAAATAAATGTTGGTGGAGTATTTCGATTACCTTCATTGAGTACTAAAGTTTTGCAAAAAGGAGAAATTTACATATGTACGCTGTTTCAGAACGATACATGACAGAAATAAACAACAGTTTCCGCAAAAGTAGTTTACACGGCACGCTTACAACATCTGGCGGCGATACAATCGAACTCACAAACGACAACATTGTTAATCAATCGGTTATAATTGACAAAAAAATTGACACAGGTGGCAAGCTGAATTTAGGCGGTGTTTATCCTGCACAGCTTACAATCGGACTTATTGGCTTTAATACAACAGACGTATCGGGTGCGAGCATAAGCCTTACATACCGCCTTTGGTTTAACGACACGGAGTATGAAGATGTTCCGCTTGGAGTGTATTATGTTGACAACGAGAGCATAAGGCGAAAGAAAAACGTTGTCACGGTTGATGCTTTTGACGCATTGTTGAAATTCGACATTGAAACACCCGAAAACTGGGGCGTTCCCAAACTGAATTATATGGTTTTTGCAAGCGGAGATTTAGCAGGTGTTCCGTATGATACAGACGAATTTAACGCTTTGCCGAATGCAACAACAGATATTAATTTGTCGAAAGCGGTTTATAGCCAAATTCAAACCTTGCGTGACTTGCTCATGTGGGCGGGGCAATTAACAGGGAGTTTCGCCTATATTGACAGAACAGGAACATTGCGGTTTAAGCGTATACAAGGCATACGTGACGATAGCGGCAAGGTAATACCTGTTCGGGAAATACAGGGCGATGAGCGATTTAACACCGATTTTTCGGACAACACAATCCGAATTACAAGATTGACAATGAAGCGTGGCGACGGCACTGTTTCAAAAAGGCAAGCGCTTACAGCGGGCGCAAGTGATGAAAACCGAATGACGCTTGAATTAAAGGAAAACCCTTTAATTTCAACTGTTTCAGACGAAGATGTTAAAACAATGTTTACCAACGTTTTAAGTTGGAGCGATAATGGGCTTTCAACGGCAATTTTCAGACCGTTTACAACCACGTTCTTTGGTGACCCTGCTCTTGATATAGGCGATTATGTTCGCTTGCGTGGCGGCGAAATTGACACTACAAGGGGTTATGCAACTGGAATGATAACCTCTTATAATTGGAAATATTTGAATAACCATAAAATTGAGTGTGCGGCACAATCTTCTGTTTTAAAAGACACTGCAACCGAAACACCAACAGGCGACACAGAAAACAAGCAAATTCAAGTAAAATCACAGCTTGAAAAGAGGGTTGAGGGGCTTGAAAGCACGGTGTACGGAAAAGCCGACACTCAATCGGTGGAAGATGATTTTGCAAAACGGAAACTAACGGCTATAAATTTCATTGAAGAATACAAAGCTGAATTGACATACGTCAGCGGCGAAACAAAGACCTACACAGGAACGCTCACTGACGGCAAACTAACCAAAGTATCAGATGGCGAAAAACAATGCGCCGTAACGCTTGACAGCGCTGTTAGCGTTGATAGAGCGAACGACAAGGCTTTTGCGATTGCGTGCGCCGTGGGGGTGGGGGGCGCTA
>CAZYRV010000038.1:15742-19248 GCA_964649485.1 uncultured Oscillospiraceae bacterium | reverse complement strand
GATATTCTTATTCTTGACTGCCCGACCCGAGGAGTTGATATAGGTGTAAAGGCGGCAATGTATCAGCTTATTTATGAAATGAAAAAGCGGGGAAAATCAATTGTTCTTATTTCGGAAGAGCTTCCGGAGCTTTGCGGAATGAGTGACAGAATTCTGATTATGAAAAACGGCGAAATCACAGGAGAATTTCACCGTGACGACGGATACGATTCGGCAAAGCTTTTAAACTGTATGATTTAGGGGGTGGGAATTGTGGTAAAAACTCAAGAATTTACGGAGGATTTTGTTCCCAAGCTTACTTTTACGGACAGGCTTGAGATTATCAAGGGTAAGCGTTGGTTTCAGCTTGTTTTTCCTGTTTCGATGCTTGTTTTCCTAGTATTGCTTTTTTCAATCCTAACAGGCGGCGATTTTTTAAAGCTTACTGTATTTAAGGGGATTTTTAATCAGACGCTTATTGTAGGAACGGTTGCGACGGCGGTTTCTTTTATTTACAGCACGGGAAATATCGACTTTTCGGTGGGTAATGTAATGGGGCTTGCGGCGGTTTTCGGAGGACTTGTATATCAGGGAACACAAAGTATGCCGCTTGCGATTGTTGTGACAATACTTTCCGGTATAGGCCTTATGATGATAAACTGCGTTTTGGGCGTGCTTTTTAAGGTGAAAAGCGCAATGGTTGCGATTGTCGCTATGTCAATTTATAATGCCCTTACTATTGTGCTTGTCGGGGCAGAGCCTCTTATGTTTAATATATCTGAGAGCAAAGAGCTTGGAGGAAATGAAAACTGCGCTAAGCAGACGGGCATAAGCACAACAAAAAGCCTTTTCACCGCATTCTTATTTGCGGGAATAGGCGTGGGCATAGCGGGTACATTTCAGATTATCAGAACGGCGAATATTGCCCAATCCATCGGAAACGGAATGGGAATGGACGTCATGCTTGCAACGGTTTTGGGCGGAATGTCAATCTTCGGCGGTGTAAAATCCAATGCCTATGCTGGATTTATCGGAGCAATAACCGTTACGGTGCTTAACAAGGGGCTTCTTATGATGGGCGTTGACTCAATGCTCATTCAAGGAATACGCGGTGCGGTGTTCTTGATATTGGTATATTTAAACAGCGAATATCAGAAAACACTTCCAAGCCGTGAGCAATTTTAAGTTTAAAAGGAGAATAAAAATGAAATTCAAGAAAATTTTATCCATGGGTCTTGCCCTGAGCCTTTCCCTTGGAATGGCTGCGTGCGGCGGCGATAATTCCGGTTCGGACAGCGGAAAAGCCTCCTCAGACGGCAATGCCTCCACAACAGCGAAGGGCGACACTTCAGGCGGAGAAAAAACACCGGGAAATCACGATAAATTCAAGATTGCGGTTATCGAGGTTCAGGTAAATGACGAAAGCGTAATCAAGGCGGATTATCTGAAAAATTACATTGCTCCTCGTTATAATTGCGAATTTATGTTTTCCGAAGCAATCGTAACCCTTGATGCGGCAATGACATTTATTGAAAACGCAGCAGATGCAGGCTGTGATGCGGTTATAAATTACTATCCCGTAGCGGCAAACACCGAACAGCTTGTTCAGCTTTGTAATGAATATGACATGGTTTATGTTGAAAACGGAGTTATGAACAAGACAAATGAGGGCGTGTTTAAAGCGGGATATGAAAACCTTGCCGGAGGCTTTATGGCTGACCAGCCTGCAACAGGTAAGCTTTTCTATGATTATCTTAAGGAAAATCTCACGACAGACGAAACGCACGGCTTTGTTGTTGCGACAGGAAGCGCATATCAGGGCAACGCACAGCAGACGGAGATTTCCACTTCCATGCTTAAAGCTCTTTCTGAAATTTACGGTCTGACCTATACCTCGACAATTCAAGAGCTTATAAGCTCGTCCTCACCGATAATGGCGGAAAACGACAAAGGCATTGAAATTTACTGTTATCCGGGCGGAGTTACGGTTGACGGCTATCTTGAGGGGCTTTCCGCAGCAATTCAAACAGGTAAATATGACTATCTTCTTATGTCGCCCAACAACTTAGGAAGTGTTGAGAACGTGGTTGATGAAGTCGAGAACGCTTTGAACAAGAACATAAACATAATCGGCTTTGGCTCTTTCGGAGATGCGCTTAAAACCTCTATTAACAGCAAGGATAAGTTCGGCAATCAGGTTTTAAGCATGAGCACAGTCAAGTTCACCTCTCTGGTAAGCGCAATGGGCTTTGCAAAGGTTTATAATGTACTTACCGGACATAGAGAAGCGGTTGTTGACAAGGACGGTATTCCTTCGGTATGGCTTTTCAGTATGCAGGCGGTTACTGATCCGGCGATGCTTGAAACAATGTCCAGCTGGGACAAAGACGGCGCATGGGTTGCTGATTATGATGTCGTCGATGGTTTCCTCGGCGAAATGAACGACGGTCTTACAAACGATATGATTCAGGAAAGAATCTATGACGTAACCTATGATTCAATTCTTGCAAGACTCGGAAGCTAAGGCATTTAAAGGTTTAATATAAGCTATCATTTAATTCCGGCAGCCAAAAATTCGGCTGTCGGGATTAAAAACGGCGGATAAACTGCTCCTGACAGATTGGGGCGAAAATAAGGAAGGTGTAAATATGCAAAACAAAAGCGGCAAAGTAAAACGCACGGTTTTGAATATAATTAAAGCTCTTGCTGTGCCCTTGTTTGTCTGGGCGCTGTTTGAAATAATACTGCTTTCTACGTCGGGAACGGGCGTAATCACAAATTCCGCCGACGTAAAAACGTTTTTCAGAAATCTCATTTCATCTCTTGCCTTTGCGCTTGCGATAAGCACAAACCTTTCAAGCGGAAGAATGGATTTATCTCTTGGCGCTCAGATGTATGTCGGAGTTATTTTCGGCGGAAATATTGCGACAAGCTTAAATCTCGGCGGAGTCGGCGTGCTTGTGCTTTCTATGATAATAGGCGGTATTTGCGGGCTTGTCACCGGACTTTTATTCGTAAATATGCGTATTCTTCCCATGGTTTTGGGTCTGGGAATAACTCTTATTTTCGAGTGTGTTTCCTTCAGCGTAAATAATCAGCAGGGTATAATTCTCTACGGTAAAGAGGGCGTTGATATTCTTTCGTCTGCACCGTTTATTATTGCAATCGTAGCGGTGCTTATTATTGTGACGACATTCTTGTTCCAGTTCAGCGGCTATGGCTTTAAATACCGTGCTATTATGGGGAATCAGAAGCTTGCCTCCGATGCGGGAATCAATATTTATTCAAACTGTGTGATAAGCTATGTAATTGCGGGTGCTCTTGTTGCTGTTGCGGGAGTTTTTATGACTGCCTACGGCGGTTCGCTTGCACCGGTTCTCGGCATGACAAGCAATGCCTCGGTATTTACAAATATGTTCCCGATGGTTCTTGGAATGTGGATTGGTTCGATTGTTAATCATTCGCAAATTGGCGTGCTTATGGGTGCGATAAGCGTAAATGTTCTGTCAATCGCACTTTCAAAGCTC
>CAZYRV010000038.1:14417-15677 GCA_964649485.1 uncultured Oscillospiraceae bacterium | reverse complement strand
ATACAAATAAAGGGAGGGTTGCTTATTCTAAAAAGCGCAGCCAAAGAATTGCTGAGGCGGTAGAGTTTGCAGAGCAAAAAAGACAGAAGGCTTTGGCGTGATTTATATTTCAGAATAATCAATTTATATTGTCTTAAGGTTAAATTCCGGCTGGGGGAGGTTTCTCCCCCTATAAATGTATAGTTAATGGACGGGCGTTGCTGAGAAAGGACAGATAATGAGAGCGATAATGGTTATGTATGATTCTCTGTGTTTGGATATGCTTCCGAACTATAAGGGGAAGGAGGTTGAGCTTCCGAATTTTAAAAGACTTGATGAAAAAACCGTTACCTTCGATAACAGCTATGTTTGCAGCTTGCCGTGCATGCCCGCAAGGCGAGAGCTTCACACAGGGCGGGCAAACTTTTTGCACAGAGAGTGGGGGCCGATTGAGCCGTTTGACGATTCTATGCCTGAAATATTGAGAAGCAACGGCATATTCAGCAAAATAAGCACCGACCACAATCACTATGTCGAGGACGGCGGAGGAACATATCTTCCACGCTATTCCGCATGGGAATGCAACCGCGGGCAGGAGGGCGACCCGTGGAAGGGAAGCGCAGAGCCTGTGCCTGAGAATTATCCTCATGCTATTCCGCTTAAAAATATTCCTCCCCAGATGAAAAATTTTATTGACCAGTGGCATAGGCAGGACTTGGTAAACAGGCGTTTTTACAAAACAGAAGAGGATTGTCCGCAGGCGCAAACTTTTGCGCAGGGTATTGATTTTATTGAAAGAAACGCACAGTATGACAACTGGTTTTTACAGATTGAAACCTTTGACCCGCACGAGCCATTTACTTCTCCCGATAAATATATATCAAAAATATTTGACCCTGACGATGTTTCAGAGCTTGACTGGCCGCCTTATGCGCCCGTAAGCGAAGCACCCGAGGTTGTGCTTGAACTCAGGAAAAAATATCTGGCTCTTTTGATTTTTTGCGATGAATGCCTTGGCAAGGTGCTTGACGAAATGGATAAGCATAAAATGTGGAATGATACGATGCTCATTGTAAACACCGACCACGGATTTTTGCTTGGCGAGCATGACTGGTGGGCAAAATCAATAATGCCCGATTATCAGGAAATTGCCCACACGCCGCTTTTTATTTGGGACCCGAGAACAGGCGTAAAAGGTGAAAGAAGAAAAAGCCTTGTGCAGACAATCGACCTTGCACCGACGATTTTAGACTTTTTTGGACTTGAAATTCCTGAGGATAT
>CAZYRV010000038.1:13612-14407 GCA_964649485.1 uncultured Oscillospiraceae bacterium | reverse complement strand
TGGAAAGCCTCTTAAAGACGTAATATTAAGCGATAAGCCTGTGCGTGAATATGGAATTTTCGGTTCTCACAGCGGGGTTTTAAGTGTAACCGACGGTGAATATGTGCTTATGATAGCGCCGAGAAAGGGCGTTCCTGTTTATAATTATACCCTTGTCGTCACTCATATGAGAAGCCGAATGACTCCTGACGAGCTTAAAAACGCAGAGCTTGTCGGTCCGTTTTCCTTTACAAAGGGCTGTAAGGTTTTGAAATTTCCCGCTCCGATGAAAACAATGGCGAAGGACTTGCCCGAGGGCGAAGAGCTTTTGTTCAATGTTTTGGACGACCCAAGGCAGCAGTCTGCGGTTCAAGATGAGGAGATTACGGGCAGACTTAAAAAGGCGGCTTATGCGCTGCTTAAGGAAAATGATGCACCCGATGAAATTTATGAAAGATACGGATTAAGCTTGTAAGGGAGGCGGAAATGGCGAAAAAACCACATATAATAATTTTTAATCCTGATGAAATGCGGGCGGACGCTCTTGCCCATTTAGGAAATCCAGCCGCAATTACGCCGAATCTGGACAGCTTTGCGGAAAATGACGCCGTTTCTTTCAGACACGCATTTTGCCAGAATCCTGTCTGCGTTCCGTCGAGATGCAGCTTTTTCACCGGACTTTATCCCCACGTCCATGGCCACCGCACTATGGCAAGCCTTCTTAAGCCGGGCGAATCAAGTCTTTTTTCCGAGCTTATGGAGGGCGGCTATTATGTATGGACAAACGCACGCAACGACCTTTATGCCGCACAGGAG
>CAZYRV010000038.1:3559-13602 GCA_964649485.1 uncultured Oscillospiraceae bacterium | reverse complement strand
ACGGTAAATCCGAATCCGCGCGGCGAAATGGACGGCAAGAATTTTTATTCTCATTTTCATGGTGAGGTTAAAACAGATGTAAACGGGCTTAATTATACCGCCGACGACGAGGCGGTTGATGCAATGATCGAGCGCCTGCTTAACCCCGTTGACGACAGACCGATTTGCGCATTTGCGGGTCTTATGGCGCCTCATACGCCTTATGAAATAGAAGAACCTTATTTTTCGGCAATCAACAGGGAGCTTATTCCAAAACGGATTCGCCCCGAGCTTTGCAAGGGCAAGCCCTATATGGAAGAGCTTTTGCGTAAAAACCAGCATATGCAGGATTATTCAGAGAAAGAATGGACAGAGCTTAAAGCGGTTTATTATGCAATGTGCATGAAGGTTGACGCACAGTTCGGGCGGCTTTGCGATGCGCTTAAAAAGGCGGGAATTTATGACGATTGCGCAATTTTTGTGCTCAGCGACCACGGCGATTTCACAGGCGATTATGGGTTGCCGGAAAAGGCTCAGAATTGCTTTGAGGAATGCCTTGTTTCTGTTCCGTTTTTAATAAAGCCTCCGAAAAATTTCGGAGTTGATGCGGGCGTTTCGGGAAGCCTTGTAGAGCTTGTTGATTTTTACGCAACGGCAATGGATTTTGCAGGGCTTACTCCAGACCATACTCATTTTGGAAAAAGCCTTTTGCCAATACTTAAGGATAGAAGCATAAAGCACAGGGAATATGTTTTTTGCGAGGGCGGACGAATGCCCTGCGAAACGCATTGCACGGAAAACAATGCCGACGGCGGCAACAAAAGCTTTGTATACTATCCAAGAAAGGAAGCGCATAAGGACGACCTTGCCCACGCAAAGGGGACTATGATCAGGAACGAGAGGTTCAAATATATCAAGCGGGCGCTTGGAAGCGACGAATTTTACGACCTGTGGGAAGACCCTTGTGAAATGATGAATCAGATAGACTCAATTCGATATGCAAGTGACATTGCAAGGCTTAAGGAGGAAATGCTTTGCTGGTATCAAGGCACGTGTGATGTCGTGCCGTACAAGCCCGATTCCCGCTTTAATATGGAGATGCTTTTTGCTATGATAAAGCCGAAAATCCCAAAGGAAAAGTGGGATTCTGCACGTAAGGCTCTTGAAGAATCACCAAGCCTTTCGACGATACAAAAGCTTTTTGAATAGCGCTTAAAGAATAATTTGATGTGATGGGAAAATGTTTGCCGCGGACGACGGGATAATTCTCTTTATCCGCATGGCAAATACATAAGAGGAAAGTTATGCTGTTTTTTGTGATAAGCTTTTTGGCTTCTGTCGTCGGAGCAATTTGCGGAATAGGCGGCGGAGTGATTATTAAACCGACACTTGACATTTTCGCACTTGCGGAGGTTTCGGTGATAAGCTTTTTGTCGGGCTGTTCTGTGCTGTCAATGTCGGTTTATTCAGTGGGAAAATCGTTAAGTAAAAAAGAAGGGCTTGTAGACGTAAAAACAGGAACTCCACTGGCAATCGGAAGCGTCGTCGGCGGAATGGCGGGAAATCAGATTTTCCATGTTCTGCGTGATATGTCCGATAATCCGAATAAAATCGGCGCTGTACAGGCTGGGGTTTTGGCGGTTATAACGCTTTTGACTCTTGTCTATATGATTTTTCAGAGGAAAATTCATACGAAAAGGGTTGAATCAAAAGCGGCGTGCGTGTTAATCGGCGCTGTGCTCGGTTTTTTCTCAAGCTTTTTAGGAATCGGCGGCGGCCCTATAAACCTTGTTGTGCTTCATTTTTTCTTTTCAATGGAAACAAAAACAGCGGCGGCAAACTCGCTTTACATAATACTTTTCAGTCAGGCGGCAAGTCTCTTGACCACAATAGTAAGCGGCACAGTGCCAAGCTTTGAAATCTGGCTTTTGGTTTTTATGGTTGCGGGAGGAATTTCCGGCGGAATAATCGGACGGATTTTAAGCCGTAAAATGAGCGACAGGCTTGTGGCAAATATGCTTAAAATACTAATGGCTGTGATAATCGGGTTTTGCTTTTATAATATTTATCAATATAGTTAAGCGTGTGGACTCAGTGTTTTGAAATATAAGCTCGCATTCAAATTACAGATTGATTTAATTGAAAAAATGGATTATAATTATAGGTGAAATATAAGCATTTCAAGTAACCGAATAAGGAGATTAATATGGAACTCAAAATTAATGAAATTTTAAGCAAAATGACGCTTGAAGAAAAGGCGGGGCTTTGCTCGGGCGCTGATTTCTGGCATACGAAGTCGGTTGAAAGGCTTGGGCTTCCCCGAATTATGATGAGCGACGGCCCTCACGGGCTTAGAAAGCAAGCGGAGGAAGCCGACCATCTGGGGCTTCAGAAAAGCGTTCCTGCTGTTTGCTTTCCCTCTGGGGCGACTCTTGCGTCAAGCTTCGACCGAGAAATTTTAAATAAGGTCGGTGCTCATCTTGGTGAGGAAGCGGTAAGTGAAAATCTCCACACGGTTTTAGGCCCTGCTGTTAATATCAAAAGAAGTCCGCTGTGCGGAAGAAATTTTGAATATTTATCCGAAGACCCGTATGTTGCGGGAGAGCTTTCCGCAAGCTATATAAACGGTATTCAGGACAAAGGCGCAGGCGCTTGCATTAAGCATTATGCGGCAAATAATCAGGAATATTGCCGCATGAGCACGGATACTATCGCAGCGGAAAGAACACTCCGTGAAATTTATCTTCCCGCATTCGAAACAGCGGTGAAAAAATCTATGCCTTGGTCTGTTATGTGCGCATACAACCGCTTGAACGGAACCTATTGCTGTGAGAACGAATGGCTTCTTACCGACGTTTTGCGCAAGGATTGGGGATTTAACGGAATCGTTATGACCGACTGGGGGGCAATGAATGACAGAGTAAAGTCGCTTGTTGCAGGCTTAAATCTTGAAATGCCTTCATCGGGCAAGGCAAACGACAGAAAAATTGTAGAGGCGGTTAAGGCGGGAATGCTTTCCGAGGAGGTTCTTGACAATTCCGTGCGTGAAATGCTTGAGTGGATTCAAAAAGGGCTTAGAGATACGGATACAGAACCTTACGATAAGGAAGCCCATCACGAATTTTCACGCTTGTGTGCGGCGGAGAGCGCAGTTTTGCTGAAAAATGAGGGTAATCTTCTTCCGCTTGATAAGAAATCAAGGGTTGCTTTTATAGGCGATTTTGCGGAGAACCCAAGGTTTCAGGGCGGCGGCTCAAGCCATATAAATTGCTTTAAGGTTGTCGGTGCTTGCGAGGCGGCAAAGGAAATGGAAAACGTAAGCTATTATCAGGGCTGGATTGATAACGGCAAGGAGCATGATGAAAAGCTGTTTAACGAAGCTGTTCAGGCGGCAAGGGAAGCGGATTCGGCAGTGATTTTCGCAGGACTTCCCGAAAGCTTTGAAAGCGAGGGCTATGACAGGTCGCATATGGATCTTCCCGCAGAGCAAAATGCTCTTATCGAGGCAGTCTGTGCGGTTCAGCCTAACACTGTTGTTGTTCTTCACAACGGCAGTCCAGTGATTTTACCTTGGCGTGATAAGGCTTCTGCTATTTTGGAAATGTATCTCGGCGGGCAAGCGGTAGGCGAGGCGGCGGTTGACTTGATTTTCGGCGACAATTCCCCCTCCGGACACCTTGCGGAAACATTTCCTCTGAGGCTTGAGGACACACCTTGCTATCTGAGCTTTCCCGGCTATGACGATGTTGTTTCTTATGATGAAGGTGTTTTTGTCGGTTATCGCTGGTATGAAAGCAGGAAAATGGAGGTTCAGTTCCCGTTCGGACACGGACTTACCTATACAGAGTTCGAGCTTAGAAATATTGAGCTGTCGAGTGACGACTTTGACGGCACGGGAACAATCACAGTTTCAGCGGAATTAAAAAATATCGGCAATAAAGACGGAAAGCAGGTTGTTCAGCTTTATGTCGCCCCTCCGAAAGAGCTTCTTGCGCTTCGTCCCGCAAAAGAGCTTAAGGGCTTTGAAAAGGTTTTGCTTAAAGCGGGAGAAACAAAGAAAATAAGCTTTACCCTTGATGAAAGAGAATTTGCTTATTTCAGTGAGAATAAGGGCGACTGGGCAATTAAAAGCGGCGAGTATACAATCGAGCTTGGCTTTTCGTCACGTGACATAAAGGCGGCTAAGGCGGTTTCGGTCAAGGCTGCTGAAGAATTTGTCTGGACTGATTGGGTAACGGTCAAAAGGCTTAACGAGCTTGGTTTCGGCGCAAGCATAGCTGAAGCGTTTTCAAAGCTTGGAAGCATGCTTCAGGGAGGCTCTGGAGGCGGAGATGAGCATATTTCTGAAACAATGATGGTTGAAATGCTTGCAGGAATGCCGATTCATAGCATGAAAAGCTTTATTCCCCTTGATGAGGATTATGAAGAAAAGATACGTGCAAGCGTAGAAAAAACAATATCTGAAAATTAATATATATCCGGGGGCTAAAGCCATAAATGCTGTTGTGTTTATGGCTTTAGCCGGATTTGTATGTTGAATTTTGTTGCACATTATGCTATAATAATAACAGAAAAGACCGTGGGTTGCGGTAATATTGGTACAGCTTCCGTTTCTGGCATTTTTTGCGGTATATGCGCAGGCTGTTTCTGACAATATTAATATTCAGCTTGCAAACGGGCATTCTGAAGCTCTTTCCGTATTTTGCAATTCAATCCAAGACCAGTTTACCGCTGCCGACGAGTTTTTAAACCTGAGCTTCTACAACGGTGAGGTTTATAAAAAGGTTATGCAATGCCAAAATATAAATGATGCGCAAGGCCTCATGAGCGAGCAGGAGGATATGACAAAGCTGTTTATAGAAAACTATTATTTTATTTCAGCAATAGCATTTAAGCTTGCCGATTTTGACAAAACCTATTTTTACGCACGGGAAAAATCGTTGTTCAGCGACGAGCAGCTGACGATGTACCGTCAAATTGGAAATGACTCTTTTTTTGACGACAGGGACGGCTGGATTTTGAAAAGGGAATATGATTCGCCTGTTATGGTGAGGGAAATTTCAATGGGTGATATAAGCTGCGTCATTATGATTGACGTCGGATATATCACCAAAAGCTCTCAGCTTCGGAATAAAATGTCCTCTCCCGTCATCTTTTTCAAAAGCGGTGAAAGAATCACCGATGCTTCATGGGTAAGGAATTATGAGAAAAACGGCGGCGCTTTGACAGACGATGACGACTATGACATTATAAAAACAGATACAAACAGTTATATGGTTGTGAATCAGTCGGTTATTTCAATGACGGCATATTATGCCGTGCCTTATGTTTATGATTGGAGCTGGCTTTATTATGCGCTTTATGCTTTGCTTATGCTTATGCTCGTTTCATTTGCGGTTGCGGGAATTTATCTTTATATAAGCTTTTTCAAGCCCCTAAAAAAGCTTATTATCGTCATGAAGCAAATCAAAGACGGAGATATTGAGGCCCGTGCCGAAAACTATGGTAACAGAGAATTTGATGAGATCAACAACATTTTCAACTCCATGCTTGATACGATCAAAACCCTTAAAATCGAAGCATACGAAAACAAGCTTAATCTCAAATATTCACAGCTTAACGCCTTGAGGCTTCAGATAAGACGGCATTTTTTCTTGAATTGTCTGAAAATTGTCTATGCAATGGCAGAATCGGGCGACGTTTCTGAAATTCAGAAGATTGTGCTTTTGCTTTCAGAATATTTGCGCTATACCTTAGACATAACAGAAAATCTGGTGCCAATCAAGCTCGAGCTGAATATGTGCGAAAACTATATCCGTTTGCAGGAGGCAAGCAATTGCTTTAAGTTTAAGCTTGAAATTACGGTAGACGCAAGCCTTATTGACTTTAAAATCCCGCCAGTAAGCCTTTTGACGCTCGTTGAAAATTCGTGTAAATACGGAGTTTCGGAAAATTCTATGCTTATAGTGAAAGTCAGGGCGACCTATTGCAGGATTGAAAATGAATCATTTATTACCTTGTCCGTAAGCGATAACGGAAAAGGCTTTTCAGACGAGCTTTTAAAGCTTTTGAATACACAGGAGGGGCTTGAAAGGCTTAAGCGAGAAAAGCACGTCGGAATCGTCAATGTAATCGACAGATTTAAAATGTTTTTCGGGCAGGATTGCTATGCTATGTTTACAAATTCGAACGGAGCAAAGGCAGAGCTTATTATTCCGATGAAAGGAGAATATCTTGAATGAAGCTTTTAATTGTTGACGATCAGCCCGCAACCCTTAAAGGGCTTCGGCTTGGTGTTGATTGGGCGCAGATGGGAATAGACAGCGTCGAAACGTGCCAAAACGCGATGTCGGCAAGGCTTTGCTTTAAAAACGTGCCGCCTGATATTCTGCTTTGTGATATAGAAATGCCGGTTGAAAACGGAGTGGAATTTTGCAGTTGGGTAAGGCAGGAGGGGTTTTCGACGGAAATTATTTTTCTCACCTGTCATTCGGATTTTATTTATGCGAAAGAGGCGGTAAGGCTCGGCGCACTTGATTATATTCTCCAGCCCGCACCGTATAATAAAATCAGGGATATAGTGCAAAAAGCGATTGATAAAATCGACTCAGCCCGTAATAAGAGCCTTCTTTTGGACAAGGCACAGTCTTATATAGAGCAAAAGGAAACCCTTAATCAAAGCATTTGGCGAGGGTTTTTAAATGGTGTTCTTGACAGGGAGGCTGTTTCGAAAATAGATGAATTGCCCGATATAAATCAAAGCGCATATCTTGTATTATTTCAAATTCTGCGGTGGAATTCTACTGTTTTAAGCTGGGAAGCATCGCTTTTTTCGTCGGCATTTAAAAATTTTCTTGCAGATGTTTTTCCTAAAAATCACTTTTATTTTATGGCGGCACATATCCGTAAAAATATTTACAGCATTGTGATAAATCCTCTTGACGAGGGTGCGGGGGAAAGCTCTGTTGCAGAGCGGCTTTCGTATCTTTGCGGAATTTATGATATGTATATGCCGTGCGAGGTCGCCTGCTATGTTTCGGATTATATCAGGGTTTTGGATATGCCTGCAAGCTGGGAGAAGCTTTTAAAGCAACAGCGGGATAATGTCACAGGGAAAAAGGGGATTTTTTCTCCGAATAATTCAATTCTTAAAGATGTTGCTTTTACAAAGGATATTTTAAAGCTTTGGAGTGACTATCTCACTGCACGAAACGGCAAGCTTTTTGAGGAGGAAATCTCTGCTTTTCTTGATGAAACAGACAAGCAAGGAATGCTTAATTCAAAAACACTTACAGTTTTTTATCAGGATTTAATGCACCTGCTTTATTCCTCTCTTGGAATTGAGGAGGGCGGCTCTTTAAATATTTTAAACAATGCCGAGGCGATAGAGCTTTCCAGAAACGCAATGAATTCTCTTGCGGAAATGAAAAGCTTTGTTCACTATATAGCTGAATCCATACGCACGGAAACGGCCGAGAGCTATCAAGAGGAAACGGTCCGGCTGATTATAGATTATATAAATAACAATTTAGAAAATTGCATAAGAAAAGAGGATATTGTTGACGTTGTACATTTGAATACCGATTATATCACAAAGCTTTTCAAAAGCAGGACAGGTTTTACTATAAAAAGCTATATAATAAAGCAAAAGCTCGAAGCGGCACGGGCTCTTTTGAAAACTACGTCGCTTTCGGTAAGCTATATTGCCGCTCGGTACGGCTATAATAACTTCAGCCATTTTTCGTCGGCTTATAAAAAGCAGTTTGGGATTTCGCCGCAGGACGAGAGGAAAAAATAATACCGCATATTTTATTATATAATAAGGGCTTCACCGCCAAGGATGTTTCTGGTCTTTGTGCGGTGATGCCTAAGTCTTATAATGCTCATGGCATCGCTGTGCAAAGGCAAAAGCTCCTTTGTGCGGCGGTGCCATGGATTTTACAAGGGCAAAGCTTTATCACCCGAAGCCTTATAATAAAATGGCAACGCAATGTTTACAAGCTTATGATTCGGCGGCGTTATAACGCTTGTTTCTGTAACTCGAAATCGTTTACACATAGTATTTATCTATAAAAATGCATATACCACGCCATGTAATTTCGTTAATCTTTTTGAGCCGAACCCCCTTGTTTTTTTTGTGAAAACCGTTATAATTATTTTATGTCTGTAAAAAGAGGAAATGTTGTTTTTCGGCTGTTTTATTACGATTTGGAAGGAGATTAAAATGTTTCAGCTTAAATGGGTCTGGGAGCAAATGAAGGGTTATCATTTAAAGTATATCTGCGCCTTGATTTTATCCGTTTTCGTCGCAATTCTTTTCGTGCTTGTTCCGTGGTTCGGCGGTGAAATCGTAAGAATTTTTATCGAAAGTCCCGATGCCGCCCAGAATATACAGGAAAAGCCCGATCTCCTTTGGCTTCTCTGCGGGGGAATGGTAGGTTTTACACTTATCAGGACGCTTCTCCAGCTTTGGAATAAAACACTTTACGAGCAAAGCTCTCAGGGAACGATTTTTAAAATCAGAAACAAAATGTTTGAAATATTCCAGAATCAGGATATGCATTTTTATCACACCCATTCAAAGGGCGACCTTGTGACAAGAATGACGGGCGACCTCGACCTGATCCGCCATACAATCGCATGGATAGTCATGATTTTTGTAGAGGGAATGGGGCTTCTTGTCTTTACAATAAGCTATTTTATGTCAATCGACTGGCTTCTTACTCTTGCAATCCTTGCCCCGACACCGATTCTTTGGTTCGTAATCCGCCGCTTTTCACATAAAATCGGGCCTGTTTTTGCGGCGCTCAGGGAAAAACTTTCGCTTTTAAACAACAAGGCGCAG
The DNA here is from genome assembly GCA_964649485.1 of uncultured Oscillospiraceae bacterium. GTDB lineage: Bacteria > Bacillota > Clostridia > Oscillospirales > Ruminococcaceae > JAAYSD01. Next base: position 4,778 of record CAZYRV010000038.1, on the reverse strand, counting down.
GAGTCAATCGCCGCAAACCGTGTTATCAAAGCATTTGCCCGTGAAGAATATGAAAAGTTTGATTTTGATAAATATAACATTGATTATCGTGACAAAAATGTAGATGTAGGCTTAACATGGCTTAAATATCAGCCTCACATTGAAATTCTCTCACAGTCGCTCTGGGTTATTCAGCTTGCAATCGGCGGAATTTTCGTCATTAACGGCAGAATAAGCTTTGCCGAATACAGCGTTGTGGGCAATTTGCTTTGGACAATCGCAAACACAATGCGCAATTTCGGCTTTATAATAAATGACCTCCAGCGCTTTTTCGTAAGTGTTGACAAGATAATCGAGCTTTATTACATAACGCCGTCAATTATAAACGAGCATAAATGTGAAATCCGTGAACGCATAGGCGGAAGCGTTGAATTTAAAAATGTAAGCCTTAAAATAAGCGGAAGTGAAATTCTTAAAAATGTAAGCTTCAGGGCGGAAGAAGGCGAAACTGTTGTAATAATGGGCCCGACGGGCGCAGGCAAAACCATGATGATGAATCTTGTCGCAAGGTTTTATGATGCAACTCACGGCGCTGTTCTTGTCGGCGGGAAAAATGTCAAGGAATACGAGCCTGACCTGCTTCGCTCGAACATCGGCATGACGACACAGGAGGTTTTGCTTTTTTCGGATACGGTTGACGGCAATATTGCCTACGGCGACTCCGATATGAGCGAGGAAGCCGTTCGTGAATATGCCGAAAAGGCGGCGGCGGGCTTTATTGAAAAAATGCCCGAGGGCTTTGACACGATAATAGGCGAGAGAGGCGTGGGACTTTCCGGCGGGCAAAAACAGCGCATTGCTTTGGCAAGGGCGCTTGCAATCCGTCCTCCCGTGCTTATTTTGGACGATACAACCTCTGCGGTTGATGCCGAAACAGAGATTGAAATCCAGCAAAACCTTAAAAATCTCGACTTTGGCTGTACAAAGCTGATTATCGCCCAGCGCACCTCAACCGCCCGCAATGCTGATAAAATCATCATTATCCGTGACGGCGAAATTGTTGAATCGGGCACGCATAAAGAGCTTATGGAGCTTGGCGGCTATTATCATGAAATTTACTGCCTCCAGAACGACGAGGCTGAATCCGCTTAAACCGCAGCGCGCGCAAGGAAGTGAAGGTAAACTTTACGCACGCGGCGCGGCTGGGCGAGCTTATGGGGCACATCAGCGGCGTGCTGTT
>CAZYRV010000038.1:428-3549 GCA_964649485.1 uncultured Oscillospiraceae bacterium | reverse complement strand
AAAGGAGAAGGTATGGCAAGAAACAAATATGACGTTGACGAAACACTTGATTCGCCGTTTAATTTCGGTCACCTCAAGCGCTCGTTCGTCTATCTTAAAAAACACCGCAAAAAAATGATAACCGCATTTCTGCTTTCGGCGCTATCCGCCGGGGTTGCTCTTACAACCCCGCTTATCACAAGGTATGCCGTTGACGGGCTTTTCGTCGATAAAAACATACCGATGGTGCTTGTTATGGCGCTTGCAATGCTTGCTGTCGTATGCGTAAGCGTTTGGCTTGGGAACCTCCGCCAGCGCATTATGACAAAGGTCGGTCAGCAGATTATTTACGAAATAAGAACAGATATTTTTGCGCATTTGCAAGAGCTTCCTTTTCAATATTATGACGACAGACCGCAGGGGAAAATTCTTGTGCGTGTGGTAAACTATGTAAACAGTGTTTCCGATATGCTTACAAACGGTGTAATAAACTTCATTCTTGAAATTTTAAACATGATTTTCATCGCAATTTTTATGTTTATGGTTGACGCAAGGCTTTCACTTGTAATCGTTGCGGGGCTTCCTGTTTTTGCTGTTGTTATGCTTCTTATTAAAAAGGCTCAGCGGCGGGCTTGGCAGGCGGTTTCAAACAAAAGCTCAAATCAGACCGCATATCTTGCCGAAAGCATAAGCTGTATGAGGATAACTCAAGGCTTTGCCCGTGAAAACGAAAACCTCGGCATTTTCACAAGGCTTTCGAAATCATACCGCAAAAGCTGGATGAAAGCCGTAACGATTAATAATTTTGTCGCAATGGCGGTTGATTATATTCAGGTTTTGGTCAATGCCGCGGTTTTTATTGTCGGACTTATTGTGTTAGGCCCGGGGGCGGTTTCGCTCGGCACAATCATGGCGATAAACGGCTATGCTTATCGCTTCTGGCAGCCGATTGTAAACCTTGCAAGCCTGTATAACACCTTTATAAACGGCGTCGCTTATCTCGAGCGCATTTTCGAGCTTCTTGACGAGCCGGTTGACGTAAAGGACAGCGAAGATGCCGCTGAGCTTCCTCCTGTAAATGGCGATGTTATTTTCGATGACGTAACCTTCAGCTATGAAAAGGGCAAAACCATACTTGAAAACTTAAGCTTTGAGGTCAGGGCGGGGGAGAGCGTTGCTCTTGTCGGGCCTACGGGTGCGGGAAAAACCACGATTATCAACCTTATTTCACGCTTTTACAACCTCGACAGCGGTAAAATCCTGATTGACGGCAACGACATAAGCGCCGTCACGCTTAAATCGCTTAGAAGTCAAATGGGAATCATGCTTCAGGACAGCTTTATTTTCACAGGAACAATCGCCGATAATGTCCGCTATGGGCGGCTTGACGCAACGCTTGATGAAATCAAGGCTGCTTGTGAGGTTGTGCGTGCCGACGAATTTATAACAGAGCTTGAAAAGGGCTATGACACAGAGCTAAACGAAAACGGCTCTCAGCTTTCTCAAGGTCAGCGCCAGCTTATTGCTTTTGCGCGCACGCTTATTGCCGACCCGAAAATTCTTATTCTTGATGAGGCGACTTCGTCTATTGACGCAAAGACAGAGCGCTTGCTTCAACAAGGCTTAAACCGCTTGCTTGAGGGCAGAACAAGCTTTATAATTGCCCACAGGCTTTCGACAATCCGAAACTGTGATAAAATCATGTATGTAAGCAATATGGGAATCACCGAATGCGGAACGCATGACGAGCTTATGGCAAGAAAGGGCGATTATTATAGGCTTCATGCCTCGCAGGCAGTATAAAAAAATAAAAGCCTTGCTTAAAAGCAAGGCTTTATGTATGCTTGAATTACTCGCCGCTCAAGTACGATTTAACCAGAACCTGTAAAAGCTCGTCCCTGTCAATATGCCTTATAAGGCTTCTTGCGTTTCCGTGGGTGGTTATATAAGTAGGGTCTTCGGACAGGATATAGCCCACAAGCTGATTAATCGGGTTATAGCCTTTTTCTTTGAGGGCTTTATAAACCGAGCTTAATATTTCTTTCATTTCATTTTCTCTGTCCTCATTGACCGAAAATGAAATCGTTTTATCATTCATCACAAATCCCGCCTTTCTTTATATTTAAGCCGACATAAGTCTACACATTTTTTGCCGACGTTCTATAACGGTGAAATACATAAAAAGCTTATGTTTTCATGCAAATCATAAGCTTGCCTAACCTTATTGTTATTATACACTATAAACCTCAAATTTACAAGGACTTTTTAATGCAAAAAGCGTAAAATTTTTATATTTTACGCTTCATACAAATTTCGTACGGCTTTTTTGTGTACTATTATAGAGGCTTTGGCGATTAAAACGTCGAATCAAAAGGCTTTAGGCTTCACCGCACAAAATCGGCGAAAAGAACAAGCAAGCGTGCGTCAAGGAAGTTTCTGGTCTTTGTGCGGTGATGCCTTTACGCCAATTGTCAGACCTTGTGTTTCGGAAGTGCGGTAATATAAAAGTCAAACAGCCGCAAAAGCGGCTGTTCTTGCTTGATTGTGATGCTTATGCCGCATTCTCGCTGAAATTGTACATATTTTCGCTGAAAATTCCAAAACCTCTTGTCGGGTCGTTTACGAAAACGTGAGTGACTGCGCCCGCAAGCCTGCCGTTTTGAATAATCGGGCTTCCGCTCATGCCTTGGACTATTCCTCCCGCCTTGCTTAAAAGCTCCGGGTCAATAATCTTGATAACCATATTTTTGGATACATTGTCATAGTTATAGTCAATTTTTTCAATAAGAATATCATAAGCCTTCGGACTTGTGCCGCTTATTGTCGTCAGAATTTGCGCAGGTCCGACCGTGATTTCCTGCTTAAATGCAAGCGGTATTTCATCTGTGTTTACAGGCAAAATCCATGCTTCCGAAAACTCCCGATTCTGTGTTCGTCTTGATTTCGCCTATTGATATTCGTGAAATAAAGCTTCCGCAAAGCTCGCCCGGGTTTCCTGCTGTTCCTTTTGTGACACTGCTTATCGCAACCGATACAACCTCGCCGCTTGAAATCGGAAGCGCAACCCCCGTGTCAACATCACAGATTGCGTGTCCAAGCCCGCCGAAATTCATTGTGTCGTCGTCGTAAAAGGTGAGAGTTC
>CAZYRV010000038.1:0-418 GCA_964649485.1 uncultured Oscillospiraceae bacterium | reverse complement strand
TATCCACGTCGCATATCGCATGACCGAGTCCTGCGAACACGTTTTTGCCCGGCACGTAAAAGGTCATTGTTCCTATTCCCGCCGAGCTGTCACGAACCCACACACCTATCTTAAATTTATCGTCAATTTTTGATTTAACAGGTTTTATCTCAACCTTAAGCTCTCTGCCGTTTCGTGAAATAAGAACCGTTGTCTTTTCTTCATCGTTTTGCACAGCGTTTGTAATTTCGTTGTTGCTGTTTACCCGTCTGCCGTTTACCTCTTTGATAATGTCGCCCTGCTTTATCCCCGCCTTTGCCGCAGGGCTTTCAATCCCGTCATAGCCGCTTACGTCGCCCAAGCCGATTACTATTACCCCGTCGGTAAGCACCTTGATTCCAAAGGGTGTTCCGCAGGCGGTAAGCGTCGGACGCTCGAC
>CAZYRV010000037.1:15369-19332 GCA_964649485.1 uncultured Oscillospiraceae bacterium | reverse complement strand
TCGCCGGTGCTTGCCGCAAGCTTTGTCTTAAGCCTTTCGGCAGAGATAATTCCGTCTTTTATATCAGCGTCAACAACAAGCGCTTTTCCGACGAAAAGGCCAAGCGGCATTGTGTCAACCGCCGCACCTCCGTCAATAAAATGAGACGGCGCATCAACGTGAGTTCCGAAATGAGAGGACATACTTATGCGGCTTATGGTGCATTTTTCCTTTGAAACATGGCTTACTTCGCATTTGGAAAACTTAGGGTCGCCGGGATAAACAAGTGCGTTTTCACTTAAAATCTGAGAAAGATCAATAATTCTGTCCATTTTCCATTCCTTTGCACAAATTCTTACTTTCTAATTATAGCACTTTTTTCAAATATAGTATTAATAAAGTATGAACAAACAAATATTTTCGGTTTTCCACAAAGGAGAAAGATTAATGATAAGATTTTACAGTGATTTTGCACAAATTTTGCTTGAGCATTTGCAAACTTCCCACAAAAAAATTATTCTGTACGGAATGGGCGACGGCGCAGAAAAAATCATGAGCCTGCTTGAAACTGTCGGGCTTCACCCCGCCGCATTTATGGCAAGCGACGACTTTGTGAGAGGACAAACCTTTCGTGGCTTCACAGTGAAAACCCTTGCCCAGATCGAGAAAGAATTCGGCGAAATTATAATTCTCATCTGCTTCGGAACAGCCCGCCCCGATGTGCTTTCGCATATATATGAAATTGCGGAAAAGCACGAGGTTTACGCCCCTTATGTTTCTGTTGTGGGCGGCGGAGTGTTTGACAGGAAGTTTATCGACGACAACAAAGCCGACATTGAAAAAGCCTATAAGCTTCTTGCCGATGAAAGGTCGAAATCAGTTTTCGAGTCGATATTAAACTATCGGCTAAGCGGTAAAATCGGCTTTCTGACAAGCTCTCATTCTGACAGAAGCGAGGTTTTCAAGCTTTTAAGCCTTGGCTCTGACGAAACCTATGTCGATTTAGGCGCTTACAACGGCGATACTATTGAAGAATTTATCGGCGAAACAGCAGGGCAATTCAAAAAAATTTACGCCCTGGAGCCTGATTTTAAAAATTACGCAAAGATGCGAAGGCGGCTTTATATGCTGAACCCAACCGTTTTCACGGCGGTAAACGCCGGTGCATGGTCGGAGGACACCGAGCTTGAGTTTTCAACCCGAGGCGGGCGCAACTCAAAGGTAGGAAGCGGCAGAAAAATCCGCATGAAAAGCGTTGACAGCCTTCTTGGCGGTGCGGAAGCAACCTACATTAAGCTTGACGTGGAGGGAAGCGAGCGTGAAGCCCTTGCGGGTGCGGCAAAAACAATAAAGCAGTTCCGCCCGAAGCTTTGCGTTTCGGTTTACCACAGAATCGACGACATTTTTGCGCTTATTCTCGAAATAAACAAGCTCCGCCCCGATTATCGCCTATATTTAATAAGAAGCGAATATATTCCCGATTGGGACACAAACCTTATCTGCATATAGCACAGGAGGAAACATGAAAAAAATTGCTGCAATTGCGCTTATTCTGATATTCCTTGCGGGAATTGGGCTTTTTGCCTTCCTTTATCTTACAAAAGAAGAGCTTATCTTTGCGGGGAACGTTTCCACTGACACAGCCCAAAGCACCCTTACCCTCACACGGGCTTATGTTTCCGATGCGAACGAAGTCGCCAATGTTCGGGCAATCCTTGATAAAATCAACAACGAAGCCCCCGCCCCAACCTCCGACGACATAGTAAACGCAATAGTCGAAAACGGCAAAATAAGCTTTGCTCCCACGTTTTACGTCAAAACAGAGCAGGCAACGCAGGATTTCGCCGTTTTTTCCATAAGCGGCGCTTCTGTAAACGGGCTTAATTCCGACGGAGCAGAGGCGGTTACGGACTATCGCTTTGACGGGCTTCACCTTGAGGCGGCAAGCGAAAACCTGACCATTCTCTCGGCGACAAACCTTGTAAATCCAACGGCGCTTGAGCGCAAGGAGTATACCCTCCCCGTCCTCGGCGAAAACCGTGACAGGGCAAGCTTTGATTTTTCGGACACAAACGGCTTTGAGATGCTTTTCACAATCAAAGATGCAGCAAAGCCCGCAAAAATGACGCTTGTGTTCAGCTATGACATAAAGGCGGCGACACCGCTTAATTTCACAGAGCTTAAGGGAGAAATCCTCCAGCTTGAGGTAGAGCTTTCGTTCTCCGGCGGAACGCTTAACCCGACATACACAGCAGTTAAGGCAAACGTACAAGAACAGGAGTAGCGATGAAAACAATCAACTGGGGAATAATGGCAACAGGCGGAATCGCCCACACCTTTGCAAAGGCGCTTGTAAACACAAAAGGCAGTAAGCTTGCCGCCGCCGCTTCACGAAGCATTGATAAAGCGAAGGCTTTTGCCGGCGAGTTCGGCGCAGAGCGCTTTTACGGAAGCTATGAAGAGCTTGCGAAAGACCCCGAAATCGACATAATTTACATTGCCACACCAATGCACAGCCATTATAAGGATATGCTTCTCTGTCTTGAAAACGGCAAAAATGTGCTCTGCGAAAAAACCGTAACGCTCAATGCGGCTCAGTTTGAAGCTTGCATAAGGCTTGCGGAAAAGAAAAATCTTTTTCTCATGGAAGCAATGTGGATGAAAACTCTCCCTATTTTCAAGGCGGTTAAAGCTGCTGTAAACGATGGAAAAATCGGCGATGTCCGCCTTATCAAAGCTGATTTTACCTCCGTTTGTGAGTACAATAAGGAAGGCAGAATATTTAACCCCGCCCTCGGCGGAGGCAGCCTTTTTGACCTCGGCGTGTACAATCTCGCCCTTGCGACCTCTTTTCTCGGCACAAAGCCCGATTTCATCGAAACCGCCGCCTATATAGGCGAAACAAATGTCGATTATGCCGCCCACATTACGCTTAAATACCAGAATGCCGCCGCCGTGCTTTTGAGTGCGCTTGATATGCCGAGCAACAGTGATGCGCACATTATCGGCACTTTGGGCAGAATCGAGCTTGGAAACTATTATTTCTGCAGCGACACAGCGACAATTTATGACATTAATAACAATATCATTGAAAAAATCCACCTGCCTTTTGATATAAACGGCTATGAAAATGAAATAATCGAGGTGAACGACTGCCTGCGAAACGGCAAAAAGCAAAGCGATATTATTCCGCTTTCGGATTCGCTTGACATCATGAAAATTATGGATTATTGCCGCAAGGAATGGGGACTTTCATTCCCGAATGAGGAGTTATAGCGGTTTTCACGTTGAATAATAACAAAAATGCGGCTTGTAATTGTGCAAACCGCATAATTTGTTTTAAACTATGCCATTTTAATCGTCATTTCCTACAAAGTTGCTCAAAATCATAAATATTTTAAAAAAGTATACCAAAAAGGTGTTGACTTTAACAAATGCTTATGCTATAATTATGTCAGGTTAGTTAATGCTAACTTCCTTTCAAAAAGTGTTTTTACCCTTTATAGCCTATGGCTATAGCTTGTCACACCGGTTTTTCCGGTGGTGTGAACGATACTCCAAATACTTTATTGCCCCATATCGCATGATATGGGGAGCTTTTTTTGCCATAACCCCGCCGCATTTCAGTATATATCCCTGTCCGCACGAATAAATTTAATTGAGAACAACGGACAAGGAGCTTTTATGAAACAATATCGCCTGCTTCACAACACAATCATACTCATGCTTGCAATGCTTGCAACGAAAATAATCGGCGCTGTTTACCGCATTCCGCTTGCGAACATTCTCGGCGGTACGGGAATGGGCTTTTATTCGGCGGCTTACGGGCTTTTTTCGCCGATTTACGCCATAACCGCCGCAGGAATCCCAACAGCGGTCACAAGGCTTATCGCCCAAAGCGCCTCTCTGGGCAAATACGGCGACGCAAAGCGGATAAAGCGCACCGCCATCTGGATTTTTTCCGCCGTCGGAATTGTCGGCACC
>CAZYRV010000037.1:14862-15359 GCA_964649485.1 uncultured Oscillospiraceae bacterium | reverse complement strand
ATTTTGGCAAAACCTTTTGCCGAGCACGTTTCCGCCTCTCCTCAAAGCTTTATTCCGACGCTTATAATTGCGCCGTCGGTGCTTTTATGCTGTGTCGGCGGTGTTTACAGGGGCTATTTCGAGGGACTCGGGAACATTCGCCCGACCGCCGCCGCACAGGTTATAGAAGCGATTGCACGTCTTGTATTCGGGCTTTCATTGGCATATTTCACGGTTGAAACAGGCATGGCGGAATTTAGCCGCACAGGCGCTGTCTTCGGAATCATCGCCGAAACAAAAGGCGATGCGGCGGCGGCAATACTCCCCTTTGCGGCGGGGGCTGCTGTTCTCGGAGTTACGATAAGCGAGGTCGTGGCTTTCGTTTTTTTGTTCGTGAGGATAAAATTTTTCAGCGACGGAATAACCAAGGCTGAAATTCAGACCAGTCCCCCGCCAGAGCGCTATTCCATTATTGCAAAAAAGCTTTTTAAGGAAATAATCCCGATTGCAATCGGCAC
>CAZYRV010000037.1:14284-14810 GCA_964649485.1 uncultured Oscillospiraceae bacterium | reverse complement strand
AACCCTGTGTTTTTTCTGCGTGAATTTGCCTTTCTTTTAGGAAAGCAGACAAAGCTTGAGGACTTACCTGTTTTCATGTACGGAAGCTATACAGGGCTTGCGGTTTCGCTTTTTATGCTTGTCCCCGCACTTGCGGGAATGCTTGACAAAAGCGCCCTCCCCGCAATAACCGCCGCCTGCGCAGTAGGCGACAAGGAGGCAATCCGCCGCAATATTACCCTTGTATTCCGCGGAACAATTTTGATGGGGCTTCCCGCCTGCCTTGGCACGGGGGCGCTTGCAAAGCCGATTATGGCGCTTTTATACGGCTCTCGCACGGACGAAGCCGCCGTAATATTAAACGCATTTTACATACTTTCGGCGGGCGGAATTTTCCTTCTTCTTTCCGGCGTGCTTTTCAGCGTTTTTTATGCGGCGGGGAAAAACAAAGCCCCCGTGACCCTCATGCTTTGCGGCATAGCGGTAAAATGGACGGGGAACATTATCCTCTTAAAAATCCCCGAGCTTAACATCGCCGACGTAAGCC
>CAZYRV010000037.1:0-14184 GCA_964649485.1 uncultured Oscillospiraceae bacterium | reverse complement strand
TGTGCCACAGCGGCGCTTTTTTGCTGGAAGCAGGTTTCCGTGTTCATGCCAAGGGTTGTTTCCTTAGGCATTTCTGCGCTTGTCGGGGCAGTTTTTTATCTATTATTACTAATAATCACAGGAGGTATCAAGGCAAAAAATATGAGAAATCGACAAAAGTAAAAATATTTCCAAAAACCGCTTGCAAAAAGCAAAAAAATAGGTTAATATAATATAGGTCGATAAACATGATTGCATTGAGGTTTACGCTTGTTTTCAGAGAAAGAAAAATATACTATCGACGATTTGGTCGAAATTGTAAAAATATTGCGGAGCGAAAACGGCTGTGACTGGGACAAGGTTCAGACGCACGAGTCAATTCGCATGGATTTAATCGAGGAAGCATACGAGGCGGCAGAGGCGATTGACGCCGCTAACACAGAGCATTTAAAGGAAGAGCTTGGCGACCTGCTTTTGCAGGTTGTTTTCCACGCAAGGATTGAGGACGAGAAAGAAAGCTTTGACTTTGACGACGTCTGCGACGGCATCTCAAAAAAGCTTGTTTTCCGCCACCCCCACGTTTTTGGCGAGCTTAAGCTTGACGGAGCAGAGCAGGTTTTGGAAAACTGGGATAAAATCAAGCGGAACGCAAAAAGCCAGTCCTTTTCCGACAGCCTTGAGGATATTCCGAAGGTTCTGCCCTCTCTCATGCGTGCGCAGAAAATCGGTAAGCGTGCAGCACGGTCGGGGCTTGATTTTGCCGACACAAAGGCTTGCTTAGAGGGGCTTAAATCCGAAATAACAGAGCTTGAAAATGCCCTCGAAAGCGGCGGTGAAGCTCAAATACGCGAGGTACTGGGGGACATTTTGTTCTCCTGCGCAAATTTGGCAAGATTTTTGAAAATAAACTCTGAAAAAGCCTTGACAGACGCTTCAAATAAGTTTATAATTCGATTTAGAGGCGTTGAAAATCTCGCTCTGGCAAACGGTACGCCAATGGACACCCTTTCTCCCGACGAGCTTGAGGAACTTTGGCAAAAACAAAAACGTAATTCACAGTCCCAAGACTGATGGATAAAATTTATGGAGGTTATAAATTATGACAAAGGCAGATTTAGTTTCTATGATCGCCGACAAGGCTGAAATCACAAAGAAGGATGCGGAAATTGCTCTCAAGGCAGTTGTTGACTCCATCACAGAGGCTCTTACAGACGGAGAAAAGGTTCAGCTCGTTGGCTTCGGTACTTTTGAGATTCGCGAAAGAGCGGCTCGCACAGGCATTAACCCCCACTCCAAGCAGAAGATTCAGATCCCCGCTGCAAAGGTTCCCGCTTTCAAAGCTGGAAAGTCGCTTAAGGACGCTGTCTCCAAGTAATATATAATCGTCACAGACGATTCTGTCAAAGCACTGTCACTTATGCTGGCAATGCTTTAGAAAATGCCGCATTGCGGCAAACAAGACTGCATAGAGGGCGGAGCCACGCTTAGGTTCTGCCTTTTATTTTCGGAGGTTCCATTGAGGCTTGATAAATATTTAAAGGTTTCCCGCTTGATTAAACGGCGCACAATCGCCAACGAAGCTTGTGACGCAGAACGTGTCTGTGTAAACGGACGTGTCGCCCGTGCTTCCTATGAGGTTAAGGTTGGGGACGTAATTGAGATAAACATCGGGAAAACTCCCTTGAAAGTAAGAGTCAAAACCGTAAGCGAATTTGCAAAAAAAGACGATGCGGCGGAATTATACGAGGTTATCTCATAAAAGCGAAAACTCGCAAGCAATAAACATCGCCGTCATGTTATCATGGCGGCGCTGTTCTTGTTTAAGAATGTGCATAAGCGAAAACTCAACACGTTATTTCAAGTTAACCAAAAAAACAAATTTCGATTGATAAAAGCCTTCGTTTTCCTGCGCTTTTAAAGGCTTGCTGATAATAATACCGAATCTCAATCCGCCTTATACTCTCAATTTAAAATGATCAAAAAAATCGAGTAAAAGCTTTGATTTATGGGTTTTGCGAAGATTTTTTGGTAGTTATTTTAATCAGAGATTAGTATTAAGCGCTTTTTTGCGCTTGACCGATTTAACAACCGCAACAATAGCTATGTCCAAAGCAAAAACTGCGATAAGGACAAGCCCTGTTATGATAAACAGACTGCCAGACGGCGCAAGAAATGGACCGAAAAGCTGTTTAATCAGAGGAGCGCTGATAATTACGTTTTGCGTTATGCCAATCGCAATCGAAAGCAAGCCCGTGATAATGCAGAGCACCCCTAAATATGTAAAGCCCGCAAACATATGCCTTTTATTCACAAGCAATATCAGTGCCGCAAAGGCGGCGACAATCACGCTTAATACGATAATAGCGGGAATGCCGAAAAGCGTTGACACGAACGAAAGGCTCACTCCCGCCGCACCAAGCATATCGTCAACCTCACCGACCCGCTCTAGTCCTGCGAGGTTTTCCTCAATAACCTCATAATCAAATTCGCTTAATGTATAACCGATTTCAGACTCTATTTCATCACTGTTTTTCTTTATAAATCTCAAAATTTCATCAGAGGCGAAAATTTCATCATCAGATGATTTTCCAATCAAAACCGAGCCAAGCTCTGAAAGCTTTTCCGCAACAAGCTCTTTAATCTTCTCGTTCTCCATAATCTTTTCGACATCACGTTTTGTTATATTATAACGGTCTTTTTGCTTTTCGGAAAGATTATTATAAATCAATTCCGCAAACGTGGCGTCGCCGTCAATGTTAAGTCCCGATGAAAGCCCCGCCATATCGATAAATTCGCCCACCGGCAGCTCGGCAATATCTATCCCCTCAACAGCAGCCGTAATACTCTCCTCAGCAAGCGTACTTCTGACTGCAATAATCGAAATCAGCGCAATGGCAAAGCTCATTCCAAGCAAGCAGAATATCACAGAACCGAAGTGACGGAAAAAGCCTGCCGCACCTCCCTGCTTCTTCTCCACGACGGCAATCTGCGCTGTTTCCGCTTGAACAGAGGACTGTTCGGTCGGCATATCGCCTGAAAAATCCTGTGTGACGGCTTCCGTATTATCATATAAATTATATTCGGAAACGGCTGATTCAACGGGAACGCTTGCCGCTTCAGCGGCGTTTTCCGCTTGGGAAACGGCTGATTCGGCGGGAATAACCGCCCGAACAGACTCCGGCTGTTTAGCGCCGCAAAACAGGCAGAACTTATCCTCCTTGCCTATCTGACCCCCGCATTGACGGCAAAACCTTTTTGGAGTTGACATAAAGACCTCCTTGTAGTTTTTTGGGGATTATCCTATCACATTCAAAGGCTATTCTACAAAAACATTCATCACGTCATTCAAATTATAGAAATCAATCAATTCGCCGTCAATATCACCGCTATTGGGAAGCTTCACGTCGGCGGGCGCAACATCTGCATATTCAAGCTTGATTTTCCCGCCGTCAAAATTCACATCAATGCTCTGCCTTTTTTCCTCATAGGCAAGCTTTATATCTACGCCGCTGTTGCCATAATATGAAGTATAATCAACGGAAATTTTACCGTTAAAACAAAGCTTTTCAAGATTAACTATCTCCAAATCCTTAATCTTACCGGTTATACCGGTGCCGCTTCGATCGGTAAGCGAAAAGCTTCCGTTTACAATTTTACCTTCTCGGCTTAAGGAAAGCTCGCCGCCATAATAAACAGTGCCGTTCTCCTCAACCTCGAAAACAGCGCCGAATTCTGTGTCAGTCTGAATAGACTGAAATAAAACAGTTACGGCTGTTGACGAATCGGGGACCTTAATATCCGCCTTATGCCCGCAAAGCTCGCCCTTATCGTTGAAAAAGCTGTATAAGTCCAAAAGCTTTTGATTCTTGTTTTCACTTATTCCATAGCGGTTTAGGTTACGTTGCGCTTCTTCAATTATATAGGAATAATCATCGGAATCAGCTCCATACTTATCCAGATACTCGAAAAGCTGATCATCGTCGCTTGCATAATCAAGAAAATCGTTCAAAAAATCCTCAAATTCGCCGACGCTTATTTCAGTTACAACGACATTTTGCTCTTGTCTGAGCTTGCCGATTTTTACAGTGTCTGTTCCGTCATATTCGGACTCTTCAAACTTCCCTAAATAATCAGCGACAAATGTAACATAACCACGTAAAATCTCAAGATATTCCTCATTCATCTTTGTCTGATCTTTAGGAAAAATCTTGTCAAAATCAATATTATACTCGTCTAAAACCTCGCCAACGTTTGATCTGAAGATTTCGCCGTCCGCAGACGTAACATAAATATCCTGTTTATCAAAATCATAGGCCGCACGGATATTCACATCAGTACCCGCATAGCCTTTTGCCTCGATTGACCCCTTGTTATCCTTAATATTGACAAGCCCTTCTATGTCAAGATATGTAGTGCTGTCGCCTTTAGCCAAAGCCTCAAACTCAAAAGCACGGTTTCCGGCATTGTAAAAGCCAATTTCCGACCCCGCCTTATTATAAAGCTCGGCAAGCCTATCAAGCTTCTTTTCAAAATTTTCCTTTTCACAAACGCTTAAATATTCCGCCGCACTGAGGGTATTCATGCGATTCTGATTAATAACCTTGAGATCGTTCGCATGGACGACAAGCAAAGCAATTATCAATGCGAGAGCAACAACCGCACCGATTACCGTCCAGACAATCACAGGCGCTTTAAGCTTCGGTTTTTCAACAACCTGAACATTTTCGGCAATTTGTTCGCCTAAATCATTTTCGGTATGATTAATATTATTTTGAGTTTGATTTTCCATTTCACTTTTCCTTTCGTAAATAAGTATGAGAAAGTATTAACAAATCAGCAATTTATAAATTCCTCATATTATTATTATACATATTTTTTTGTAAAAGTAAAGTGTTTTTTGGTAAAAAAGCAGGGTGTTCTTAACATACTATGAAAAGCTTTGTGAAAATTCTTGTAATAATCATTTTGTTAAAAATAAAATCAAGGCTTCACCGCAGAAAATGCGCCGTTTTGTAAAGCGAAAACAGGGTTGGTGCTTCTCCCTTGGCATTTGACAGCACAGCATAAAGCAGGGGTAAAAAGCAATAAGATAGTATCTTTCATCGCCCCACGAAAGAGCGCAAGGCGAGCAAATACGAATAAGAAACAAGGCTTAAAAAGACCATATTTCCGCCAAAAACAAAAGCTCGAATTTACAGCCGTGCGAACACCCCTTGCAAGCCGCCGCACCGGCTGTAAAATTCGAGCAGAATATACCGAAAATTTCAAATTGAATCTTCCTTGTGATAAAGAATATCGGACAGAAGCTTAATATCTTCAATTTCAGCGTTCGCAGCTCCGCTGTCATAGTGCTTTATATTATGCAAAGTGATTTGCACAAATGCCGCATCTCCGATATCAAGACCGTCGCTGCCGCATTCCAAGTCCTGCAAAAGACCGCACTGTATTTCAGGCATATCAGAGTAGGTCACATAGGCACTTCCGATAGTTAGTTCGTGTGGCTCTACAATTTTTCCTACAACAGGTAGCTTGCTTTCTGTGGGGTAAAATTGCAAAAATCCGCCAGCGGGTTCATAGCTATTTGGAGATGATGCGCTTAAAAAACCCTCAAGTGTTATAGAACCCTCGAATTCAGCAACCTTACGCTTTGGACCCATGCCAAAAAAGATTCCATCATTATAATAAGGTTCGTTCTGATAATCGTCAATGATAAAGTTCGAAACCGCTTTAACCAGCTTTAAGCCACAAAGCGACATTTATTCGTTTACAGGTATTATTATTTTGGGGAAATTCTCCCTCAAATGTTATTCCATCGAATTTTTCGGGATTTTGGTAATTATTATAGGCAATTCCCATTGGCTCAACAAAGTACTGAAAACCTTCGCACAGCACCTTTGTCCCTTCGTCCGCTTTGGTGATTTCAGCGGCGGTTTTATCCGTTCCCTCAATTTCGGTAATCTCACTCGAATAAATTACATTTCCATCAGGACCGATGAAAACCGTAGGTGTTCCTTCGGGGATTTTGAGAACACTTGTTTCCGACGAGCTTGAGGTTTCCGTATTTGAATATGAGCTTATATCAGTTGAGGAAGACGGTGTCTGGCTTATTATTAACGAACTATTGTCCAAGTCTTCTACTTTATATGAATTACATCCTACAAGTGCAAGCGGCATGGTGCCAAGGATAAATGCCAATAGGCTGACCAAAATTCTTGATTTCACGACTTTTCACCTTCACTCTCGAAACAATAGGAGAATTTGTCGCTTGATGAGATGGTGTCAGCAATAATTTTTCAGTATAGGACGCTTTTGTAGAAAACAAATAATGCTCTTTGGACGTAGCCAAAATCCCATAATCATCTTTTAAAAGCCACCAAACGCTCTCATTTATCTCATCAAAAGCAATAAATTCTTCTGTTTTTGAGTTATAGATTACCGGACATACGCCTTCGTTATAATCGGTAAATGCCGCAAAATCGCCGCCGCAAACTAACCCTAAGATTGTTCTTGTAGTCGTTAAAACATATTCGTGATTGTTAGACGAATAATAGTCCCAATCGTTAAGCCCCCACGTTGTTTCTTTTAATTCATCGTCAGAACTGATTGCATCTATTGAAATTATTGAGTTTCCAACACGAATATCTGAGCAGTTAAAATCCATGTCAAAATCGAATTCACCGTTTAAAGAACTCATATTGTGATAATCCCCATCTTTTAATCGCATGAAAATTATATCATTATTTAATAAAAATGGATTTTGGGCATCTTTGATTACCTCTGACACTGTTTCCGCTTTAATGTCGTATTTGTACAATATTGCCTGCTGGTAATTATTTGTTATATCATCAAAATAAACGCTATCTTTTGTAAGCACAATGTTATTTATATAATGCGAAAGCTCAAGTTCTCTGTCAAAAGAATATGTAAAAATTAATTTGCTTTCTTTGCTTGATATATCAAAAATAAAAAGCTTAACGCTTTCATCTTCTGCTTTCTTTGTAAAATCACTATCATATACTTTATATACAATATATTTATCATTATAAGCGCAAATAGCAAAATTATCACTGATTTCTTTAAAAGATGTATAGCTATTATCAGAAAGGCGCAAAGATCCTGTATCTGTTATGTAATTTTCATCATTATAAAGCACTATTAAAAAAGTGTCATTATCAATAATACCAAAAATGCTTACATTATTTTCATTTATTTTTTCAGGAATCTCAATCTTTGTAATGTCAAATATATCAGTTGCCTTTTTAATTGGCAAGGAAATTTTATACTCTTGCCGAAGTTTTTCAATAGAGGAATTTTCCGGTGGATTTTCTGATGAATCCCCTGATGAAACTGTGGTTTGAGCACTTGTTGAAGTGGTTGTTGCAGAAGATGAGAACGTGCTTGAAAGCTCGTTATTACTATTGCCGCAACCGCTTAAATTTATAATCAAAGCTGCAATGATTAGCCATAAATAAATGGCTGAAATTTTAAATTTCATAAAAATTCTCCTATTTAAATCTTAGAATTACACCTCCAACATTGGATTATTTAGGATGCGGGATTGAAAGCGTAGATATTCTTAATTTGCTTTTTTAAGTAATAATATCGCTAACATTTATCCTACCATATAATTCCTCTGGTCTGCGTAAAAGATGCCAGCTTTGATGCGGTTATGGAGTAATAACTGCTTATCATTTGACCAAGAGATTACCGTTGATTTTGCAGGATCAACTATCCATATTGCCGAACCACCAGATTTGTATCCGTCTATCGCTAGCCAGTGTACGATTTTTGAAGCAGGGTAATTCGGCAAAATACTGCTATGATCTTTAATATTTCCATATGACGTGCCGCAAGCCAAAACCCCGTGTCCATCATCTATTGTTTTTACGACTCTTGTTGTTATATCATTTGCAGTAATATCTGTCGTACCAGCACCACCGTACGGAAACGGAGCATAAGGAAAGTCTGTTTTATCAAAGAGAAAATTTGCAACAGGAAATTGGTCTATCGAATCCCCATTGGTAAGATACCAGGGGCAAGGTTCTGATTCGTAATAGACAGCATCAGCAATTTCCGCTTGTGTCATTGAAATGCCTTCATAGTCCAATAAGCTTTTAATTGCAGCATATCCACACCAATAGTTTTCTTCTTGCGGAACCTGATATATAGGCAATCGTTTTGAACTAGAATTAGCAGACCTTGTCACAATGTTCAATCCTGCTTCTTTTTGGCGAATTATTTCATCATATGCACCGTTAACTTTATATTCACCAATAATCGGGGCATAGTCAAAATCATCAGACGAGTCTGAAGAAATTGATTAATCTGATAACTCAAGCGCATGCGTTCCAGTACCATCAACCGTAGTAACTGACAAAAGTAAAACAGCTACAAGAGTTGGCACAATTATATTCATATTAACCTCCTTAATATGTTTCGTGAAATGCTTTAAACTTATGAAAACAAATTCGGCACTAATTATGTATAATATTATATATTATACACTTTGATTACCTATACATCGGAATCCCCCCCTTAAAACCAAACAATATAGTGAAATCATTATATTGTAACACCTATTATTACACTTTACTTAATTATATTAACATAAAATAAAATAAAAGTAAACATAAAAACCATACAAAATCCATATAGAAATACTGTCAAATATAAACAACAAACATGGAATCTGAGGATTGACCCACTGAAAAAGAACAAGCGCTTATTCTAAAGGCTGGTGCATAAGGTTGTGTTATTACTGGAGTCTGTTCACACTAACTCTTTATATTTAAAGCCCCTTATGATATAATTAAAATATGAAAATCAATAAAAGCCAATACAAAATAATCGAACCATGTTTCCCAAAGCAACGAGGAAATGTTGCAATCAACAACCTGACTTTTTTAAATGCCATTTTGTATATTATCGAAAATGGGTGCGAGTGGAAGGCGCTCAAAAGAGGGCTTGTACAGTTTATAACAGACGATTCGCCTTGCTCATTTATGTGTTAAACACAGACATTAAATTCAGAGACTGATACTGTCATGAGTTTGGTTCCGCAACATACCGCATCTGTTTTCAGGCAAATAATCAAATCGATGTTTATAATAAAGCTTATCAGCCGGACGATTTGCTATCAGGCAAATATAACTATCCTCATACGTATTTTTTTCAAAATAGCCGTCAATTTCTTTCATAATTCGTTCTGCAAAACCTTTTCGCCAATATTCTTTATCCACCATAATATCGCTCACAACATAAGTTATTCCGCCGTCGCCAATTATTCTGCCGAATCCAACAAGTTTTTCCTCATCATAGAGGGATACTGTGAACAAAGAGTTCTCCAAGGCAATCTGGCTTCTTTTTAAATCCTTATTTCCCATTCCTGAACGTAACCGAAGGTTCACATAATTTTCTGCTGTCGGTGTCGTATAAACAAGTTGTATATTCAAGGTTTTCTCCTCCATAAATTCCGATTTATCGAGCAGATAGTATCTGTTCGACAAGCACATTATACCACTTATCACCCAAAAAGTAAAGGACGGAGGTTAGTCCGTCTCATACAAAAGCCTTGAAAGTTTCATCATCAAGCAAAAGCAGCGTGCAGAGCGTAAATGGATCATTTCTTTACTTAGAGGCACCCTGTACATCATTATAAGTACGCCCTTTCAAATTTCAGACACAAAAAAACTCCTGCATAGATAACAACCGAAGTTGTGACCTATACAGGAGCTTAGTGTTTTTTTATTCATAGGTGATCTTTGGATATTGCTTTATGGAAATAAAAAAGATAAAGCACCGAAAATGATTGCGGTGGTATCTGAAGTAGATAACATTACAGATTATTGCAGAAAAGCTCCCTTACCTAATGAAGAAAATGCACTTGGTATGGCGTATAAACTTATTAACTTGTATGGTGATATAGCATTTATTTCATTTCGATACATTAAGGGTAATTTCAATGAATGTAAAGATTTTTATGGAAATACTATTACATTAGATGAGTTATTCTTAAAATACAAAAATAGTGGATTAGATGTAATTAACTCATCAACAAAAAAATATGTTAATCAATACACATCGAGTGGATTTCATGATTGGCAGAGAAAAGAATTAGGATATATGATTATAGCAACTGATTTTGACTTGATAGGATTAAACGCTAAACGGGAACCAGAAGTTGTTTATGAACTTAAGCGATCAAAAAAGTATAATTGGACTCCGTATCCTGATGATTATAATAACTTCCAACTTTTATATAATTTCTGTCAAATTGCAAATATTGATTTTATCTTAGTATTTAATAGGTACTATGAGAATAACAATGGTACTCAAGGAGATGACCTTTCGATAATTAGTGCCTTCTATTTTGTTTTAGATGGCTTATTATTTTCTTATAAACAATTAGGAAGTTTCGCTCCGGTTGATTTGCTCAATAAAAGAATACTTTCTGTCATGAGAACAAAACACAAACTATGTCCATATTGTAGAGGCACTTTAGTTATAAAGAAAGGTAAATACGGTAAAAGTGATTTTTATGCTTGCCCCAATTATAATGTGTCATGCAATGGATATATTGCATCTGTTAATGAAGTGGATAAAAGACTGTAAGCATTTATTGAATTAATGAAGAGGAAGATAATATGGAGCAAAATCAATATACACTTTTTTCAGATTCTAAGATTGGCAGTACAATCAATCGTCCCGTGCTGGTATCTGCGATTGCAGAGAATACCGCACGAAACGGCAATACATTCGTGAGAGTATCGCTGAAAGACGGCTTTTCAGAAGTCACAGCTATGATGTTCGACGCTTCGGCAGAAAGCCTTGCGTCCCTCGGTATCAGACAGAACACGATCGCTGATGCAGAGCTGTCGGTTTCTGAGTATCAAGGTTCAAAGAGCTTCAAGATAGTCCAGATCAGACCGACGGCAGACAGCACACTCACGGTCAATGACTTCACGAAGCTCCCGCCAGTGGACTTAGACCTGATGTATAATGAAATATGCAGTCTGATCGAAAGCTCTGCAAATGACTATGACGGCAATTATACGCCCTTGTCAGATCTTGCATTGAAGATACTGACAAAGTATAAGGACAGCTACATGACTTCCTCGGCTGCTATCTCGATGCACCACAATCTCAGGGGCGGTTTGCTGTACCACTCTTATCGTATGGTAAAAGCTGCCGATGCTCTCTGCGAAGTATATACGAACCTTGACCGTGAGCTGCTTCTCTGCGGTACTGCTCTGCACGATATAGGCAAGGTATGGGAGTATAAGACCTCTATCAGCGGTGATGCTGAGTTTACGGCAAGCGGAGTGTTGTTCGGTCACTTGTATATGGGGGCTTCGCTTATCAAGGGCTTTACAGCGGACGGCAATTACAACAAAGAGAAAGTCCAGCTCTTGATCCACATGATACTTTCTCACCACGGCACGCAGGAATGGGGTGCAGTATCTTGTCCTGCTATCCCCGAAGCCTTTGCTCTGCACTACATTGACAATCTCGATGCGAAAATGTATATGTGCGAGGAGCATTATGAGGAATTAGAGCCAGGAGAGATCACGGAAAAGAAGCCCTTTGGTCTTGACAACCGTATCTACAAGCCGAATTTTAAGGAGAACTGATCATGTCGTATATTAAAGTAACGATTAAGGATATAATTGATGATATTAACTCAAGAAAAATGTACCTTCCAGCAATCCAGCGAAAATATGTGTGGAGTGATCTTCAAATCGTCAGACTTATGGACTCGATTATGAGAGGATACCCTATCGGTACTTTTTTATTGTGGAAGGTCAAGAAAAAAATCGTCAACGAAAAAGAATACTCAATGTATGAGTTTATAAAAGATTACCATGAGCGTGATCTGTTTAACAATCCTCCCGCTCCTCAGCCTTTTACATACAATAGCGATGACGAATATATATGGTCACTTCTTGACGGTCAGCAGAGACTTACTTCGATATATATCAGTTTACAAGGCAGCATACGAAGAAAACTTCCTAACAAACGCTGGAAAAATGATGATGCCTTCCCGCAAAAAGAGTTATATTTCAATCTTCACAGCAATTATACTGAAGATGATGATATAAGTTACGAATTTGATTTTTTAACCGAAGCAGAAGCTGAACCAAACAAAGACGACAAATTATGGTATCGTGTAAAGGACATTTTAAAGTATAAACAGGAAGAATTGATAACCTCGCTTATCCTCCCTAAAGGTTTGGCAACAGATACTTTAGCTACAAGCAATATATCGCTTCTGCATAGAAGATTTGTAACTGAGGAAATAATCAATTATTTTGAAGTTGAAGCTGATTCCATAGACAATGTGCTTGATATTTTTGTTCGTGTTAATTCAGGCGGTACAGTTCTATCTAAAAGTGATCTTTTGTTTTCAACAATTGTCTCCCATTGGGATAAAGCAAGAGATGAGATCGACAAACTGTTATCCGAGATAAACAAGAAAGGCGAGGGTTTTAAGTTCACCAATGATTTTATAATGCGAACCTGTCTGTATTTATTGGATATGTCAGTAACGTTGAAGGTTGAAACATTCAAAAAAGAGAGTGTTATTTTAATAAAAAACAATTGGAATAAGATAAAAAACTCAATAAAGGAAACTGTCGATTTGCTTGTTGATTTTGGTTTCAGTTCAGATAATATTATGTCTTATGTTGCTATTTCGCCAATCGTATATTATCACTATCACGGCGGAAAATTTGATAAAACAAGTAAATCTGAACTGAGAAAATATTATATTACGGCACAGCTTCGCCAGATATTTGGCGCCGCATCAAATTCTGCACTGACACTTATACGGACAGAACTCAAAAAACACACTAACAGCTCGTTCGCTCTGCGCGATTTGTATTCGATACGTTTCACTGGTGACAGAACATTAAAGTACACAAGTGAAGATATTGATTCTCTGTTCGACACTTATGAAATCGGTGCTTATACGTTTATGATCTTATCACTGCTATATCCCAACTTAAAATTTGGACAGAAAGGTTTTCATCAGGATCATATGCACCCGCATACATTGTTTGAAACTGAGAAGATTTCCAACTTAAATCTTCCTGACGGTACAGTTATATCTTCTGACACTATATCTGAATGGCAAAGAAGAAGAAATACTTTAGCAAATCTTCAATTGCTTGAAGGCCGTGAAAATGAAGAAAAAAATAAGACTCCGCTTGAAGAATGGCTTAAAAAGCCTGAAAACAAGGGTGTAAAGTATTTACCAAAAGACATTTCATACTCTCTTTCAAATTTCGAGGAGTTTATGGAGAAAAGACAGGAAATAATGAGCAGTGAGCTTAAAAAGATACTCATTCCTAATGATCAGTAACCTTGATCCCAATGGATTCAAGGTCAAACAAAAAGGACTTCCGCCGTGAAGTCCTTTTTTCATATCAATTATTAATTATTAAGAGCCTTGCCTAACAGCAAGTAAAGCTCGGCCTTGTCCTCTGGCATAGTCCTGAAATTTGCCACAACCTCTTTCTCACGGTCAGTCAGGACAGAAACATCACCATTCTCGTTGAAAAACTCTGCAAGAGTTATCCCCATTGGAGACAACAGCTTATTCAGCGTTTCAATCGTTGGCTGATATTTGCCGTTTTCCAGATCGCTTATGTGTCCCTGAGACACTCCCGAATCTTGTGACAGCTTATATATACTGAGCTGTTTGGCTTCTCTAAGTTCATTTAAGCGCTTTCCATACTCCATTCCGTCCCACTCCCTTTCGGATTCCTTATATTTATTATAATGCTTTTTCAGGGATTTTTTAATCCAAAAGAGTCGAACTATTTACTTATAATTACCGAAGTGCTATAATTATATGTAAGGGAGGGTTGATATTATGAGAAAATCAGCTTGTTTCACAGGTCATAGGACGATAAAAACGGATATGAATAGCTTCTCAGCTCTGCTGCTGTCTGTTATAGAGCAAATGATTACAGACAAGAACATTACCGACTATTATGCCGGCGGAGCATATGGCTTTGATGCAATAGCTTCATTATCCGTCCTTCAGTTAAAGGAGAAATATCCGGAGGTCAGATTTCACCTGATATTGCCTTGTTCCAATGAGGAACAGACGGACGGCTGGAACACTAAGCGTAAAACGGAGTTTGAAAATATCCTCGGTCTTGCTGACAGCGTGGAACAAGTCTCGGAGCGCTATTATAACGG
>CAZYRV010000036.1:6863-20063 GCA_964649485.1 uncultured Oscillospiraceae bacterium | reverse complement strand
ACCAGCTTGGAAGGCTGGAATTCTACCATTGAACTACACCCGCATTTCATATTTATCAAGAACGCTTAATTATTATAACATTCAAAACTCGGTTTGTCAAGTTATAAATAAAATTTTCTTATAATTTATTGATTATATCAAATATATTAAACAATTATCCCGATAAATATGCAATATAACGAAAACGCTCCACAACAGTTTATATTATCATATTCAACGAAGCTTTTGAAAATATGGCGGAAAAGACTTTTTCATAATAAAATCCGTAAAATTGAATAATTTATCTTGACATTTGTGTCAACCAGTGTTATCATAACACTGTTATCATGATAAAGGGGGCTTTTATGGCTGTAAAAAAATATGAAATGGACAGTCTTATAATTAATGCCGCAATCCAAGAGTTTTTACAATGTGGTTACAAAGATGCGTCGCTTAGAAAAATCGCCGTCATAGCAGGAACGACGACGGGCTCTCTTTATATGAGATACGGAAATAAGGACCAGCTTTTTTGCAGCCTGACAAAATGCGTTACCGACGAAGTTGAAAAAGCGTTTTGTGATTTAAAGCCCTTGTACGAATCCTCTCAAACTGAGGCTGATATGCTGTGCGCCGTTCAAGCGGAAGCAGAAACAATATTGCGCATAATCTTTAAACATTATGATGCCGCAGTTTTGCTTTTGTGTAAAAGCGAAGGAAGCTCTTGCGGAGATTTTTTCAACAGGCTTGTTACACGAAAAATATCCGAGTCGGACGCTTTTTTCGGGAATTTTGAAAAGTCTGAGGACTTAAAAAATGCCTTCAATGTACTGCTTGCTGTTCAGATTAATATGTATCGTCATATATTATTAAACGGATATTCTGAAATTCAGGCGCAGAATTGCATGAAAATTTTGATGACATTTATGAATGGCGGGTGGAGTGCGATTATGCAAAATCTTGTTAATGAAATGATAGAGATGGAAAAATGAAACAAAAAGGAATTTATTAGGCGCTGTTTTCGCCTATGATTAAGGGCAGCGTTAAAAAACGCTTTGGTAAAGAGCTGGCGGAAATGGCTGTCAGAAACGGAAAAGCTGAATTTAAAACCCTCGTGGCTGAAGCGCCCGAGCTTGGGGCGGGAAACCCTATGGCTTCAAACGCATATTTTGCCTATGCTTTTGTCGCAGCGTGGTTAGGCACGGATAAAAAGCTTTCGCCTGATGATATGGCGCTTGTTATGACGGACGTTCTTACAAAAATCAAGCCCTTTTTTGGTATGACCAACTTGAATAAAAAACAAAAAATGTGGTATAAAAACATGAAAAAATATGAAAAATGGTACGATCAAGGAAAAGGGAAAAAATATCCCACTACTTGGAAAGTCCATTTCGACGAAAGCCTTCATCGTGACGGAAGCTATTATTATTTTTCTTCATGTCCCATCTGATCATACCTCACGGGGAGAGGGCTTGCTGAAATTATGAAGCCTTTGTGCGAAACGGATCGCATTATGTTCGAGTATCAGCATGGAAAATTATACCGAGAACATACAATTGCCTCCGGCGGGCAGGTCTGTGATTATTGGTCAGTCGGCGATAAAACTGTAAATCCGCAATAGAAATATTGGGTAAGATTGTGGGGAATAATCAGTACTTAACCGACAAAACCGTTTAAAACGACAAGCAAGCGTGCCGCCGAGGAAGTTTCTGGTCTTTGTGCGGTGATGCCCTAAATATAAAAGAATGGAGCAATGCATGAATTACTTGTTGAACAACATAAGCTATGTCGACGGCTTTTGGAAACGTTATATCGAACTTATAACCGATGTCGTTATCCCGTATCAAGAGCAGGTTTTAAACGACCGTATTGAGGGAATTGAAAAAAGTCATGCCATCGAAAACTTTAAGCTTGCGGCGGAAAAGCTTGAAACAGGCGTCGCCGGCGGCGAATTTTACGGAATGGTTTTTCAAGACAGCGACGTCGCAAAATGGCTTGAAGCGGCGGCATATTCGCTTTCAGTGAAGCCCGACGCAGCGCTTGAAAAACGCTGTGATGAGGTAATAGAATTAATCGGCAGAGCACAGCACAAGGACGGCTATCTCAACACCTATTTCACGGTCAAAGAACCCGAAAAAAGGTGGACAAACCTCCGAGAGGCTCACGAGCTTTATTGTGCCGGACATATGATTGAGGCGGCGGCGGCATACTATTCGGCGACTGGAAAAGCGTCCCTGCTGAATATAATGACACGAATGGCTGACAATATTTACGAGCATTTTATAACGCAAAAATCAGGCGGCTTTGGCGGGCATCCCGAGATAGAGCTTGCGCTTATGCGGTTGTACGGCATCACTGAAAACCCCAAGTACAAGGAGCTTGCGGAATATTTTATAAACGAACGTGGTGTTGACAGGGATTTTTATGCGAAAGAGCATGAAAAATTCCCGTGGCACGTCTGGAGCGACAACACGAATGAATATGAGTATAACCAGAACCACAAGCCCGTCAGAGAACAGGATAAGGCGGTCGGACACGCAGTTCGGGCGGTTTATTTGTACAGCGGAATGGCTGATGTTGCAAGGGAAACAGGCGATAAGGGGCTGTTTAATGCCTGCAAAGCGCTTTGGAACAGCATTACTCAAAAGCGAATGTACATAACGGGGGCAATTGGCTCTGCATATGAGGGAGAAGCGTTCACGCCGATTATCACCTGCCGAACAGCACCGCCTATGCCGAAACCTGCGCCGCAATCGGGCTTATTTTCTTTGCCCGCCGAATGCTTGAGCTTGAGATTAACAGCGCTTATGCCGACGTGATGGAGAGAGCGCTTTACAATTGCGTTTTGGCGGGAATGGAGCTTGACGGCACGAAATTTTTCTATGTGAATCCGCTTGAGGTTATTCCGGGAATATCGGGTGTTGCGCAAACTCACCGCCATGTAAAGCCGCAAAGACCCGGCTGGTTTTTCTGCGCCTGCTGTCCGCCGAACGCCGCAAGGCTTATTTCCTCGCTCGGCTCGTATGCGTGGGGGATAAGCGGCGATACTGTTTTTTCGCATTTGTTCGTGGCAAGCGGCTTGACATTAGAGTGCGGAAAAGTACTGCTGAATACCGATTATCCAAGCGGGGGCATTTTGCGTTATTCGTTTAAACCTGAAAAAAACGCAATGGAAATAACCCTTGCAATCCGCTTGCCCGACTGGAGCAAAGGCACGCAGGTTCTGCTCAACGGCAAACCTGCTGATTATGAAATTATTGGCGGCTATGCCTATGTAAAGGGTGTGTTCAGCACGAACGACGTTGTTGAGGTTCGGCTTGATATGTCTGTTCGCCGCATTTACAGCAATCCTAAGGTTGCCGAAAACAGCGGTAAGGCGGCTTTTTCATGAGGTCCGCTAGTGTATTGTGCGGAAGGCGCTGATAATGACGGCGACGTTTTGTCGCTGTACGCAAAAAGAAACGGCGGAATTTCGTTTCGGCATACGGACGAGCTTGGCGGGGTTGAGCAAATTGTCGTCGAGGGATACAGGGCGGTTGCGCCTGATACGCTGTACAGCTATGAAAGCATGAAATATAAGCCGCAGGAAATTGTGCTCACGCCGTATTATTCGTGGGGAAACAGGGGGCTTAATCAGATGAGAGTCTGGATGCCGGAAACGGGGTTTGACGAAAAACAATCCTGACGTCGAAAGCCTTGTTTTAATAATCATTCTGTACAAATGCGGGCGATTTAAGGAGGGAAAAATGACTGATACAGAACAGCTTGCCGCCATTATTCAAAGCAGCAAAAACACTGTTTTTTTCGGCGGTGCGGGCGTTTCAACCGAAAGCGGAATACCGGATTTCCGGGGCGAAAAAGGGCTTTATCATGCGCAAAGTGTGTATGGCTATCCGCCGGAATATCTGATTTCTCATTCGCTTTTTAAAACTAATCCACAGCTTTTTTTCAGATATTACAAAGAAGCTCTTATTGCAAGGGACGCAAGGCCGAACCCTGCGCATATTTCCTTGGCAGAGCTTGAAAAAATGCGCCTGTTATCGGCGGTTATTACTCAGAACATTGACGGGCTTCATCAGGCGGCGGGGTCGAAAACGGTTTACGAGCTTCATGGCTCAAATTTGCGCCAATACTGCCAAAGCTGCGGCAAAAAATACAGCCTCGATTATATTTTAGATGATGCGAATTGCGATGAAGCTGTTCCGAAGTGCGCAGAATGCGGCGGAATTGTTCGTCCTGACGTTGTTCTTTATCAGGAGAGTCTTGATAAAAAGGTTGTTCAAGCCGCAATTAACGCAATCTCCGGTGCGGCAACGCTTATTGTAGGCGGCACATCGCTTGTGGTTTATCCGGCAGCCGGGCTTTTACGCTATTTCAGCGGTGAAAATCTCGTTCTTATAAACAAAACTGAAACCTCCGCCGATAGCGTTGCAAGGCTTATAATCCACGATTCAATCGGAAAGGTTTTGGGCGAAACGCTTAAGCTTATATGCCAGAAATAACAGGCAGAGCATTATTTTATCCGTGGATTTAATCCGGTATAAAATTAATAGCCAAGGCTTATTTCAAGCGCAGTGCCATTGTCGATTTATAATTTTAGTATAACTATTGCGTTAAATGTGGACAAAATTTATGACTATTTTGCATTGACAAGCTGTGAATTTTTATATATACTTGAATTGTCTACTAGTTAGCCTTGTCTAACTCATGGAGGTAAACATTGAAGCAATACATAAAAAAACGGCTTTTAAGCTTTATAATCGTCTTTTTCGGAGTAAGCATACTCTGTTTTTTGCTTTTGGCATTTTCAGGGAAAGACCCTGCTGAAATCCTTGCAAGGCGGATTCAAATAAACGCTTCCGCTGAAACAATCGAGCGTGTAAGAGGCGAAATGGGGCTTGACAAGCCCTTGCCGATCAGATATTTAAACTGGCTTGGCGGGATTTTTACGGGGAATATGGGAATGTCGCTTTTTTCCTCACGTGAAATTGCCGTTGATTTGGCGGAATATTTTCCGGTGACCTTTGCGCTTGTGGGCTTGTCGCTTTTGTGGGTGATTGTGATAAGCGTTCCCGCAAGCCTTATAAGCGCACGCTTCAGAAACAGCGCCGCCGACCACGCCATAAGAGGAACAACAATTCTGGGCATCTGCGTTCCGACGTTTTGGCTTGGGTTTATGCTTCTTCTTGCGTTTGCGGTGAATATTCCGCTTTTTAAGGTTGTGCCGGAGGCGGGAATTAAAGGTTTGATTCTGCCGTCGTTTGCCTTGTCTGTTCCGGTTGCAAGCGGAATGACAAGGCTTTTGCGCTCTACCCTGCTTGCAGAGCTTTCTTCGGATTATGTCCGCTATGCAAAGGCACGAGGGCTTTCGGGCTGGAGGATTCTCACCCGCCACGTTATGCGCAATGCCCTGCCGCCGATAATTACCCTTATTTGTCAGTATATGGGCTATCTCATTGCGGGGAGCGCCGTTGTGGAAAGCGTTTTTTCGATTAAGGGAATAGGCTCGTACATGGTTTCGTGCGTTGTTGCGTCGGATTCGACAAGCACAGCGACCTGCATTGTTATCGTGGCGGCAATTTTCGTTTTGGCGAATTTTGCGGGCGATATTATCAACAGAATTTTGTGTCCATGGATGGTGCGTGAAAATAGTGTTTAGAAAAATTATTAAAAGTCCTCAGGCGGTTATCGGAATAGTGATTGTTCTTGCGGCAATCGCCATGGCGGTTTTTGCGCCGCTTGTTGCCCCGAACGACCCCGAGCTTGTCAATATGGCAAGCAAATATGCGCCGCCCTCGGCAGAATATCCGCTTGGGGCTGACCAGCTTGGCAGGTGTGAGTTTTCACGGCTTGTTTACGGGGCGAGATATTCGCTTGCGATAAGCCTTCCCGTGCTTTTAATCACCGCATTTATCGGCATTGCCGTCGGAACGTTCAGCGCTTGCGCAGGCCCCAAAATTGACAGAGTGATTATGGTTATCTGTGATATTTTCATTTCATTCCCCGCACTTATAATCGCCGTTGCGGTAATCGGAATTTTAGGCAACGAGCTTGAAAATATCGCCGTCGCCGTTATTGTTTCAATGTGGGCGTGGTTCACTAGGGTAATCCGTTCGTATGCCGCAGTGGAAATGGCAAAGGACTATATTCTGGCGGCGAGAATAAGCGGCTGCGGCACATTCAGGCTTATTATCCGCCACCTGATCCCGAACATAATGCCGCAGTTTTTCGTGTTTTTCAGCACGGGCGTCGCCTCGTCAATCCTCATGGTTTCAAGCTTTTCATTCTTGGGGCTCGGGCTTCCCGCAGGGGTTGCAGAGTGGGGCGCAATGCTTAACGAAGCACGTGCAAGCCTGTACAGCCACCCTGAATTGCTTATTTATCCGGGAATTTTCATTTTAATAACCGCCGCCGGCTTTAACCTTTTCGGCGAAGCGCTTAGGGATATACTGCTCCCCGAGGAGGAAAAATTATGACGGCATCAGCACCTGTTATTCAGGTAAAAAGGCTTTGCGTAAGGCTTAAAAAGAATGGTTCGGCGCTGGTAAGCAATGTGGATTTCGCCGTAAATGAGGGCGAATCGCTTGTTATTCTCGGCGAATCGGGAAGCGGCAAAACAATGACCTGCCACTCGGTTATGGGGCTTTTGGACGGGAAAAAATTTGCCGTATCGGGGGAAATTTTGTTCGGCGGGAACAACCTGCTTTCGCTTAAGCCTAAGGAAAAGCTTAAAATTTACGGCGGCGAAATTGCGATGATACCGCAGAATCCGATGACGGCATTCGACCCGTCAATGCGAATCGGCAGGCAGATGAGGGAAACCCTGCTTTTGCACAGCGGAAAAATTCCTGCAAAAGCCGCCGACGAACGAATAAAATCCGCACTTTTAGAGGCGGGGCTTGCCGAAACCGAAAGAGTCTGCAAAAGCTTTCCCTATGCGCTTTCGGGCGGAATGCTTCAGCGGGTTATGATTGCGATGGCGCTTATGGCGGACGCAAGGCTTGTGATTGCGGACGAACCGACGACGGCGCTTGACGTAATCAACCGAAACGCCACCGTTGACGCATTTATAAGGCTTCGTGAAAAGGGAGTCGCCGTACTTTTGGTAACGCATGATTTTGCGGTTGCGGCACAGCTTGGCGGGCGGGTTTTGATTATGAAGGACAGCGAAATTATCGACAGAGGAACGGCGGAGGAGTTGCTTGAAAAGCCCCGCCACGACTATACAAGGGCGCTTTTGGAGGCATCAAGGCTTTCAAAGCAGGATTGCGTTAGGTTGGTGAAAAATGCTTGAGGTAAAGGGCTTGTGCAAGAGCTTTACGGCGCAAAACGACAGGCGCAAAACCGTTGAGGCAGTGAAAAATGTAAGCTTTACCTTGTGTGACGGCGAGCTTTGTGCGCTTGTCGGCGAAAGCGGTTCGGGCAAGAGTACGCTTTCGCAGATGCTTGCGGGAGTGTTGCCGCCCACAGCGGGGGAAATTTTGCTTGACGGCGAAAATATTGCCGCTTTCGGCAGGGGGAAACGGCGCAGACAACGGCTTTATTCTAAAATTCAGCTTGTGCTTCAGGACGGGAAAAGTGCGCTTGACCCAAGATTCACCGTTTACGACAGCATTGCCGAGCCTATCCGAAACCTTGTCGGCTGTTCGCAAAATGAGGAAAAGGCGAAAATTTCCGAGCTTATGGAAAGCATGGAATTGTCGCAGGAGCTATTAACCCGAAAGCCGTCAGAGCTTTCAGGCGGACAGCAAAAGCGTGTTTGTATCGCCCGTGCGCTTGCGCCGAAGCCGAAAATTATCATCTTTGACGAGGCGGTAAGCGGACTTGACGTGATTGTGCGGAAAAATATTCTCGACCTGCTTAAACGGCTTCATAAAGCGCAAAAAATGACATATCTGTTTATCACTCACGACATGGACGTTGCGCTTTATCTTGCCGACAAAATTTTTGTCATGAAGGACGGCGAAATCGTTGAAAGAGTGTGCTGTGAAAACGGCGAGGTTCATTTCAGCCACCCATATTCAAGGCTTCTGGCAAAGGCAATGCTTGTATAGCTTGCGGAAAATGACGGTTATAAACGGTTGTAATCAATAGTTAGCTTATGCTTATTGAACGGATTGCGCTGTGTTTATATAATAACAAAAAATCTGGAGGTTTTTATGAGGTTTAAAAAAATAGCGGCTTTTGTGCTTGCGGCAATTATGGCGGGTTCGCTGGCCGCCTGCAACACAAACAGCGAAAGCAATTCTGCGGCTGATTCAGGCTCGGCGGCACAGGCGGGGGGCGGCGAAAGCAATGCCGATGACGACAAGGAGGTTGTTTTGCGGCTTGCCGAAAACTGGGATTTTTCGCTCGGAATTGTTCCGTCGCTTAATCCAAGCGTCGCTTCAAACTATGGGTCGATTTACTGGGGCAGAAATTTTTACGATACGCTTGTCGCCTATGACAAAAACGGCGAAATTGTCGGACAGCTTGCAGAAAGCTGGGAGGTAAGCGACGACGGCAAGGATTATACCTTCAAGCTTCGTGACGGAGTTAAATTTTCCGACGGAACGGATTTAACAGCCGATGCGGTTAAGCTTTCGTTTGAGGCGGCGATTGAAAATCTCGGAATGTACAACGGCTCTTACGGAATGCTTTCAAAGCTTATAAGCGAAACTGAGGTTGTTGACGGCAAAACGGTTGTTCTACACCTGACACAGCCTTATTACGGCACGCTGAACGACCTTACAATGAGCTGCCCGCTTGCGATAATCAACCCCGCCGCCTTTGACGGGCAGGAAGATTTAATGTACGGCGAAAGCTTTAAAAATGCGTCCTTCGGCACAGGCGCTTATATGTATGCGGGCGACAACGCAAACGGCGTCTATACCTTTGTCCGCAACCCCTATTATTGGGGAGAAGCGCCCGAGGTTGACAGCTTTACGGTTACTGCGATTGAGGACAACGACGCAAAGCTTCTTGCCCTCAAAAGCGGCGAAATCGACGCTATTATAAACACTTCTCACGTTTCGTTCGACGGATTTGCGGAAATGGCGGCTAATCCCGAATTTAACACCGCAATGGACGAGCGCTCGAACCTTACTCGTTATCTTGGAATGAACGTTACAAATGCACCGTTTAACGATTTGAAGGTGCGTCAGGCGGTTGCTTATGCAATCGACCAGTCTGTGTTTGAAGCCTCCGTGTTTAACGGCTATGAAACTGCCGCAGAAACGCTGTTTTCGAAAACTAAGCCATATTGCGACGTCGAACTTACAACCTATGGCTATGACGTTGAAAAGGCAAAGGCACTGCTTGCAGAGGCGGGCTGGACAGATTCGGACGGCGACGGAATCCTTGATAAGGACGGAGCGCCGTTTGAAGTCGAGCTTAACTATCAGACAAGCCACGCAAACATTGACAATATGGCGCTTACAATCGCTTCACAGCTTGCGGCGGTTGGAATCAAGGTTAATGTTAAATCGGGCGACATGATGACCTATTATGCGGCAATGGGAACAAGCCCGCTTCTGATTGCTTCCAGCTATGGCGGGGCGTATGACCCAAGCACTCTGATCGCAAATATGAATCCATCAGTCAGCACAGACCCGCTTTCCGTACAGTATGCGCCGTTTTTTGAAGAAGGAATCCTCGATGAGATAAACTCGACAGCCTCTGAAACAAGGGTTGCTGAAATTTACGAAAGCCTGCTTTCGACAATCGCCGACCAGTCGCTTCTTGTTCCGATTTCACAGTCGCATGAGCTTGCGATTTGGAATGACTCGGTTATAAGCGGTTATAGCTTTGGAAACGACCCGAACTATATAATTGTCGCCGGCTTTGACGTTAAATAAAACCAAATAATCACGGGAAAGCCGTCGTAATCGGCTTTCCCTGATTGCATTTTGAAAGGAGGAATATTTTGTTTAAAAAGGTTATGTCTTATACGGGCGAATATAAAAAGCTTACGTATAAGGCAATGGCGTTTATGCTTGTCGGGCTTTTCATGAGCGTTTTGCCGTTTTTGTTTATTTACCAGCTTATCCGCCCCGCACTTACAAACGAAACGCTTACGGCGGAGTATGTAATCTGGCGTGTAGCCGCAATTGCCGTATGTGCAATACTTTATTCTGTTTTGTACATAAAGGGGCTTGCTTATTCGCACGAAAGCGCATTCAACACGCTTAAAAATATAAGGATTTCGCTTCAGAAAAAGCTTGAGGCACAGCCTCTCGGCGCTATTCAGGACAAGGGCGTAGGGGCGATTAAAAAGCTTTTTATCGACGACATAGAGTCGATTGAGCTTTTGCTTGCCCACGCAATCCCCGAGGGAGTCGCAAACATTGCCGTGCCGGTTATGGTTTATACGGCAATGTTCATTGTCGATTGGAAGCTTGCGCTTTTGTCGCTTTGTTCGCTCCCTTTAGGGCTTATCGCCATGGGGGCAATGTTTAAAATCAGTATGAGCAAGATGGAAATCTACTATTCCGCCGCAAGAAAAATGAATAACACAATCGTCGAATATATAAACGGAATGGAAGTCGTCAAGGTGTTCAACAAGGACGGCGAATCCTATCACCGCTTTGAAAGCGACATAAAAAGCTATCGTGATTTTACAATTGCTTGGTTTAAGCTTTGCTGGCCGTGGATGGCGGTTTACGGCGCTGTTATCCCCGCCGTTTCAATGTTCACGCTTCCGATCGGCGCTTATATGGTTCATATGGGCTATGCAAGCCTGCCTGATTTTGCGCTTGTGCTTTGTATGTCATTTGGAATCGGCGCACCGCTTTTAAGGGCGCTTAATTTCGCACCGACAATTCCCCAGCTTAACTATAAAATAAGCTCTCTCGAGCAAATGCTTGCTTCTCCGCCGCTTGTTCAGTCTGACAAGCCGTTTTCGGGGAAAGACCATTCGGTTCAATTTGAAAACGTGAAATTTTCCTATAAGGACGAAGAGGTTATTCACGGGATAAGCCTTGATGTACCCGAGGGAAGCCTTACGGCTCTTGTCGGCGAATCCGGAAGCGGAAAATCTACCCTTGCAAAGCTTTTGGTGCATTATTATGACATAAACGGCGGCTCTATCAAAATCGGCGGGCAGGATATACGTGATATGAGCCTTGAGGCGCTGAACGAACAGATTTCCTATGTCGCACAGGAGCAGTTTTTGTTCAACACGAGCCTTATGGAGAATATCCGCCTTGGCAGGCTTGACGCAACCGACGAAGAAGTAATTGCGGCGGCAAGCAAGGCGCAATGCGACGAATTTTTCCTGCGGCTTGAAAACGGTATTAATACAATGGCGGGCGACGGCGGAAAACAGCTTTCCGGCGGCGAAAGGCAGAGGATTTCTCTTGCGAGGGCAATTCTTAAAAATGCGCCGATTGTCGTTCTTGACGAAGCGACCGCTTTCATAGACCCCGAAAATGAGGAAAAAATGAATGCGGCAATTGCGGAGGTTATTCGTGGAAAAACCGTTGTGGTTATTGCGCACAGGCTTCATTCAATTGTAAACGCTGATAAAATCTGCGTGTTGGAGGCGGGAAATATAATCGCCGAGGGAACGCATTCTGAATTGCTTAACAGCTCGCCGCAATATAAAAAGCTTTGGGCGGCGGCAGAGAAAAGCGCAAACTGGGCGATTAATGCCGAGGCTGGGGAGGTAAAAATATGACTGCGTTAATGCGGAGAATTTTTATGGTTTCGGGGAAATATAAGGGCAGAATTATTGTCGCCTTTATGTTTTCCTTCCTCAAGGCATTTCTTTCAAAAGCGCCGATCGGGCTTGCTTTTATCGCCTTAGGCGAATTTTTAAACGGCACATTTGAGGCAAAAACAGCACTTTGGCTTGGAATCGCAATGGCGGCAAGCCTTGTTCTGCACGGGATTTTTCAAAATATCGCCGACAGGCTTCAATCGACGGCGGGCTATATGGTTTTTGCGGAAAAACGCACGGAGCTTGGAGCGCATTTGCGGAAAATGCCGATGGGCTATTTCACGGAGGGGAATATCGGCAAAATAAGCTCTGTTTTGTCCACGGATATGGTGTTTATCGAGGAAAACTGTATGTCGGTGCTTGCCGACATGATGAGCTATGTTTTTGCGGAATTTGTTTTTATTGTATTTATGTTTTTCCTGAACTTTTGGCTGGGGCTTTTGGGCGTTGCTGTGCTGATTATTATGCTTCCTGTTGCGAAGGGGCTTAAAAAGGAGGCGCTTGAGGATTCGGCGATCCGCCAGAACCAAAGCGAAAGCCTGACGGAGGCGGTGCTTGATTTTACCGAGGGAATAGGAATTATTAAGTCCTACAATCTCATGGGCGAAAAATCAAAGGATTTATCGGATAATTTCAAGGAAACCTGCCGCACAAGCATAGAATTTGAAGTCAAGCACACCCCGTGGCAACGCTTGGTAAACTTGGTTTACGGTCTTGGCGCAGCCGCCCTGATTGCGCTTGCCTGCGTTTTATTGATAAACGGTAATATGAGTGCAATGTATTTTGTGGGAATAATGCTTTTTGCCTTTGATGCATTTGCGCCGCTTAAGGCTTTGTACGGGCAAAGCGCAAGGCTTACCGTAATGGACAGCTGTCTGGACAGGATTGAAGCTGTTTTTGCCGAGCCGGAGCTTGACGACAGCGGCAAGGCGGCTATTCCCAAATCAGGAACGGCGCCCGAGGTTGAGTTTAAGGACGTAAGCTTTGCTTACGGCGAAAAAAATGTGCTTGAAAATATTAATTTTTCGCTTGAAAAAAATAAAATGCTTGCCCTTGTCGGTCCGTCCGGCGGCGGAAAATCAACAATAGCAAGCCTGATTACCCGCTTTTGGGACGTTAAATCGGGGCAGATTTTAATTCGTGGAAAAGATATTCGTGATGTTCCGCTTGCGGAGCTTATGAAGCAGGTAAGCGTTGTTTTCCAGCGAGTATACTTGTTTCAGGACACAATTTTCAATAATATAAGCATGGGAAAACCCGACGCAAGCAGAGATGAGGTTATTTCCGCCGCCAAAAAGGCGCAATGCTATGATTTTATTATGGCGCTTCCGAACGGCTTTGAAACCGTCGTCGGTGAGGGCGGAGCGACGCTTTCGGGCGGCGAAAAGCAGAGGATTTCAATCGCACGGTGTATTCTCAAGGATTCGCCGATAATAATTCTCGACGAAGCGACGGCAAGCGTTGATGCCGACAACGAAAGCAAAATCCAGCAGGGCATCAGCGAGCTGATTAAAAACAAGACTGTG
>CAZYRV010000036.1:0-6784 GCA_964649485.1 uncultured Oscillospiraceae bacterium | reverse complement strand
CCGATAAGATTCTGGTTATTTCCGGCGGCGGAATTGTTCAGTCGGGCAATCACGACGAGCTTGTCGCACAAAAAGGCATTTACCGTGATTTTATAACGGTAAGGGAAAAAAGCCGAGGCTGGAGCGGCAGGCTTTCTTCCTGACGACAAGGTTGTCACCGGAATTTAAACATAAATAATCAGGCATCACCGTGCAATCATTGCGGCATGGCTGAATCTCTGACCGAGATTCGGCATGAAGCGATTTTACGGTGGTGCCGATTTCGCCCGTACCTCATTGTGACGGGCTTTTATTATTGATGGTCGGGCTTTTTTATCTCTTTTTGCTCGGAAAGGTATTTTGAAATCAAGGCGCAGAACGCATTGCCGTATTTTTCTGCTTTTCTGTTTCCGACACCCGAAATTTGAAGAAACTCCGACTTAGAAACAGGCAGCTTTCTGCACATATCATGCAATGCCGCATCTGAAAAAATTATATAAGCAGGAACGTGTTCTTTGATTGCAAGCTCTTTTCTTAAGGCCTGAAGTGCGCTGAACAAGCCGGTGTTGACATTTATGCTTGCAATGGCTTTCTTAATGCTATCCGGCTTGGTTTTATTCGGAAGCTTCATTTCAAGCTGTTTTTTTTCACGGATAATCTCCGCCGAACGTGGCGAAAGCTTTAAAACAGAAAATTCGTCGTTCGTCAGGCTAATGTATTCATTCTCTATCAGAAAATCAACTATTGTGCGAATCCTTGCGGTTGGAATATCCGCCATAATTCCGTATGTAGAAAGCGTGTCAAGCCCCAGCTTTTGAATTTTTTCAGACTTGCTTCCGTGGAGAATATCAACAACCATTATTTTCCCAAAGCTTTTATTTCTCTGTTGAATGCGATAAATACAGGACAAAATTTTCTGCGCTTCTATTGTGATATTTACCGTTTCGAAATGAGTGTTGCAGTTCGAACAATTTCCGCAGAAATTCGAAGCCTTTTCTCCGAAATAGCGCAGAATATATTCTCTTAAGCAACCGTTTGTGGCACAGTAAAACGTCATTATCTTAAGCCGCTCTCTATCCTTCGCCCGAACCGCCTCACGCATTTCGTCGGTTAAATCTTCGTTTGTGTCCTGGCTGTTTTCTATAAGAAATTGGTTGGTTCTTACGTCACGGCCGCTGTAAAGCAGTATGCAATCCGCAGGCTCGCCGTCACGTCCCGCCCCCTGATAATAGCTCTCAAGATTTTTCGGCATATTATAATGCACAACAAACGAAACATTTGATTTGTCAATGCCCATTCCAAAAGCGTTTGTTGCAACAATAACCGGTTTTCGGTCATAGATAAAATCGTCCTGATTTACACGGCGCTCTTTATCGCTCAGTCCGGCATGATAGCGTGTCGCCGAGAAGCCCTCCGCATTAAGCCTGTCGCAAACCTCCTCGACTGTTTTTCTTGCTATGCAATAAACTATGCCGCATTTACCTTGATTGTTTTCGAGGATTTTTTTAAGCTCGTTAAACTTATCCTCCGGCTTTAAAACGCCGAAAAAAAGGTTTTCTCTGTCAAACCCTGTTGTTATCACAAACGGATTGTTCAAACGGAGAATGTGGCTTATATCCTCACGGACTTCATTTGTGGCGGTTGCGGTAAACGCACTTATAATCGGACGGTAAGACAGTTTTTCGATAAACTGAACAATTTTCAAATAGCTTGGGCGGAAATCCTGTCCCCACTGTGAAACGCAATGCGCCTCATCAACTGTTACCATTGAAATTTTCACCTGTTCGGCAAAGCTTATAAAAGCTTCGGTGATAAGCCTTTCAGGCGCAATATAAATTATTTTGTATTCGCCGTTATACGCACGGCGAAACACCTCTGAATATTGTGACGACGTGAGAGAGCTGTTTATATAGGCTGCTTTTATTCCCGCCTGAATAAGCGTGCTTACCTGATCCTTCATAAGTGAAATAAGGGGTGAAATCACAAGAGTAATTCCGTCAAGCATAAGCGCAGGCACCTGATAGCAAATTGATTTTCCCGCACCTGTCGGCATTATGCCCAGAGCATCAGAGCCGTCAAGTATGCTGTCAATAAGCTCTGCCTGCCCTTCCCGAAAATCGTCATGCCCGAAAAATTCTTTGAGTATTGCGTACTTGTCCATCGGCACACCTCAGATTTTGAATTTCTTTTATTATATCACTTTAATCAAAGCTCGTCAAATTGTTATGCTGTACTTGTTAATATCGCTGTGTCAATTTTTGAAGGCATTAATTGAGAAATTTGTAAGTGTAACTTTCGCATTCGCTTGGGCAAACTCGGACGATATGAGGATAAAGAGGAAATAATGAAGCGTCACCGTCGTTGATATTTCAGCAGATATTATATATTTTGTATTGACAACAGCAAAAAAAAGTGATATAATTATCAAGTGATAATTCGCCGCTGTGGTGGAATAGGCAGACACAAGGGACTTAAAATCCCTCGATAGCGATATCGTACCGGTTCAAGTCCGGTCAGCGGCACCAGTGAAAATCCCCTCAAGCAAAGCGTTTGAGGGGATTTTGTTTGTGGTTTAAAATCGGTTGGGAACGGCTGAAAAAGCTTGAATAGATGTAATTATAGATGTAATAGACGCTATAGAAAAAGCGCGCCATGCCTATTTTGCTTTATCAATCGCCGCTCTTAAAACATCTATGTTATTTAAATGTGTGTAACCTTCCGTTGTTTTTAGGTTTGAATGCCCCAACAATGACGAAACTATTTCAATAGGAACGCCCCGAGCTTGCAATTCTGTGCTGTATGTATGTCGGCAGGATTGGGGCGGCAACACTTTCAAGGGCGGTTTCCCCTGTTTTGCTCTCTGCTTATTCATTCTATTAAAAAACGCCTCATACGAGCTTCTAAACGTATCACGAGCGGCAAAATGTTCTCCGCCAAATATATAATCTTTTGAAATTTTACTGCGAAGATGTCGAGCGAGAGATGGTTGTATTGGTATTATGCGCGGCTTTCGGGTTTTAGTTACACCCTCTTCACCTGTTTCTTTTATTGCTCTGCTGATCGTAAGGCTTAATCTGTCAAGATCGAAATCGGTCCCTTTTAAAGCCCTAAATTCTTGCGGTCGCACTCCTGTTCCTAACAAAATCAGCATACAAAGCCCAAATTCATCCCCGGTAACGGCGTGTCTGTATATCGCCATTACCTCGCTTCGATCGAAAGGAACTTTTTCTTGTGGCGGTATTTGGGGTTGAGCCGAAGCTACTTTATTCCGCATATAAGCGTTCGCTTGAGCTTGCGGCTGAAAAGGGCTGCAAATCTATCGGCTTTCCGCTGATTTCTGCCGGCATTTTCGGTTATCCACTTGAACAGGCTTGGAGAAAGGCAATACAGGCTTGCAATGATTTTCTGAATAAAAATCCCGATACCGATATGAAGATCGTATTTGCAGTTCTGAGCGACAGTATTTACAAAGCTGGACAGGAAGCATTGGCTGAGATTGCTCCTATGTATAAGATCGCCGTTCGCTCGGATTGTACAACCTTTGATCTGCCGTCAGAAACGGACGAATTCTATCTTGACAGGCAGTTTACGGCTGAACAGATGTCTGTTCTCCGAAAAGGAAACATTCCGAAGGAAATGGAAGATAAATGGTTCTGGTATATGGACGGCAATACGCTGTACGCTCACAGAAGCTGGACGTGCTTTTGCATTTATAAGGTCGAGTTTTCCGAAAACGGTCATCATCATGTCACGGTCAATCGTAACGATGAGCAGTATAAGTGTAAGAGCATCGACGAGGACAGAACTACCTTAAACGGACTTCTTGATTGGCGGGAAAAGCCGCAGTACGACTACTATAACGAGTGGCTTTCTGAAACTGTTGATGCTGTCAAAAAGGCAAAAGAGACCGGTGATAAGCTTCATATCAACGGTCAAACATCCAATGCCATTTTCTTTCATAAGCCTGATGAGCCGAACGGCTATCTCAGCAATTGGTATCACAGCGAGTTTTACCTTGACGGAAAACACTTCACATCGACTGAGCAATGCATCATGTATCGCAAGTGCAAGATATTCGAAGACAATGCGTCTGCAAATGCTGTTTTGACGATTGATGATGTTGCAAAACAACAGGACATAGGCAGACACGCATCGGCTTTTGCAAAAGAAATAACCGAAAACGGTATTGTTGATGCAATAAGGCAGGAAAGCGGAACGTTATCTGTCAGGCGATAGTGCCAATACGGACGATAAATTCATAATAAAGTGAATATAAACAAGGAGGAGCATCATGTCAGTATTACCTAAACCCCTATCACAGAAAGGCATTGAGAAAATGTTGAGCGAATATAAGCCTGAAACAGCCGATAAACTGCACCGTTTCTACGCTGCCTGTGCCAATTTATATGGAGCAATCGAATTGGTAAGTGCGTGGAAGATATGTAGGCAGGTTGAGCCGAAAATACATAAAAAGGAGTTCATGGCATTTTCATCAGTAGCAAGACGTGAAAATCTTCCGTATTATGTTCTGGAGGTCGATGAGGTCTACTCAGATGAGACACGCAGGGACGAGGAACGTATCATCGCCGATAAAAGGCTTATTCTTGACGGATACAGCAAATTCCGCAGATTATATGACCTTGCGGATGAGCAAATGGGCAAGCAATATTTCATACCGAAAGATTTCTATACAGTGGCTGAGCAGCCGATGTATGATCAAAAGCTGAAAAAAATTGTCAAAGAACTTAAAGTTTCCGAAGGTGAGCATAAGGGAAAGAAACTCTTCGAGATCATAGCTCTCAACAAAACAGAACAATTTGATCTTAAATATTACAAATCGGAATCTAAAAAAGCAAAAATCAAGGAAGCTGCGAATATTTCGACATCAGACAAGATCATGAACTCATTATTCATACATGTGAATCTTGCCTATTTTAATATTCAATATGTCAGTAAGCTATTTGAAGATGAAGGTGTCGTATGGGAAAGCAAGGCAGCATTAGAAACCTTTCTCAACCCTTTGATGGAATATCAGAACAAGTCTCATCTATGGTGCAACAGCGGATGGTCACCTGAAGAACTATCTGCAAAATTTCCGCCTGCTATGCCGAAATCAATCAGCTTTGGACCAGGACTGCAAAAGGCTTTTGCAAAAGGAGATCTTGACCGTGAGGAAATTGAAAAGAAGCTCCGTGAAATGGGCATAGAAATCGAGAAATAGCAATAAAAGCGGAAATAACTATTACCTGTCTAAACTGCTATTTCAATAATTTACGAAATACAATATCAACCTTGAACCCATATCACTAAAAACACAGCAAGTAATCGTTTCATTTTTTCCTCCTCAAAATTTTATCAGTCCTTATAAACGAATCGAATATACCGATATTCGCCACTTCCAGAAAACAATGTTGTATAAACATAGACCTCATTTGGCGAATCCGGCGCTTGGAAGATTTTATCTCCCACCTTACATCCTGCTCCATCGCCGTTAATTATCTCCTGAGATTTATCGGACGATGGATTCCGTTCAACTTTTCCGATAATCACATATTCGTTGGGTAATTCGGTAGTTGTTGTACTCGGATAGTTAGAATCAATAATATAAATCATATCGTTGATTTTAACAAATGGAATTGCAGAAACTGAACCTCCGGGAGTATTAACAATGTTGTTAATCACGGGAATCGCTATTATTACCAAAGCGAGACACGCAGCGACGGAAACGATTTTCACCCATAATGCAGCGCTCTTTTTTTGCGGTTTGACATCCGCGAACTCTACAATGTGGGAATCGCTTATCCCGCCGATTGCGCTCATCAGTAATTTCCTTTTCATACAATTATACCTCGACTTTCAAGAAATTCTTTCAGATTATTACGCAAACGCGACAAGCGGGTTCTGACCGCACCTTCGGATAAACCAGACGCTGATGAAATATCTTTGAACGAATCCATGTACCAATACCGTCTTACAAATACCATTCGGTTTGTGTTGTCAAGCGTGTCTAAATGCTCGTCAATAAGCCTTGATAGCTCATTTGCACTGTATTCTGATTCAACTGTTTCGTTAGATGAAATACACTCTTGCAATTCGTCAAGACAAACATCATAAATGCCTTTGCGCTTTTGTGCCGAATTGTATTCATATCTGTTTATAGAGATGTTGCGGACAAGTCTGCACACAAAAGCAAGTAAGGGATTTGGTCTTTTCGGCGGTATTTCGTTCCAAACGCCTAAATATGAATCATTCACACATTCTTCTGCGTCCTGATGATTCCGAAGAACATTTGTCGCAACTTTCAGGCATATTCCGCCGTACTTCAACGACAGTTCGGAAATTGCTTTTTCCGAGCGCTCAAAGAATAAATCAATTATCCTGCTGTCGTCCAAATCAATCGCCTCCTTTCGTCCCTTCACCTATATAATCAGAATCTAAAGCAGATTGTTACATCAAAATCCGAAAAAATTAAAATGCTGTTGATTTAATTCAATTATATCATTTTTACGCTCCTTTTTCCACAGATAAACTGTTACATTTCCATGCCTTTGTCCTTGTGCCGCAGATACCATTCCTTTTTCGCCGCTTTGGATAAGTCGGTATTCATGGCAGTCTGCTTGGTTTCATATTCCTCGTCCAGCGCTATGACCGACTGCTCCAAAAGCATTAGAATCTCGCAAATCATCTGCTCAGTGTGATATGCCTTTTTTGCTTCGCTGTATTCAAAGCCCGCAAGCTCGTAATCCTTATTGGCTCTTCGCTAAATCAAGTGGGTAACCCCAAATCCAGTCCTGCGGTTTCGAGA
>CAZYRV010000035.1:16756-20153 GCA_964649485.1 uncultured Oscillospiraceae bacterium | reverse complement strand
GAGGGCGGCGACGGTACGCTTATGGGCGTTTATGACGCTGTGAAATATTCACGGAATACCATTGCCGTGCGCACTCTTCAGCTTCTGACGACGCAAAAAGCCTATGACCACCTTAAGTATAAGCTTGGTTTTACAACTCTCACAGAAGAAGATTCATATTCGCTTTCGGCGCTTGCCCTAGGCGGACTTACAAAGGGCGTTTATCTTTATGAGCTTGCCGCAGCATACCAGACAATGGGCAACGGCGGCGTTTATTATGAGCCGTCGCTTTACTCAAAGGTTACGGATTCAAAGGGCAAGGTTATACTTGAAAAGGATAATGTCGGAATAAATGCCCTATCATCAGAAGCCGCATGGATAACGAACCGCCTGATGTACAACGTTGTAAACGGTTATAGCGGCACAGGAACCTATGCACGTCTTGGCAATGTTGAAGTCGTAGGTAAAACAGGTACGTCAAATGATGAGGCAAACCTTCTTTTTGCGGGGCTTACCCCAGAATATGTCGGAACAGTCTGGCTTGGCTATGACGACAACCGAGAGTTTTCTCTCTATTCCACAAACGCAAAGGCGGCGGCGCAGATCTGGCATGATATTATGATTGAGCTTGTTGACACAACTCAGGTTCAGAAATTCATGCCCGACCCGAACGTAATCGAGCTTATGTTTGACGCAAAAACAGGGCTTCCCGCAACAAGCAAGACTAAGGATAAGCTTACGGGCTATTACAAACGTGACAACCTCCCCGAGGAGGAAATTGATTAAAATAACAACACCACGCTATTGTGAGGTGAAAGCTTAAGCATTTATGACAAAGGAGCAGCATTTGAGTAATTATACGTATATTTCACCATGCCATTTTGGACTTGAAAAGGTGCTGTCCTTTGAGCTTAAAAGCCTCGGTGCGCAGAATATTTCTGCCTCTGACGGGCATATT
Organism: uncultured Oscillospiraceae bacterium; assembly: GCA_964649485.1. Taxonomy (GTDB): domain Bacteria; phylum Bacillota; class Clostridia; order Oscillospirales; family Ruminococcaceae; genus JAAYSD01. Next base: position 19,216 of record CAZYRV010000035.1, on the reverse strand, counting down.
TGCTTTTACGGCGACGAAAGCTTGCTTGCAAGAGCGAATATCTGCCTTGCCACAGCAGAGCGTGTCGGCATTATCGTCGGAAAATTCCGTGCCGAAACCCTTGACGAGCTTTTCAGCGGGGTTTACAAGCTTCCGCTTGAGCAATTCGTCGGAAGGCTTGACGCTTTTCCAAATAAAGGCTATTCGCTTAATTCAAAGCTTACAAGCATTCCCGCCTGCCAAAGTATTATCAAAAAGGCGATGGCAAGACGGCTTGGCGAGCATTATGGAATGAGTATTCTTGAGGAAAGCGGCGAAAAGCTTCGTTTTCAGTTCTCGATAGTTAAAGATGAAGTGACTATTGTGCTTGATACAAGCGGGGAAGGGCTTCACAAGCGTGGCTATCGCCGAAACTCAACAGAAGCGCCAATCAAGGAAACCCTTGCGGCGGGCATAGTAGATTTGGCCCGTGTCAGAGAAATCGATGCGGTTTGCGACCCGTTCTGCGGCTCGGGAACGTTTCTTATTGAAAGCGCATTCAAGGCTATGAATATTGCACCGGGCTTATCGAGAAAATTTGCCGCACAGCAATACGGCTTTTTGCCCAAGGAAATCTGGAGCGCTGAAAAATCCGCCGCCCTCGAAAGAATCAAGCGTGACGCACAGTTTATCGGCTATGGCTTTGATATTGATAACGAGGCGGTTAAGCTTGCGGAGCAAAATGCGAGAAAAGCCGGCGTAATCGCCCGTATCCGCTTTGAAAAGCGGGATATAAAGGATTTTTCCTATATGACGCGCGACCTGAAAGTTATCACCAATCCGCCTTATGGCGAAAGGCTTCTTGACGTTGAAAAGGCGAGAGAGCTTTACGAAACAATGGGAAAAGTGCTTTTGCCGAGAAAGCAAAACAGCCTTTTTATAATTACCCCTGATGAAAAATTCGAGGGGCTTTTCGGTATGCAGGCGATAAAAAACCGAAAGCTCTACAACGGTATGATTAAGTGCCGCCTTTATTCCTATAAATAAGGTGAGTTTTATGTCAGATATGGATTTCAAAAAGTTCATAAATATCGGTTATCGTTCAAGCGAAGAGCTTGCCGAGCAAATTCGGCGGCTTGTCGCTGAAAAGCTGCGCAATGAATACGGAGATGAGCCGACGGAATTTGAGCTTGAAGGAACGAACAAGCCTGTGTCACAGCCTATTCCTAAGGAATCAGCAGAAATAAATCCTAAAAAAGCACGATTTTTAGAGATGAGAAAAATTGCGGCAAGCCACGAAAGCGGTTTTGGTTCTGTCGAACGTATTTTCCTTGCTCAAGCACGGTTTATGGAGGATTTTACTGACGATTTTTCAACGCAAGCCTTCTATAACGATTATCGCCCTTGTTTTGAAAATATGAGCTTTGCACAGCTCCGCACGTATTTCACGTGGCGGACAAACGTCCGCAAAGGCGATTATATCGAGGTTGACGTCGCCTATGTCAGGCTTTACGCATACGAACTTTTAAACGGAATCGGCGTTGCGTTTCCTATGGAATCAGTCAACAAGCTTTTAGAGCTTTGGGAAAATTGCCGAAAATTCGACAAGGGGCTTGACCATTATATTCCTCTTTGGCTTAAGGATTTTTTGGCTTTTAATAATATCGACTGCGATTTTTCGGCGCTTACTGCTGATTTTCCTGTTAAGGGCAAAACAATATCTACAAATACAGTAAAAATATTACAAGGCGATTATTCGAAAATGCTTAAGCATATTTCGTACGAAAGCTCTTATAAAATTTTCGACAGCATTTTTTTGATTAAATTTCCAAAGAATAAGCTAGAGGAAGCGCTTGAAAATGCTCTTAAAGCTGCCGAAACCTATCTTGCCGAACGTAAAATAAAGCTTTCAGAGCTTTTGGAGGGCAGGCTTCGGGAGGAAAAAATCTGGTCGCCTTTTCGAGGTGCAATTTACTGTAAAACTGCTGAATATCCCGACGCAGAATATTATATAAACGCCGGCGAGCGCTATTCCTGTAAAAACGGCATTTGGCGCTATTATCGGCTAAGCGGCTTTATTTACCGTGAATTTAACGCTTTTTTGCTTCGTGTTGTCGAGTCGGAGCTGCGGCTTTTGACAGGCTTTTCTTATAGACTTAAGGCAAATACAAAAGCGGTTTATCGTGAGTTTTCGACCCGAAAAAAGGTTCGTGACGTGGTTTGCACACCCGAATTTGAGCAAGTATTAAGGCTGGCGGTTGACGAATATTACAGCAAAGCAGGGCTTGAACCGTTTATGTTCAACTCGAAAAAGGCGGAAGAATATACAGAGCCTGTCGTCGAACAAAAGCCTGTTGAAATTGATTTGACAAGACTTGACGGGATTAGAAAAAGCGCCGATGAGCTTGCGAAAAGGCTGATTATCGATGAAGAAGCAGAAGATTTTGATGATGAGATAACCGTTGATAATGAAAATAATGTAAATACGACGGAAAGTGCTGT
>CAZYRV010000035.1:11168-16746 GCA_964649485.1 uncultured Oscillospiraceae bacterium | reverse complement strand
GACGAATGTCAGGCGTTGTCAAACGCTTTGTCTGATGCTGAAAAAAGTGTTGTGCAAGCGCTGTTAAGCGGCGGTGATATAAGAAAAATTTGTGGTAAAAACGGCATTTTACCCGAGGTTATGCTTGAGGCGATAAACGAAAAAGCGCTTGAAATTGTCGGCGATAATATTATAGAATGCGGCGAGGAAGCGCCTTATATTTATGATGAGTATGTACAAGAGCTTGAATTATAGGACGGAGTGAGCAGATGGCGGTAAAAATTCCCAAAAGAATAGCTATGTCACTTATAAATTCTCTTAAAGGCGGCGTTGTGCCTCGCACAGGGCTTGGATATATTGCTGTCGGGCGTGAAACCGAAATAAACGCACTTTTGCACGATGTCGATATTGTTGAGGACGGCGGTGCGGCATTCCGCTTTATCGTGGGAAAGTATGGAAGCGGTAAGAGCTTTCTTTTGCAGACAATGCGTCAGCACGTCATGGACAGGGGCTTTGTTGTTATTGATGCGGATTTCTCGCCCGAACGCAGGTTTTCCGGCACAAAAGGGCAGGGCTTGGCGACATATCGAGAGCTTATGGAAAATATGTCAACCAAAACCAGACCTGACGGCGGTGCGCTTCCGCTTATTTTGGAAAAGTGGATTTCGTCCGTTCAGGCAAAGGTTATTTCAGAGGGAATTTCCCCCGATTCAAGCGGCTTTCATTCTCGGGTTGAAAGCGAGATTTTTGCTGTTGCAAACAGGCTTGAGGGCATGGTAAGCGGCTTTGAGTTCGCCAAGGTGATAAGCGCTTACTATAAGGCGGCTCGTGAGGGCGATGAAATGCGCAAAAGTGCTGCTTTGCGCTGGCTTAGAGGCGAATATTCAACTAAAACAGAAGCAAGGCAGGATTTGGGAATAACCACTATTATCACCGACGAAAACTGGTATGAATATGTAAAGCTTTTTGCGGCTTTTTTGGTTTTTGCGGGCTATAAAGGGCTTATTATGATGGTTGACGAACTTGTAAATATAAGCAATATTCCCCATTCAATTACAAGACAGTATAATTATGAAAAAATTCTTGCCATGTACAACGATGCGCTTCAAGGGAAAGCAAAGCATCTCGGCATAATTATGTGCGGAACGCCTGCCTGTGTCGAGGACAAAAGGCGAGGCATTTTCAGCTATGAGGCGCTTAGAAGCAGGCTTGACAGGGGCAGGTTTTCAACCGACGATACCCGTGATATGCTTGCGCCGATTATAAGGCTTGCTCCGCTTGGCTATGAGGAAATGACGGTGCTTACGGAAAAGCTTTCGGAGATTCACGCCGATTTGTACGGCTATGGCAAGCGGTTGACCGAGGACGATCTGGTGCGGTTTATCAAGCTTGAATACGAGCGTATCGGCGCTGATAAAAACATTACTCCCCGTGAGGTTATTCGTGATTTTATCGAGCTTTTGAACATAGTAAGCCAAAATCCCGACAAGCCTGTTGATGAGATAATGGGCGGGGGCTTTGAGTATGCAAAGCCTGTTCCTGAGGGCGGGACGGTTGGCGGCGAATTTGCGGAGTTTTCGCTATGAGCAGGGGTTTTTACAGGCTTGCGCCGTTTATACAGGATTATATTTACAGTAATAAATGGGAAGAACTGCGGGAGGTTCAGCTTGTCGCCTGCGACGTAATATTCGACACGGACGATAATCTTCTTCTCTCGTCGGGAACGGCTTCGGGCAAAACCGAGGCGGCGTTTCTGCCGGTGCTTACCGAAATCACCGAAAATCCGTCGTCCTTACGCTTATATCAGAAAACCCGCCGAAATCGGTGGGAGTTTTGTATTTAAGCCCGCTTAAAGCGCTTATAAACGACCAGTTTTTCCGCCTTGAAGAGCTTCTGGCGGAGGGGGAAATAAACGTTACGAAATGGCACGGCGATGCGCCGCAATCAGCAAAGAAAAGGCTTTTGAAAAATCCGTCGGGGATAATTCAAACTACTCCGGAATCGCTTGAAGCAATGCTTATGCGCAATAAAACCGCCGCAATACGGCTTTTTTCGGACCTGCGGTTTATCATCATAGACGAAATTCACTATTTCATGAATAACGACAGAGGAATCCAGCTTATGTCGCTTATCGAGCGGCTTTCTCGGCTTATCGGCAAGGACCCTCGGCGGATCGGGCTTTCCGCAACCCTCGGCGATTTTACCACTGCGATGGAATGGTTCGGCATGGGGACAAGCCGCCGTTGTGTGGCGCCGAAGCTTGCAGAGCAGGGAAGAAGCATTCGGCTTTCAGTGCAGTATTTTCCTGTAAAAAAAGGTATTGAGGACGAGCAGGCAAGGCAGCTGTGGAAAAGCTATTACGATTACCTTTATACGGTAACTTTGGGTAAAAGAGTGATACTTTTTTCTAATTCTAAGGGAGAAGTTGAAACTAACATAGCAAGCCTGCGTGAACGTGCACGCAAAAACGGGCATGAGGACAGCTATTTCGTTCATCATGCAAATATTTCCGCAAGCCTGAGAGAATTTACCGAGCAGACCATGAAAGTGGGTGAAATGCCTGTTTGCACAGGCGCAACGGTTACTTTAGAGCTTGGAATCGACTTGGGAAATCTCGAAAGAATCGTTCAGACAGGGTGTCCGCTTACGGTTTCGTCCTTTGTCCAGCGCCTTGGGCGCACGGGAAGGCGGGGCAATCCGTCAGAGATGTGGTTTGCGTTTAAAAAAGATATTGCCGCCGTAAATGTTGAGTTTTATAAGGATATAAACTGGGATTTTGTCATGTGCATAGCAATAATTCAGCTTTATTTGGAAGAACGCTGGATAGAACCCGCCGTTCACAGCCGCTATCCTTACGGTTTGCTTTATCATCAGACCATGAGCGTGCTTTGCGGCGGCGGAATGAGTGCGGCAAAGCTTGCCGAAACGCTTTTAACTCTTGATGTTTTTAAAAATGTCAGTCAGGACGATTTTAAGCTTTTGCTCTTGTTCATGCTTGAGAAAAAGCAAATTGAGGTTGTTGACGGAAGTGTTTTAATCGGCGAACGAGGCGAATTTGAAACAGGAAGCTTTGAATTTTTCGCTGTTTTCGAAACACAAGAAACCTACACCGTCAGGAATAAGGGGCAGGAAATCGGCTCTGTGCAAAGCCCTTTTCCCGTCGGAACACAGTTTTCGCTTGCGGGCTATGCTTGGGAGGTCACCGACCTTGACGATAAGGATAAGACAATTTATGTAAAACACATAAGCGGAATTTCAAGCAACGCATGGATTGACACAGGAAACGAATTTACTCACACAAGGGTGCTTAAAAAAATGCGTGAAATCCTCGACGGCGACAAGGAATATTCCTATTTGGGCGAAAGCGCAAAAGCTCGGCTTGAGGAAATCAGAAAAAGTGCAAGAAAAGCGGAAATAACCCGCCGAAGGGCAATCCGATTAAGCCGGGGGACTCTTGCGGTTTTTCCGTGGCTCGGAACAAAGGCAATGTCGGCGCTTTACTATTCGCTTCTTGGCAAAGGGCTTAACTGTGCGCTTTACTATTACGGCTATATTCCGATTTGCATTGTGATAAACGGCGAAATCGATACGCACGAGCTTGAAATTATGCTCGATGAGATTATAACGGGCGATTTTGACAGTCATTCGCTTCCTGTGCCTAGAGATGTCGCACTTTCGGGAAAATTCAACCGCTTTGTGCCGAAAGAACTGCTTAGAAAACAGTTTATTGAGTACGGGCTTGACGTTCTGGATATGAAGAAAAATTTATAATTCCTTTCTTTGTCATTGTTTTTTTAAATCATGAATAATAACGTTGATTTTTGAAAAACTAATGAAAAAAGAAAGGAATTTTATTATGCGAAATATTTCTACACGTGCTTTTGTGCGAATTATAAGCTTTTTTATCGCAATTGCCGCCGCCCTTGCAGGTCTTGCATGGCAAAGAGGAAACGAGCTTACGGACTTAAAGCTTCAGGTTAAATATGGTTATATGCGTGCGATGGAAGACCTGTCGCTTAGCGTTGAGAACATCAAAACCTCGCTTAACAAAGGGGTTTATGCCTCCTCACCCGAGTATATGACAGACCTTTCGGGCAAGCTCTGGAGCGATGCCTCAACCGCAAAGGTGTCGTTGTCACAGCTTCCGATGGCAAAGCTTAATCTTGAAAACACCTATAAGTTTTTGTCACAGGTTGGAAATTATTCCAAGAGCCTTTCGCAGAAATGCGCAAACGGAGAAAGCCTTACCGATGAGGAAAAGCAGAATATATCAACACTTCTCGGCTATTGCACTGATATAAGCCAGAGCCTCTGGGACACAATAAACCAGATAAACAACGGTTATATCACATTTGACGATGTCACAGCCGAATCAATCAAGGCGGCTGACGATGCAAGCCAAGAGCCTGCGAACATTGCTGACAGCTTCAGATCTGTTGAGGACGGCTTTCAGGAATATCCGACGCTTATTTATGACGGACCGTTTTCCGACCACCTCATGCAGAAATCTCCCGCAATGCTTGAGGGCTTAGAAGAAATTACTCTCGAGCAGGCAAAGGCTATCGCTGAAAAAGCCGCAAAGGATACAGGGCTTGAACAAGGCGAGGACGAAGCGGGAAAAATGCCGTCCTATGTTTTCCAGAAGGATAATATTACCGTCGGGGTTACAAAGCAGGGCGGGCTTCTCACCTATATGCTTAAATATCGGCAGGTCGGCGACAACATTATGTCGGCGGCAGAAGCTGTTAAAACCGCAAAGCAATATCTTTCAACACTTGGAGTTTATGACGTAACCGAAACCTATTATGAAATACAAAACGGCGTTTGCGTGATTAACTTTGCGGGTTTTGTTAATGATGTAACAATGTATACCGATTTAATCAAGGTTGGTGTCGCTCTGGACAACGGCGAAATCATGTCGTACGACGGCAGAGGCTATATCACCAACAAAACAAACCGCCAGCTTAACGCACCGACAATCACGGCAGAGCAGGCAAGGCAGGCTGTTTCGACGGCGCTTTCGATTGAGGGAACAAAGCTTTGTTTAATTCCGTCCGAGGGACAAAACGAGATTTATTGCTATGAATTCAGGTGTTCGTCCTATGACGGGCAGCAGGTTCTTGTATATGTAAACGCCGAAACAGGCAAGGAAGAAAAAATTCTGATGCTTTTGATAAGCGAAAACGGAACGCTTACCGCTTAAAAATTAAGCGATTGATTTCAAATTAAAATCCAAACAGAGCCGCGGATAATTCTGCGGCTCAAATTGTTATCAAATTCATCTAACGCTAAGGGTGATTCAACATTGTTCAAGGCGAAGAGCTGACTTTCATACTATATTTTCAAAATAAATGTTGCCAATCATTGTTTTTATAGCATTGACAATAGACCGATTCAGTTATAATCGGCGTTAAACGCATACCATTTATTTTCAAATTCGGCGACATAAACAAGTGTTTCATCGTCAGGAAACCTTGTTTTGCTTAAATTCGGCAGGTCTGTTTCATCATAAAAAGCCTCTTTATAAAGAGGTTCGTCAACAATAAGCTGTTGATTCGAAATAACTTCTTTGACCTTGCACAAATAAAAAAGATAATGT
>CAZYRV010000035.1:5522-11158 GCA_964649485.1 uncultured Oscillospiraceae bacterium | reverse complement strand
GATTTTTATATAGCTTTTAAGCTGCCAAAAAGCGTTTAAACCGCATAAAAGAAACCCGCCTCCAACCAAAATTGCCGCCCAGATATTTTTAAGAAGCATATGATATTCATTGAAAATTCCAAGACAAAAGGCAACTCCGAAAAGCACGGTTAAAAGGCAGGTTATGCCGATTCCAAAGCGGAAAAATCCGAGCTTAGACAGCATCTTTTTATGTATTTTATCGTCAACATCGGCGGCAGGAATCCCACCTTCTAACTTTTCCGTTTTTATTTTTCTGCCGTCCTCATCATAGCTGCTTGCCTTGTGATACCACCCGGCTTCACGGATTTCCTCAATTGTCGCCGGCGAATAAAACTCATGTTTTTTGCTTGAAACAAAGCCTTTTTCCGCGTCCTCAAGAGTGTCAAAGCTTGACCCGCAATTTTCGCAAAGCAGGAAAAGCCCGCCGTTTTCTTCCTTGAAGGCGGCAAGAGTCTGCCATTTAGCCATACAGCATTTAGGCAAAGCGTTTAGGTAGAAGATATTTGGCGGAAATTCGGTTGTAACTGCTTCAACACGGTAAAAAATTCTCTTAATTTGCGGAGATTTTTTAAGCTCTTCATCGGCAATTATACAAAGAGCCATGTGACCGCTCGGCAGTGAAATATTGTATTTCTCCGCAAAGCTTTCAGATTTCACAGCATAAATATCAATGTTTTCTCCGTTGACAGAGCCGAATTTGCACAAAGCGTTGTAAATAAAATTTAAGGTTTCGTTTGTAGGATTTCCAATGAAAAAAAGTGCTGAATTTTCAAAAAGCGTATCGATTACTGCTGAATCATCGGTATTTATAATCCTGCATTTTTCTGCGCCGTCCTTGACTATAAAAAATCGTTTTCTTATGCTTTTGACCCATAACGAATAAAGCACAACTGACACCACAAAAGCAAGCGGCGCCAAAATCGGAAGCCCCCAATAGCAAACAACAATTAAAATAGACAAGAAAAGCGCTATAAGGAGAAACATGACAATAAATGTTTCTACTTTAGAATGAATACCTATTATCAGATTATTTATTCTGTTTTTTTCGGGATAATTTTTTGCCCTGCGTTTTGAAAAAATAATAATAGGCGAAATCATTATCACAAAGCTTGCGCCTATTGCGGTGAAAACCAAAAAGGGATAGTTTATTTCAATGTCGTTTTCAACCGTGATTATCATATAGATTAAGTCGGCAAGCATTATTCCCCAGCCGATAAGCTGCCAAAGCAAGTATGGGTGTTTTTTCATGGCTTTTCCTTTGGAAATAGGTTTTTAGCAAGATTTGGCGGTTAAGTCAAGAAAATTCCCGTCTGAACCAGATGTTCAAACGGGAGAGCAATGGTTATTATTCCCACTCAATCGTTGCGGGCGGCTTGCTTGTAATATCATAAACAATCCTGTTTATGTGCTTAACCTCGTTTACGATACGAACCGAAGCCGTTTCAAGCACTTCATAAGGGATTCTTGCGAAATCCGCCGTCATAAAGTCGGTTGTCACAACGCCGCGGAGTGCCAGTGTATAATCGTAGGTGCGGTCGTCGCCCATAACTCCGACAGAACGCATATCAGTAAGCACCGCAAAGTATTGGTTAATCGTGCGTTCAAGCCCCGCTTTGGCGATTTCGTCACGGAAAATAAAGTCGGCATCTCGCAGAATGTCAAGGCGCTCACGGGTTATTTCGCCGATAACTCTGATTGCAAGCCCGGGGCCGGGGAAGGGCTGGCGCCAAACGAGATAGCTTGGCAAGCCCAAAGCTTCGCCGAGCTTTCTAACCTCGTCTTTAAACAGCGAGCGCAGCGGCTCGATTATTTCCTCAAAATCAACATAATCGGGCAATCCGCCGACGTTGTGATGGCTCTTGATAACTGATGCGTCGCCGATTCCGCTTTCGATTACGTCGGGATAAATCGTTCCCTGAACAAGGAAGTTGACTTTGCCGATTTTCTTGGCTTCTTCCTCAAACACACGGATAAATTCCTCGCCGATTGTTTTACGCTTTGTTTCGGGGTCGGAAACGCCCTCAAGCTTACTTAAAAAACGTTCTGACGCATCAACACGAATAAAGTTGATTTTCCAGTTTTTAAATGCGGCTTCAACCTCGTCGCCCTCATTTTTGCGCATAAAGCCGTGGTCTACAAAAATACAGGTAAGCTTGTCGCCGACAGCTTTCGACAACAATGCACAGGCGACCGAGCTGTCAACTCCGCCCGAAAGCGCAAGCAAAACCTTCTTGTCGCCGACCTTTTCACGGATTCGGCGGATTTCTTCCTTGGCATAGTTTTCCATTGTCCAATCGCACGAACAGCCGCATATTCCGATAAGAAAGTTCTTGATAATCAGAGAGCCGAGCCGTGTGTGATTAACCTCTGGGTGAAACTGCACGCCGTAAAGCTTTTTTTCTTCATTCGAAATTGCCGCAAAAGGGCATTTTTGCGTTCCCGCAATGATTTTAAAGCCCGTAGGAAGGGTTTTGATGTAATCATTGTGGCTCATCCATGTGACGATTTTTTCGTCAACGTTCTTAAAAAGCGGGGAAAGCGGGTTGACGACAGTTTCGGTTCTGCCAAATTCAGAGCTTGCGTCGCCCGACGCCTTGTCAATAACTCCACCGAGAAGATGCGCCATAAGCTGAGCGCCATAGCATATTCCAAAAACAGGGATTCCAAGCTCGAAAATTTCCTTGTCAATCGTAGGAGAATTTTCGGCATAGACGCTGTTCGGCCCGCCGGTAAAAATTATTCCCTTAGGGCTTTTCGCCTTGATTTCGGCAAGCGGAGTTTTGTACGAAATGACCTCACAGTAGATGTTGTTTTCACGGACACGGCGGGCGATAAGCTGGTTGTATTGACCGCCAAAGTCGATAATAAGAATAGTTTCCTTTGTCATAAATCCTCCCGGGATATTATTTTACGGCTTTTGCGCCAATATCTTTTCTATAATGCGCACCGTCAAATTTGATTTTCTCAACTGCATTATACGCTTTTTCGAGAGCCTTGTCAAGGGTTTTTGCGGTGGCTGTTATTCCCAGAACTCTGCCGCCGTTTGTAAGATATTTTCCGTCGGCAAGCTTTGTTCCCGCATGAAAAACAAACGCATTTTCAACCTGTCCGTTGTCGTCAAGCCCGAAAATTTCCTTGCCTGTTTCGTATTTTTGCGGATAACCGCCGCTTGCCATTACGACACAGGCGCAGGCGTTATCCGTCCATTCGACGTCAATTTCAGAAAGCCGCTGTTCGTAAATCGCCGTAACAATTTCGCCGAAATCAGTTGCCAAAAGCGGAAGAATAACCTGAGTTTCGGGGTCGCCGAAACGTGCGTTATATTCAATCACCTTAGGCCCGTTTTTGGTCAGCATAAGTCCAAAGTAAATACAGCCCGAAAATGTCCTGCCCTCGGCATTCATTGCGTTGATTGTCGGCAGAAAAATTTCCTGTTCACAGCGCCTTGCGATTTCGTCGGTATAATGCGGATTCGGTGCAATCGTTCCCATTCCGCCGGTGTTTAAGCCCTCGTCGTTGTCGAGAGCACGCTTGTGATCCATCGACGAAATCATCGGTTTAACGCACTTTCCGTCGGTGAAGGCAAGAACAGTTACCTCAATGCCGTCAAGATATTCCTCAATTACAATTTCCTTGCTGCTTTCGCCGAATTTACGGTCGTTTATCATGGAATTTATTGCTTCTTCGGCTTCTTCCATATTTTGTGCAATGATAACTCCCTTGCCAAGCGCAAGCCCGTCCGCCTTGATAACGGCGGGGAAGGAGTTTTCGTTTTTGACGTACTCAATCGCCTTTGCGGCATCGGTGAAGGTTTCATATTTAGCTGTGGGAATACCGTATTTTTTCATCAATCCCTTTGAAAAAACCTTGCTTCCCTCGATAATCGCCGCATTTGCTTTCGGGCCGAATGTTTTAAAGCCCTCGGCCTGCATTCTGTCAACCATGCCCAGCACAAGCGGATCGTCAGGGGCAACAAAAACATAGTCGGCTTTAACCTCGTGCGCAAGCGCAACCATGCCGTCAATGTCCGTCGCCTTCACGTCAAAACAGCGGGCAAAGCGGCTTATACCGGCGTTTCCGGGGGCGCAGTAAATGGTGTCGAACACCTCGGACTTTGCAAGCGCCATAACGATTGCGTGTTCGCGACCGCCGCCGCCGACAACAAGAATGTTCATTTCAGACCTCCAAGTTCCGTCTTGTTTTTTTTGGGGAGAGTATTGTAAACCAGAGAATAGCCCTCGTCAACCATGGATTTTATTACCTCGAACGGCACGTTCCCGACGGCTTCAACACTGCTCCAATGCACTTTATTCATGTAATAGCCCTCACGGATTTCGGGTGCGTATTGATTCCGTAAAATAAAGCTTGTCGCAGGTGTACATTTTATGGTAATAAGCGGTTTATCGCCGCCGTCGCCGCAAAATGCAGCGAACATTTTCCCGCCGACCATAAATCTGTCCCAGCCCCATTCAGCCTTGAAATCCTTAGTAACAAAGGGCTTTGAGAGAATATAGGCTTCAAGCTCCGGATATTTTTCAGTTATTTTCATCGGCATCAATGGTGGAACAGGCGGATTCCCGTAAATGCCATCGCAATGCCGTATTTATCACAGGCTTCGATAACCAAATCGTCACGGATAGAGCCGCCGGGCTGTGCGATATAGCTTACACCAGAGCGTTTAGCACGGTCGATATTGTCTGAAAATGGGAAAAATGCGTCAGAACCAAGTGCCACGCCGCTTTGCTTGTCAAGCCAAGCCCGCTTTTCCTCACGAGAAAGAACCTCTGGCTTAGTCTTGAAAAGCGTCTGCCAAGCGCCGTCGGCAAGCACGTCCTCAAAATCCTCGGAAATGTAAACGTCAATTGCGTTATCACGGTTCGGGCGGGAAATTTCGTCAAGAAAATCAAGCTCTAAAACCTTGGGATACTGACGGAGAAGCCAGTTATCAGCCTTTTGTCCGGCAAGCCTTGTACAGTGGATACGGCTTTGCTGACCGGCGCCGATGCCGATTGCTTGCCCATCCTTAACATAGCAAACCGAGTTGGATTGAGTGTATTTAAGCGTAATAAGTGAAATTATCAGGTCAATTTTTGCTGATTCGGGAATAGTTTTGTTGACGGTTACAACCTTTTCAAGCAGCTTTTCATCAATTTTAAGCTCGTTTCTGCCTTGCTCGAAGGTGATGCCGAAAACCTGCTTGCGCTCAATCGGCTCGGGAACATAGCTTTCATCAATTTTAATGATATTATAGCTGCCCTTGCGCTTGCCCTTGAGGATTTCAAGCGCCTTTTCGGTATAGTCTGGGGCGATTATTCCGTCGGAAACCTCACGGGCGACAAGCCTTGCGGTGTCCTCGTCGCAGGTGTCGGAGAGGGAAATAAAGTCGCCGAAGCTGGACATTCTGTCAGCGCCTCTTGCCCTTGCATAGGCGCAGGCAAGGGGAGAAAGCTCACCCAAATCCTCAACCCAGTAAATTTTTTTCAGTACGTCCGAAAGCGGGAGTCCCACAGCCGCACCTGCGGGCGAAACGTGCTTAAATGAGGTTGCGGCGGGAAGTCCTGTTGCGGCTTTAAGCTCCTTGACAAGCTGCCAGCCGTTGAGCGCATCAAGCAGGT